>DAORJC010000072.1:0-13763 GCA_035438885.1 Aquabacterium sp. | reverse complement strand
ACTTGATGGCTTCCTGGATTTCCTCGACGGGCACGCCGTAGGTTTCCTTCATCTTGCCGCCGTACTGGTTGATGATGGCCAGCAGGTCCTGAGGCACCGACGACGAGCCGTGCATCACCAGGTGGGTGTTGGGGATGCGTGCGTGGATTTCCTTGACACGCGAGATCGCCAGGATGTCGCCCGTGGGCTTGCGCGAGAACTTGTAGGCGCCATGGCTGGTGCCAATGGCAATGGCCAGCGCATCCAGCTGGGTGGCCTTGACAAACACAGCCGCTTCTTCCGGGTCGGTCAGCATCTGGCTGTGATCCAGCTTGCAATCGGCGCCGATGCCGTCCTCTTCACCAGCATCGCCGGTTTCCAGGTTGCCCAGGCAGCCCAGCTCGCCTTCAACCGTCACGCCCACCTTGTGAGCCATGTCCACGACCTTGCGGGTCACTTCGACGTTGTAGTCAAAAGATGCCGGTGTCTTGCCATCTTCGCGCAGCGAGCCGTCCATCATCACCGAGCCAAAGCCCAGGTCAATGGCGCCCTGGCAGATGGCGGGGGACTGGCCATGATCCTGGTGCATCACCAGGGGCACATGGGGGTACATCTCCACGGCAGCCTGGATCAGGTGCTTGATGAAGGCCTCGCCAGCGTACTTGCGGGCGCCTGCGCTGGCCTGCAGGATCACAGGGGCTCCGACCTCATCGGCGGCCTGCATCACGGCCTGGACTTGCTCCAGGTTGTTGACGTTGAACGCCGGGATGCCGTAGCCGAACTCGGCGGCATGGTCCAGCAGTTGGCGCATAGAAACGAGTGCCATGTTGATCCCCAGGAAGATGGAAAACAAAAAAAGAGAAAAGGACAAAACTGTGCGGATTCTAACGAGGTGATTCGACGTCAAGGGGCCACAACACCCCCCGCAAGCAAGGCGGTCCACCAAAATGCAGTTGTACAACTGCTCACTTCCTGTGGAGAATGTCACATTCGTGGCGCCACAATGGACACTCAGGTGCGCCCCATGTGTGCTGGATGCGCTTGTTGTTCGTGGTTGGCAGTCATGCGATGAACACTCCATCAGACCCAGGTCGGCTCCCGCCGATCGATCAGTCCCTGCGTCGGCAGATTCGTGCCGAGCAGTTGCGGATGTTATTGGGGCACACGACCTTCGTCACGGTGCTGGCCTCGTCATTTGCCGCCTTGTTGGCCCTGTACGCCTCCAACCACGTCGACCCCAGCCACGCCAAATGGTGGCTGGCCTTGAAGCTGGCGGTGGCCTTGCCTCGCATCGTGCAGGCCGAATGGTTCAAGGCCACCAAGGCCCAACCCACCCGGGCAGGACACCAACTGGCGGTGCTGCTGGTCCTGATCGACGGCCTGTGCTGGGGCGCGGCAGGCGTGGTGCTGATGCCGATTCTGGATCAACAAAACGCCACCATCATCGCGGCCTGCCTGATGGGTGTGGCGGCGGTGGCCACCTTCACCCTGCACGCCAACTGGCTGGCCAACGTGGCTTATTGCGTGCCCATGGTGGTGCCCGCCGCCCTGCACCTGATGTCTCGTCAGGACCACTTCGGCCTGTTCAGTGGCGCGGCCCTGCTCGTGTTCCTTTTTGGTCTGTTGACGGTGGCCATGCGCGCGCAACACCACATCATCGAGATGCTCTGGCGGCGCTTCCTCATGGACCGCGTGGTGGCCGACAAGGAAGAGGCCCTGCGCCAGTCCGAGCGACAGCACGCGATCAAGAGCCAGTTTGTGGCCACCATGAGCCACGAGCTGCGCACCCCGCTCCACGGCATCCTGGGCCTGACCCGCATGCTCATGGATGACACCCGAACCAGTCAGCAGCTCAACCAGTTGGGCCTGGTCCATCGCTCGGGCGAGCACCTGCTGTCCATCATCAACCACATCCTGGATTTTTCGCGCATCGACGCGGGGCACCTGCAGATCGAATCCCAGCCCTTTGACCTCAATGCGCTGCTGGAAGATGTGATTCAGTTGACGACAGTGACCGCCCACCACAAGGGACTGGTCCTGCAAAGCCACCTTCAACTGTCCCGGCCGCACTGGGTGACCGGCGACGCGCCACGGGTTCGGCAGGTCCTGCTCAACCTGCTGGGCAATGCCGTCAAATTCACCGAACAAGGCCGCATTGTGGTCCGGGCGTCTCGACGGGACCCCACCGGCCCCATCGTCGTGCAGGTGCAGGACTCCGGGATCGGCATTGCCGCCGATGATCTGAAGTCCATCTTCGACCCCTACCGCCAAGCTGAAAACGCCATCGGCCGAGCCATGGGTGGCACCGGCCTGGGCCTGACCATTTCCCGGGAGATCAGCCGCGCCATGGGCGGCGACATCACCTGCCAGAGCGAAGTCGGCAAAGGCTCGACGTTCGAGTTCAGTGCCCTGCTCATGCCATCGGCACCGCCCGACCTGACCTCGGACAAGTCGGTCAAGCCTCGCCTGGTCACCGCTCAGGACCTGCAAGGCGACAACAGCGCGCCCCTGCGTGGCCATGTGTTGCTGGCCGAGGACAACGAAGTCAACGCCTTGATCGTGGATGCCCAGTTGCGTCAACATGGCCTGTCGGTGGAGCACGTTCGCGACGGGCAGGAAGCCCTTCGTCGCCTGACCGATGCCAGCCAGCCCCGCCCCGACCTGGTGCTCATGGATTGTCAAATGCCTTGCATGGATGGCTTTGAAGCCACTCGCCGCCTGCGTGCGCACGAGAGACAGCACCACATCAAGCGCCTGCCCGTGGTGGCACTGACCGCCAGCGCCATGGCAGAAGACAACGCCCCTTGCCTCAATGCCGGCATGGACGCCCACCTGTCCAAGCCCTTCCAGGACGACGACCTCACGTCCATCCTGTCCATGTACCTCCGTGCGGAGCACCGGGACGCACTGGCCTGATCGCCCGACTCAGGTACCCCGAGTCCGACGGGGCGTCGTCCACCCCGAGCTGACCGCCGAGAACACCTGAATGTCCGGGTGGTACGTGGTCCTCATGAACGGGAACAGCCGGTGGTGCTCGTTGTACCAGGTCCGGTCAGCCATCAGGACATCAAAGACCAGCACTGTGTGTTCGATGTTGCCCGTGTAGGGAATCGGCACCCAGCGGTCTTCCCCATGAACGGGCGTGAAACCCAGGGACTTGTAGATGCGATCCAGAGGGCGCCTGGCCGTGACCACCATGAACTGCACCTGATTGGCGTAGCAGTACAGGTACAAGGCCTTGAACAAGGCCAGTCGCACACTCATCTGGTTGTAGCCGGGGCGCACCGACAGGCGGCTGACCTCGACCAGCAGGTGACCATGGATGTGGGGCGGCAATTCGATGGCCGACTCCAGCGGCAAGGGCTGGTGGGTGTTCAGGTGGATTCGGATGGTGCCGACCGCCGCACCCGTGGCCTTGTCTTCGGCCACAAAGATGACGGTGCCAGGCTCGGTGTCGTGCGCGTCCGGCTGGAGCAGGGTCTCCCCAAACTCCGGCAGGTGGTGCCCGTAAGAAGCCGCACGCAACTCGCAGACCTTCTGCAACTGCGCCTCGGTGCGCACCAGCCTGACCACAAAGGGCAACACGCTGACCTTGACTCCACCGTCCACGCTGGAGGTGGACTCGGCGGGAGACTCGGACTTCTGCATCGGATCAAACATCACTTGCTGCATGGCGGCCCCCTCGACCTCAAGGGCGCCCGGTTCATGCCCGAGCCACCCTTTTTTGTTTCACTTTGCAAAACCTGCACACGGTTGGCGTGTTCTGCAAATATGGGGTTTCCGACGACAACAGGAAGCCCCCGCTTCAGGGGCTCGTGTATTGCGCGCGACAGCTCACGCCTTGACTTCACACACCTTCAACATGTTGGTGCCGCCGGGGTGACCCATGGGTTCGCCGCAGGTGATGGCGTAGGTGTCACCGGGCATCAGCACACCGCGGGCCACCAAAATGGCCTCAGCCTGAGCAAGGGCTTCATCCCGGTCCGTGAAATTGGGCACCAGCAACGGCCGCACGTTGCGGTACAGCGCCATCTTGTGCAGCGAGGTCGACTTCGCCGTCAGGCCAAAGATCGGCACGTGGATCTTGTGCCGGCTCATCCACAGGGCCGTCGAGCCCGATTCGGTCAGCGCGATGATGGCCTTGCAGCCCAGGTGGTGCGCCGTGAACAAGGCCGCCATGGCGATCGACTGGTCAATGCGCTGGAACTGCTTGTTGATGAAGTCTGCGTCCAGCGAGACATCCTCAGCCTGCTCGGCCGCCTGTGCGATGGCCGCCATCTGCTCGACCGTCTCGATCGGGTACTTGCCGGCGGCCGTCTCGGCGCTCAGCATCACGGCGTCGGTGCCATCGAGCACCGCGTTGGCCACGTCAGAGACCTCGGCCCGTGTCGGCACGGGATGAACGATCATGGACTCCATCATCTGGGTGGCCGTGATGACGACCTTGTCCATCTCGCGGGCCAGCTTGATCATGCGCTTTTGCAGGGCCGGCACGGCGGCATTGCCCACCTCCACAGCCAGATCACCCCGCGCCACCATGATGCCGTCCGAAGCCCTGAGGATGGCCTCCAGGTTGGGGATGGCCTCGGTGCGCTCGATCTTGGCAATCAGGGCTGGCCGATGCTTCCACTGCTCACCGGCCACGTTGGCCAGTTGGCGCGCCATCTCCATGTCCGTCGCATTCTTGGGGAATGACACGGCGATGTAATCGCACTGAAAGCTCGCAGCGGTCTTGATGTCTTCCATGTCCTTGGCGGTCAACGCAGGCGCGGTCAGCCCGCCGCCCTGCTTGTTGATGCCCTTGTTGTTGGACAACTCACCGCCCACCTTGACCACGGTGTGCACCTGCTCGCCCTTGACCACATCCACCGTCAACACGATCAAGCCGTCGTTGAGCAGCAGAATGTCGCCAGGCCGCACATCACGCGGCAGCTCCTTGTAGTCCAGGCCCACGCCATGGATGTCGCCAGGCTCGGCGCGACTGGCATCGAGCACAAAGGGCTGACCGTTCTCCAGCATGACCTTGCCCTCGGCAAACTTGCCAACGCGGATCTTGGGGCCCTGCAGGTCGGCCATGATCGCCACCACCTTGCCAACCTCGCGCGCCACCTGACGGACCAGCGCCGCGCGGTCGATGTGATCCTGTGCCTTGCCGTGTGAAAAATTCAGACGCACGACATCCACGCCGGCCCGGAACATCTTCTCCAGGATCTCAGGCGATGACGAAGCAGGACCCAGGGTGGCAACGATCTTGGTGGAACGGGGCATGGCATGAGCACACAAAGCAGCCTGACGGCCAATGCCGACAGTTTCACATCAAAAAACACCTGGTGATCGCGCGACTTGCTGGCCCTTGATTGCTTGTTTGCCACGCTCACCGCCGCTTCAGCAAGGACGCCCCCGCCAAAACGCCTCGCCAACATTACAATCGACAAATCAATTAAGCCGCACTTCGTAATACAGCATGTTCCCGTCACCGGATCTCCCATGGGCCTGACACCGTCTTCCACCCCCACGGCCAAAGGACTGGTCCAGAGCCTGCTGCTGGCAGCCGAGGGCGGCGCTTTTCCGTCTCGCCAACTGGTCGCGGCGGGCGCGCTCTTTGGCATCAGCGAGAACAACATCCGGGTCGCCCTGGTGCGCCTGCAGAACGACGGCCTGGCCGAGGCCTCGAGTCGCGGCTGCTACACGCTGGGGCCAGGCGCCCAGGGCCTGGGTCAGGCCGTGGCGGCCTGGCGCGACATCGAAAGCCGCATGACCCCCTGGGGTGGCCACCACATCGGCGTGCACGTGGCCGCGCTGCCCCGCACCGACCGCAGCGCGCTGGCCCGCCGAGAAAGGGCCTTGCGCATGCTCGGTTTTCGTGAGGTCAGCAAGGGCCTGCTGGTTCGCCCCGACAACCTTGACGGGGGTGTCCAGGCCTGTCGAAGCCGCCTGCTGCAGCTCGGCCTGGACGAGCACGCCCTGGTCTTCAGCCTGCAGGCACCCTGCCAACGCCTGACCGACCAGATGGGCCAGCTGTGGGATCTGCCCGGGCTCAACCAGCAGTACCACGCCACCCACCAACGCCTGCGCCAATGGCTGGCACAACAGGCTCAACTCCCGCCCGATCAGGCGGCACGCGAGGCCTACCTGATCGACAAGGCGGCCGTCCGACAAGTGGTCTGGGACCCTCTTCTGCCGGACGAGTGGGTCGACGCCCCGGCTCGGCGCGCCATGTTCTCCGCAGTGAAAGACTTCGACGCCGCCGGGCGGGACATCTGGTGGCGTTTTTTCCGCTTCAGTGACGTGACCTGATTGTCATCACACCAACCCAAGAGCGCCCCCATGTCCAGCAGCCCTCGGCACATCGTTTTCTCGCACGCCAACAGCTTCCCGGCAGGATCGTATGAATCCTTGTTCGAAACCTGGCAAGCGGCGGGCTACACCGTCCATGCCATCGACCGGTACGGACACGACCCGCGCTACCCGGTCACCCGCGACTGGCCCCACCTGGTTCAACAGCTCCACGACTTCGTGCGCGACGAGGTCAAGGCCCCGGCGTACCTGGTCGGGCACTCCCTGGGCGGCTACCTCAGCCTGATGATGGCCAGCCAGCACCCCCAATGGGCACAGGGAGTGGTGGTGCTGGACAGCCCCTTGCTCCATGGCATCAAGGCCGCCGGTGTGGGCCTGATCAAACGGCTGGGACGCATGCAGCAGATCATGCCCTCAGGCGTGGCCATCCAGCGCACCCACGAATGGCCCCACCGCGCCGCCGCCCAGGAGCACTTCCGGATCAAGCCCAAGTTCGCCGCCTTTCACCCTCGCGCGCTGAACGACTACCTCAACCACGGACTCATGCCCCATCCCGAACAGTCCGGCACGACCCTGCGCTTCAAGCGCGAGATCGAAGCGCACATCTACAACACCATGCCGCACCGACTCTTGCAGGACTTCCGAAAGCACCCGCAGCGCTGCCCCATCGCCTTCATCGGTGGCCAACAGTCGCAGGAGCTGCGCGCGGTCGGCCTGCGCGGCACACGCCAGTTGTTCGGCCCCCACCTCTCATGGCTCCCCGGCACGCACCTCTATCCTTTTGAGCACCCGCAGGCCACCGCCGCCGAAGTGCTCAAATGGCTGCAACAATTCAGTCCGCCCCCACACGCTGCCTGAGACCGCCTTGCGCCAACCCGACACACCGATCCCGTTCGTCACCGTCACCAACTGGGTGCGGTCGGCGGCGCTGTGCGGCTTTCAGATCGAACCCCTCTTTCAGGAGGTGGGGCTGGACTTTGCCAACCTCCACCCCACGGACACCACCATCACGGTCGACGCCATGCTGCACCTCATGCAGCGCTGCGTGGAAGAGTCTCGGCGGCAGGACCCCCGCCTGCACTTCCCACAAGTCCTGGGCGAATCCTTCGCGTTCGAGTACCTCTCGGACATCGAAACCTTCATCACCACCAGCCCCAGCCTGCGTGCGGCCACCCCCGCCCTGAACTGGCTGCCCAACCTGATCAACCCCTTCATGTCCCTGACGCTGCAGGAACACGGTCATCAGGCCCGACTGCTGCTGAAGTTCACGCGTGAAGACGCCACCCCCGAGGTCACCTGGCACTTCGCAGAATCCGTGTTCGTCACTTTCTGCAAATTTGCACGGCTGATGCTGGGAGCCCCCCTGGACCAAGGCGAAATCACCTTCATCCACCAGCGCCCCCCAGGCTCGCCCGACTGGGCCAACGCCCTGGGCCTGCCCATGCGCTACGGCCAGGACGTCAATGCCATCCTGTTCGATCGTGCTGTGCTCGACCGCCCCTTGCGTGGCGCCCTGCCCTCTCTACATGCATCTGCCGCTCGACGGGTGGCAGAGCAACTGGAGACCCTGGCGACCCAGATGGCACAACGCGCCTCGCAGGCCCCAGGCAGCGACGCTGCGCTTGAGCCCCACAGCCTGAGCGCCCAGATCCAGGCACGGCTGCTGCGCCAGCCTGCGCTGCTCGGTCAGGGCATCGACGCCCTGGCCGCCGACCTGGGTCTGCACCCACGCACCCTGCAACGTCGCCTGCGTGAAGAAGGCCAGCAACACTCGGGCATCGTCAACCAGATCCGCCACCGTCTGGCACAAGACTGGCTCAAGCACAGCCCTGAAAGTGTCGAAAAGATCGCAGAGCGCCTCGGTTTTGCCGACCGGCGCAGTTTCAGTCAGGCCTTCACACGGTGGCAGGGCATCAGCCCCAGCGAATTCAGGCACCAGGGTAATCCCTAGCCAAGGCTGTCGCTGAAACTTCCGCGGTGTCGCGGTCTGGTCTTGTGGGCCACCCCATGGCTCCCTACAGTGAGGCTCATGATGCCATCCAACGTCCACGCCCCTGCCACCGAACACCAGGCGCCCACCATCGTCCCGCGAGACAAGCTGGACTTTGGCCTGGAGGGCGACATCCCTCGCTTCTGGCTGGACAGCGACCCCTTCAAAACCCGTTTTTTTGATGCCTTGTCGACGCTCTTTCCCGTGGGTGAGCGCTTCTTCATCACCTGCGTGCGTGATTTCCGTGACCAGATCACGGACCCGAAGCTGCTGCAAGAGATCAAGGACTTCACCCGCCAGGAAGCTCAGCACGGCATCCTGCACACCCAGTACAACAATCGCCTGCAGGCCCAGGGCGTCCGCGTGGATCGCATCCTCGCGGGCCAGGAGCGGCGCCTGTTCCAGATCATCCGCAAGATTGCCTCACGACGCTTCACCCTGGGCATCACAGCGGCAGCCGAGCACATCACCGCCATCATGGCCGACACCTTCGTGCAACGCGCCGAGGTCATGCAAGGCGCCGACGAACGCGTGCGCGCCCTCTATGTCTGGCACGCCATGGAAGAGATGGAACACAAGGCCGTCGCCTTCGATGTGCTGGTCGACGTGGCCAAGGCCTCCTACTTGACCCGTGCGGGCGCCATGCTCATGGTGACCGTGCTGTTCCCCTTCCACACCTTCAAGATCATGTCTCACATGCTGCAGGTTGATGGATTTTCCCGCTGGGAGCGAACCAGGATCTGGGCCAAAGGCCTGTGGTGGCTCTACAAGCCGGGCGGCCTCTTTGCGCCCCTGGCGGGCCGCTACTTCGAGTACCTCAAGCCTGGCTTTCACCCCTGGAAACACCCCGTGGTGGCCAGCTACGAGCCCTGGCTGGCCCTCATGGCGCGCACCACCCCGGTTGACGCCTCCAACCAACTGATGGCTCGGCTGTCTGCCGAGCAAGGACTCCCTCAATGAGCGCCCCTCAACACATTGTCCCTCGGCAGAACCTCGACTTCGGTCTGGACGGCGACATCCCCAAATACTGGTTCGGCGGCGACGTCTTCAAGACACGTTTTTTCGACGCCATGTCGACCATCTTCCCCGAGGGCGAGAAGTTCTTCATCTACTGCGTGCGGGACTTCAAGGACCAAGTCACAGACCCCCAACTGGCGCAGGACATCAAGGACTTCATCCGCCAGGAAGCCCAGCACAGCATGGTGCACAACCAGTTCAACGACCGCCTCAAACAACAGGGCATTGATGTGGACATGCTCGAGCGCATCCAGCACAAGGTCCAGTTCGACATCATCCGCAAGTACGTGCCCAAGAAGCACACCCTGGCCAGCACCGCCGCGGCCGAACACATGACCGCCATCATGGCGCACAGCTTCTTCGAGCGCAAAGAAGTGCTGGAGCTGGCCGACCCACGCATGCGCGCCATGTACGCCTGGCACGCCATGGAAGAGATCGAGCACAAGGCCGTCGCCTACGATGTGATGCAGAAGGTCGCCAAGGTCTGGTACCCACGCCGCATCCTGGCCATGCTGGAAGTCTCCCTGGCCTTCACCATCCACGTGCTGCTCGTCACCCGCTACATCCTCAAGGTCGACGGCTTCTCGCGTTGGCAGCGCACCAAGCTGTGGGCCCAAGGCCTGTGGTGGCTGTACAAGCCAGGCGGCCTGTTCATGAGCGTGTTCGGCCATTACATCCAGTACTACAAGCCCGGCTTTCACCCCTGGCAAGAAGGCCAGCTCCACAGCTACCAGACCTGGCTGGACACCTTCAACCAAACAGGCGATCCCATCCTGGCCGGCCAGGCCCTGCACGCCGCAGGACACTGACCCTGGCGCGCACCAGAGCCGTCAAGACGTCACAAGGGCCAGCATCGCTGGCCCTTGTTGCTTGAAACGCGCGAACCGACTCAGCCTGCCGCGCGCTGACTCAGGATCTCGAACGCCGGCAGCGTCTTGCCTTCCAGCACCTCCAGGAAGGCGCCACCGCCCGTGGAGATGTAGCCCACGTCCTTCTCGATGCCGTACTTCGCAATGGCAGCCAGGGTGTCGCCACCACCTGCGATGCTGAACGCGCTGGATTCGGCAATGGCGCGAGCAATCGACTCGGTGCCCTTGGCAAACGCGTCGAACTCGAACACCCCTACCGGACCGTTCCACACGATGGTGCCAGCGGCCATGAGTTGCGCCGCCAGACGGGCCGACGTCTTGGGCCCGATGTCCAGGATCAAATCATCGTCGGCCACGTCCGTGGCGGCCTTGATGGTCGCTGGGGCATCGGCCGCAAACGTCTTGGCCACCACCACATCCTCAGGGATGGGCACTTCCGCACCGCGGGCCTTCATCGACTCGATCACGGCCTTGGCCGCGTCCACCAGGTCCGGCTCGGCCAGCGACTTGCCGATCTTCAGGCCCGCGGCCAACATGAAAGTGTTGGCAATGCCACCACCCACGATCAGTCCGTCCACATTCTTGGACAGCGACTCCAGGATGGTCAGCTTGGTCGACACCTTCGACCCCGCCACAATCGCCACCAAAGGGCGCTTGGGCGCCGCCAGGGCCTTGGTGATGGCGTCGATCTCGGCCGCCAACAGCGGGCCGGCGCAAGCCACCTTGGCAAACTGAGCGATGCCATAGGTCGTGCCCTCGGCGCGATGAGCCGTACCGAACGCATCGTTCACGAAAATGTCGCACAACGAAGCCATCTGACGAGCCAGCGCCTCATTGTTCTTCTTCTCGCCCTTGTTGAGTCGGCAGTTCTCCAGCAACACCACTTGCCCCGGCTGCACGCTCACGCCCTCCACCCAGTTGCTCACCAGCGGAACCTCGCGTCCCAGCAACTCGCCCAGGCGCTTGGCCACCGGTGCCAGGGAATCTTCTGGCTTGAACTCACCTTCGGTCGGGCGCCCCAGGTGCGACGTCACCATGACGGCTGCCCCGCCCTTGAGCGCCATCTCGATGGCCGGCACCGAAGCGCGGATGCGGGTGTCTTCCGTGATCTGGCCTGCATCGTCCTGCGGCACATTCAGGTCTGCGCGGATGAACACGCGTTGGTTGGCCACCTTGCCTTGGGCCACGAGGTCTTCGAGTCGGAGGATGTTCATGATGTATGGGGATGACGGGGTTCAAGCAAGGCCCGAAAACTCAGGCAACCCGACATTGTAGGCAAGGCCCGGCGCCCTGACTGCCCCTCAGGCAGGCGGAGCCGCGTCGATCACCAACCCAGACCGAACCGCAGCCCCAACAACACGCCCATCCCCACCACGATCGTGCCCAACATGTCCCTGCGCCAGGCGGCCCAGCACACCGCCGCCAGCGTCGCCCCCCAACGGGGATCGGTCCATGACGGCAGCCATTGCCCCTGGGTCAGCAGGATGTCAGGCGCCACCACCGCACTCAAGGCGGCCAGGGGGGCATAGCGCAGGCCCCGCTCGACCAGGGGCGGCAATTGCCACGCCTTGCTGCTCAAAAAGAAAAACGAGCGGCTCAGGGCAGAAATCACCACCAGCCCCACGGTGACCAGCACCATCTCCCACCAGTTCATGGACGACACATTCATGGATCTGCCTTCAGTCGTCTGACGCCGGGGCACGCACGCGATGCCAGCTCGCTGCCTGGTCCATCAACAAGCCCGCAGCAACGGCAGCGGCCACTGCCACGATGATGTGCAACTTGAAGGGCAAGCCAAACGCTGCGACCGCCGCCGTCGCTGCCAGGGCAGCACTGATCCCCGTGAACCGGTCTCGCACCAAGGTCACGAGCAGCCCGACCAACGCCAAAGTCCCGGCAAACCCCATGCCCCAGTGGGTCGGGATGGCCTCGGCAAAGAGCACCCCCACGGTGGCCGAGACATTCCAGGCAAGCCAATTGACCGAACACAGCCCCACAAAATACGCCAGCGGCCCGATGTTCTGGGCATCGGCCGGCGCGCTCTGCCCATGCCGCTGCTGCATGAACACATACGTGATGTCCGCCGTGAGGTATCCCGCCACCAGACGCCAGCGCAACGGCAAGGCCATCATGTGCCGCCTCATGTGGGCGCTGAAGATCACGAAACGCAAATTGACGCACCATGCGGTGACCCACACCACCCAGATGGGCGCGCCCGACAACATCAGCGGCACTGAGGCCAGCTGCGCACTCGCGGCAAACACCGTCAAGGCCATCAGCAGCGCAATGGGCGGCGGCATCCCTGCCTTGACCATGGCCACGCCCGTGACCAAACCCCAGGCCATGACCCCTGGCACCACCCCCAACATGTCCTTCATGCCTTGCCGGCATTCGGCATGCCGCCAAAGACGGACATCCACCAGACTCAAACCCTGCCGATCAAACATCCTCATGCAGACGATTGTGGGGGCAAGCAGAGTTCCAAGCGATCACTCCGACGCCTTGATCTGTTTCGGAGCGGGAGGGCTTTCAACGATCTCCTCATCTTCGGCGCTGCCGACCTCGGAGGCTTTCGGTCTCCCGGCCCTGCCCTTCCCCAGGGGAGGACGGGGCACCACAGGCGCCACCCCCTCGAGCTTGTTCTCCCTCATGTACTCGTCCATCTCGCGCCATCCCTCGAACACCGCCGCCTTGTCCGCTTTGGGGTTGAGCGTGTAGCAATCTTCGATGGCGCGCACTGCATGCCTGCAGGCACTGCCAATGGCCTTGGCCTCAGCAGCCAGGCGCACTGACTCCTTAGCCGGCGTCTCAATGCCCAACTGATCACAGCCAGCGAGCACAAGAGCCAGGGCCGCGATCCAGACGCGGTTCAATGAATGCGTCATGCGCACCTTTCAGATCGATCGGAGTCAGGGCTCGGCACCTTGCAGAGCGACATGCCCGACGCCGGAGAAACTCTACGACGTATTTACGACCGGCCAGCACGTGATCTTGAGCACATTTTCAAGCTGCGCCGCCAGACGGGCAACGATCAATGAAAGACCCGCTCGGTCGGTTCGGTGAACAACTCATCCAGCACCAACGCATCGGGCTCCTGTCCTGTCGACCAGAACACCATCAACACGATGATCTTGAGGTCGTCCAGTGCGATCGGAGACGTCGGACTGGCTGAAATTCGATCCAACACCATCTCACGACGGGTTGGTGTCAGCACCCCAGCGGTTTCCAGGAAATGCAGAAACCCAAAGGCCTCCTCACCCAGACGATCCATCTCTGCAGCGGCATAGACCCGTGTGCTCTCATCGCTGACCGTGAGTGCTTCCGCACCCAACGTCACTTGGTTCAGTCCATCCAGCCAGGTCAGGGCATCCGTGATCTCGTCTGACTCGAAGCCAACTGCCGTTAGCTTACGCGCCAACAAGCCGACATCCGGAAACGCATCAGGACGCCAATAGTGCTCGTACAGGTAGACCAAAACATCAAACATGGGGCAACTATAGCGCAAAGGCCCAGGCCCTTGCGAGGGGAAGGGCTGCCTCAAAAAGGAGCCCGGAAAAGCAAAAAGCCCTCGTCTTTCGACGAGGGCTTTGGCAATAATTAGCCTGACAATG
>DAORJC010000071.1:0-13881 GCA_035438885.1 Aquabacterium sp. | reverse complement strand
TCTCGCGCGTGACCACGGCCAAGTACATGGCCACGCTGTTCGGCACCTTCGAGCTCAAGTACTTCTTTGGCTCGTCGCTCAACACCGAGGCGGGGGGCAATGCCTCCAGCACGGCCGTGCGCGCACTCATCAAGCAACTGGTGTCGGCCGAGGACCCCAAGAAGCCGCTGTCGGACAGCCAGCTCAGCCTCATGCTGGAAGAGCAGGGCATTCAGGTGGCGCGCCGCACCGTGGCCAAGTACCGCGAGGCGCTCAAGATCGCGCCGGCCAACTTGCGCAAGACCCTCTGACCCTCCATCACGGCCATGCCTGTTTTCATTGAACGACTGTGGGCCACGTTGCCTTGGCAGGACTGGGCCGCCCTGGCCTTGTTTGTGGGCGGCTGGGTGGCTTATGCTGCCTTTGCCAGCTGGCGCGCCCGGGTCGAGCGCACGCTGCTGTCGAGCACCAACCATTACCGCAAACTGTGGATGTACCAGGTCACCTTTCGGGACCAGCGCATCGTGGATGCGGCCATCACGCAGAACCTGGCGGCCAGCCCCTCGTTCTGGGCCTCGACCACCATCCTGGTGCTGGGCGGTCTGCTGGCCGTGCTGGGCACCAGCGAGAAGGCCAACGACCTGGTCAAGGACTTGCCCTTTGCGGCCAGCACTTCCATGCTGGTCTTTGACCTCAAGGTCATGGTGCTGCTGGCGGTGTTTGTCTACGCCTTCTTTCGCTTCACGTGGTCGATGCGGGTGTACTCCTTTGGCGCCATCATGGTGGGCTCGGCCCCCAATGTGGACGTGTTCGAGGCGGGGCTGGCCGACCGGGTCGAGTTTGCCGAGCGAGCCGGCAAACTGATGGGCATGGCGGCCGAGAGCTTTGCCGATGGCCTGCGCGCGTATTACATGTCCTTTGCCGTGATCGGCTGGCTGGCCTCGCCGGTGTTGTTTGCGCTGCTGACGCTGGCCGTGCTGTGGGTGCTGTACCGCCGTGAGTTCCGATCGGACGTGTCGGCCGTGCTGCGCGCCAATGCGCCCATCGGGACCCACGCCGAGCATCCCTCCTCTCACTTGACCTGATCGCGGCCGAAGCTGCGACACTTGCGCCCATGAGTCCCATTCCTCCCCGCCGCCGAGAGGCCCGTTTTTCGGGTGCGGCCGCTTCGTCGCCATCGTCCTCGGGCCCCCGTGGCGCGCCTCGAGGGCCTGCGCCGTCGCGCCCGCCCATGGGACGGCGTGAGGACGCCGGCCGTTCAGACCGTGGCATGCGCGACGAGCGCCAGGACCGGGCGCCCCTGGTGCCGGTGCGCCGCGATTTGCGCCCCGTGCTGTTCATGCCGTGTGCGATGGGCGTCGAGCCCTTGCTGCAAGAGGAGTTGACGCCGCTGCTGGCCGGTCTGCCCCTGAGTGTGACCACCGGCCGTGGCGGGGTGCTGGTGCAGTCCAATGCGCCCGCCGGGCGTGCCCCGATCGACCTGCCTTTTGACCTGAGCAGCGAGCTGTGCGCCACGGTGGTCAAGGCCGTGTTCATCATCAACCTGCACAGCCGCCTGGCCCAGCGGGTGTTGTGGCGTGTGGCCCTGGGGCCGTACCACACGGAGGACCAGCTGTACCAGCTGGCGCGTTGTGTGGACTGGGGTGACTGGATCACGCCGCGCCACACGCTGCGGGTGGACGTGACGGCCCGCTACAGCCCGTTGCAGAGCCTGAACTTTGCCGGCCTGCGCATCAAGGATGCGGTGTGTGACCACCTGCGCGAGCTGCATGGCGAGCGGCCCGATGTGGACCTGCGCCACCCGGACCTGAGCCTGCAGTTGCACCTGGACGAGCAGGCCGCCTATCTGTACGTGGACACCTCGGGTGAGGCCCTGTTCAAGCGCGGCTGGCGCGAAGACAAGGGTGAGGCGCCCTTGAAAGAAACACTGGCGGCCGCGATGCTGGCGGCGGCCGGCTGGAAGGGTCGCCCCGAAGATGGCTGCCTGCTGGACCCGTGCTGCGGCTCGGGCACGATCGCCATTGAGGCGGCCCAGATCGCCTGTGGCATGGCCGCGGGCATGCTGCGCCGTTTTGCTTTTGAGCAACTGAGCCCGTTTGCGCCGCACGAGGCCGTCTGGCGCGAGCTGGTCGACCAGGCCAAGGCCCAGGTGCATGCGCCAGCAGTGCGCATCTACACGGGGGATGTGTCCTTTCGCATGACCGACTTTGCCACCCGCAATGCCGAGCGTGCCGGGGTGCTGCACGCCATCGAGTTCAAGACGGCCGATGCCTTGCAGCGCATGCCGCCCGAGGCCCACGGTGTGATGATGTTCAACCCGCCTTATGGCGAGCGCATCGACCCCAAGGGCACGGGCCATGGCGGGCAACATGCGCCACGTGCGGTGCGCGAGGACTTCACCGAGCGCGATGCGGGTGATTTTTTCACCCGCATGGCCAGCCACTGGAAGAAGAACTACGCTGGCTGGACCGCCTTTGTGTTGTCGCCCGACATGAAGCTGCCCAGCGCCATGCGCCTGAAGGAAAGTCGCCGCACTGTCATGTTCAACGGCCCGATCGAATGCCGTCTGTTCCGTTTTGACATGGTGGCCGGCTCCTTGCGGGCTGATGCCGCCTCGGAGTGATCCCATGAAGCCCTGCCGCTTGCCCCTGTGGTCGTTGTTGGTGGCGTTGTGGCTGGTCGTGCCATTGGCCGGCTGCGGTGGCGGGGGCTCTGGCGGCGAGCCGGCAGGGGCGCCTCTGGTGGTGCAGACCGTGCCGCCCCCGGCCCCCACGGCGTTTGCAGACAGCTTGCCCGCTGCTGGCTCGGCAGGGACTTGCGCGATCCCGGTGCAGGCCCAGCCGGTGGCGGTCGATCAGCCGACCACGGTGGTGGGCACGGGCACGGCTCAGAGCTGCACGTCAGCGGCCGTGGTGCAGGCGGTGGCGCAAGGGGGCGTGATCACCTTCAACTGTGGTCCGGATCCGGTCACCATCACCCTGGCCGAGACGGCCAAGGTCTTCAACAACCGGCCCGATGTGGTGCTGGACGGCGGCGGCAAGGTCACCCTCAGCGGCGGCGGGCAGCGGCGCATCCTGTACCAGAACACCTGCGATCAGAACCAGGTGTGGACCACCCCGCGTTGCGACTTGCAGACCAGCCCGACCTTGACGCTGCAGCGCATCACCCTGATCGACGGGCAGTCCACCGGCCAGAGCTACGGGCGCAACGACGTGCTGGGCGGTGGCGCGGTGTTTGTGCGCGGCGGTCAGGTGCGGGTGGTCAATGCGCGCTTTTTCAACCATCGCACCGAACCAGATGGGCCGGACCTGGGCGGTGGCGCCTTGCGGCTGGTGGGCACGCAGTCGGCCACGGTGGTGGGCAGCACCTTTGGTGGCACGCTGGCCTTGGGCAATCGCAGCAGCAATGGGGGCGCCATCAGCACCCTGGTCGCATCCCTGGCGGTGTACAACAGCGCGTTCAGCCACAACCAGACCTTGGGCAGCGGGGCCAACCCGGCGCGCAGTGGCACGCTGGGCGGCGGCAATGGTGGGGCCATCTATCAAGATGGCAATGCCTTTGACCTGACCTTGTGCGGCGTGACCATGAACGACAACGTGGCCACCGAAGGCGGCAGCGCGGTCTTTTTTGTCAGCAACAACCGCACGGGCACGATGTCGATCACGGATTCGAGCTTGAGCGCGCACCCGCCTGGGCGTTTTGAAACCACGGGCTTGCCGGGCTTTTTTGTGCTGGCCGCGCCCGGTCAGCCGGTGATCACCCGCAGCACGATCGTGCGCTGAGGCGCTCAGCGAGGGTGGCTCTGGGCCTTTGGGCTTCCGTCAGCCCAGGCTCAGTCCCGCCACCAGGCTCAGGGCCATCAGCGGCGCCGTGTCGGCCCGCAGCACGCGCGGGCCCAGGCCCACCGGGGTCCAGCCTGCCTGCAAGGCTTGCTGCAACTCTTCGGGTGACAGGCCGCCTTCGGGGCCGCTCAGAAAGACCAGGGGTGATGCCGCTGGCAACTGGGGCAGCCATTGGGCGACCTGGGCTTGGGGCTCAAAGCTGAGCACGCCCCGCGAGTGGGTGGCATCACTGCCATCACCACCGGCACCGGCGCCACCACTGGACAGCCAGGCCTTGAGCGTGGCCACCGGGTGGATCACCGGCACCCGCGTGCGGCCGCTTTGCTCGCTGGCGGCCACGGCCACCGATTGCCAGTGGGCCACTTTCTTGGCGGCACGCTCGCCGTCCAGGCGCAGCACCGAGCGCGCGCAGACCAGGGGCTGAATGGCGGCGACACCCAGCTCGGTGGCTTTTTCCACCAGGGCGTCCATGCGGTCGTTGGCGGGCATGCCCACGGCCAGGGTCACCGGGGTGCGCAGTTCCCGGTCGGTGGGCTGCAAGGCGCCCACCTGCACGGTGACTTCCTTGCGCCCCATGCCGACCACGGTGGCCTGCCATTCATCCCCCCAGCCATCGAACAGCGCGAGCGCGTCGCCGGGTTGCAAGCGCAGCACCTGCACGTGCCGGGCCGGTCCGTCGGGCAGGGCCACGGCGGTGTCGGTCAGGGCCAGTTGGGCCAGGGGCAGGTCTTGCACATACAGGCGGGGCGTCACGCGGGGCTCCTTCGGGCCAGCGGGGGCTGGCCGACAAAGGCGTCAGTGTGCTTGAAAAAACGCCTCAGCCCGCCGCCAGCGGTGCGGCATCGGCGCCGCCGGGGGCCTGGCCGCGCATCAGCTCCTTGCGGAAGCGGTTGAGCTCCTGCACCGAGGTGAAGCTGCGGTTCATGAGCAGACCCAGGTTGTGCAGGATGCGCTCGATCACCTTGGACTCCCAGGTGGCGTCAAACTGGATCTGACGGTCCAGCCACTGCTCCAGCCATTGTGGGTCGGGCAGGCGGGACTGGATGGTGTCGCGCGGGAACAAGGCCTCGTTGACGTGCAGGTTGGTCGGGTGCAGGGCCTGGGCCGTGCGCCGCGCGCTGGCCATGAGCACGCCCACCTTGGCAAAGGCGGTGCGGGCCTCGTCGCCAAACTTGTTCATGGCGCGCTTCATGTAGCGCAGGTAGGCGCCGCCGTGGCGGGCTTCATCGCGGGCCAGGGTTTCGTAGATGTGCCGGATGACGGGTTCGGCGTGCCACTCGGCCGCGCGGCGGTACCAGTGGTTCAGGCGGATCTCGCCACAAAAATGCATCATCAAGGTCTCCAGCGGGGGCGCCGGGTCGAACTCGAATCGCACCTCGTGCAGCTCCTCTTCGGTCGGGACCAGGTCGGGCCGAAAGCGCCGCAGGTACTCCATCAACACCAGGGAGTGCTTTTGCTCTTCAAAGAACCACACGCTCATGAAGGCCGAGAAATCGCTGTCGTCGCGGTTGTCGCGCAGGAACATCTCGGTGGCGGGCAGGGCGGCCCACTCGGTGATCGCGTTCATCTTGATGGTCTGTGCCTGCTCGTCGGTGAGCAAGCGGGCATCAAAGCGATCCCAGGGGATGTCGGTGTCCATGTTCCAGCGGACGGACTCGAGTTGTTTGAACAGTTCGGGGTAAAGCATGGGCATTTCCATCTCCTGCGGGCGTGGAGCCCGGATCGGACCCCCACACCCTATACGCAATTTATGACGGTTTGGATGTGGGGCGGTGGGTTCAGCGTGGGCTCTGGTGTCGGGCGCGCCAGAGTGCCAGGGCCGAGCTCAGGCTGCTGCGGTCGTTGAGCACCAGGACGCCTTCGGGCGGCTTGCGTTGCAGCAGGGGGTGGCTGCCGCCGGCCCACAGCGCCACATGGGGTGGCAGCTTGGCCCGCAAGTCGGCCAGGCCATCCTGAATCAGTGGTGGCGGTGCATGGGGCGAAAAACTCAGGGCCACGATGTCGATCTTGCAGCTCTGGACGGCAAGGACCAGGTCCCACAACGGGGTCTGGGGCCCCAGGTTGATGGCCTGGGCCTGATCGAGGCACAGCCAGGACTCCACCACCAGCAGACCCAGGGCGTGGTGCTCGCCGGGCAGGGTCGACAACAGCACGCGGGGCGAGGCCGGCCCTTGCGGGGCGGGGAAGGACTGGATGGCGCTGTGCAGGGTCTGCTGGATGTAGTGGGTGGCCCAGTGTTCCTGAAAGATCTGGATGCGTCCGCGCAACCAGCCATCGCCAATGGCGGTCAGCAGCGGCGTGACCAGTTCGGCAATGAATCGGGACAGGCCCATCTGCAGCAGGCCCCGCGACAGCTCCGCCCGCAGGCCCAGGGGGGCGTCCTCTGCCTCGGCGGGGCGGATGCCACTGCCCACGCCCCGGCGGCGGGTGGGGCCGCTCAGGCCTTGCGCATCGGCGCTGCGTTCGCTCAGGGCCTGCAGGTCCTGCATGGGCAGGCTGACCAGCCGACTGGGGCGGTGGCCGACATCCAGCAGGCGTTTGATCAGGCGCAGTTTTTCGATCTGATCCAGCGGGTAGCAGCGCTCGCCCTGCCCGTCGCGCACGGGTTGCGGAAAGTCATAGCGGCGCTCCCAGACGCGCAGGGTGTCCTTGCTGAGGCCCGTGTCGCGCTCGACGGCGGCGATCGACATCATCAAGGGTCTTTGGCTGAGGGTATTGCTGTCCATGTTCAATTCTTGGTCAAGGCTTGGAACTGGACCGGGAATGAGCCACATTCGCCCAGGACAAAGTGGTTGTCGTCAACAATCTCAAGCGCTGATATACGCAATCAATGGCGTTTTGTTCAAGACAAAAGAGGTTCTCATGCACGCAAAAAGGTTTTTGATTTCGTCGGCGCTGGCCCTGAGCGGCACCTGGGGCGTGGCCATCACGGCCCAGGCCGCAACGCCTGAGGCGCCGGTCGCGGCCCCGGCCGCATCGGCTGCACCTGCCACCTGCCCGGCCTTGCTGAACAAGACCTTCCCGCGCCTGCAGGATGAAAAGCCCCAGTCCCTGTGCCAGTACGCCGGCCAGGTCGTGCTGGTGGTCAACACCGCCAGCCGCTGCGGCTTTGCCTCGCAGTTCAAGGGCCTGGAGGACCTGCATGCCAAGTACAAGGCGCGTGGCCTGGTCGTGCTGGGCTTTCCCTCTCACGACTTTGGTGGCCAGGAGCTGGGCAGCGCCAAGGAGATCGCCGATTTTTGCGCCAACACCTATGGCGTGAAGTTCCCCATGTTTGCCAAGAGCCATGTGCGCGGCGACGAGGCCAATGCCCTGCATGCCGAGCTGATCAAGATCAGCGGCACCACGCCCAAATGGAACTTCTACAAGTACCTGATCGGGCGTGATGGCAAGACCGTCAAGGCCTACAACAGCCTCACGTCGCCGGAAGACCGTGAATTTGTCAGGGACATCGAAGCGGCCTTGGTGGCAGCAAAATGAACTGACTGGTATTGTTGCGACTGATCGGTTATGTTTCTGCCAAAAGGCTGTCCAGTGTCTTTGTTTTGACCTGGACAAAAGCGAGTCCCGCGCGCCCTTTGGTTTCTTGTCTGGCGGGGTGACGCATCCATAGGGGGTCGCATGAAGCGCATTGCAGTTGTGGGTTCCGGCATCGCCGGCATGGGCGCTGCCCTGGCGCTCACGCAGCAAGGCGGCCAGCGTGTGACCTTGTTCGAGGCGGGCGCCTACTTTGGTGGGCATGCCCACACGGTGGACGTGACCCTGCCTGACGCGTCCGGCCAAGCGGTGACCCACGGCGTGGACACCGGTTTTCTGGTCTTCAACGAGCGCACCTATCCGAACCTCATCGGCCTGTTTGACGAGCTGGGCGTGCCCACGGCCAAGTCGGACATGTCGTTTTCGGTCAAGGTGCCGCCCGCGGCTGAAGCGGTCAGCGGACACCGGGCCTGGTTGTCAGGCCTGCAGTGGTGTGGCTCCACCCTCAACAGCGTGTTTGCCCAGCGGCGCAACCTGTGGTCGCTGCGTTTTTGGCGCATGCTGGCCGACCTGATCCGCTTCAATCGGGTGACCACAGCGCTGGCCCTGCGTGGGGACGACGCCCGCATGGCCCAACCCATTGCCGCCTTTCTGGACGAGCACCGCTTTGGCGCCGAGTTTCGCGACGCCTACCTGCTGCCCATGATCGCGTGCATCTGGTCCTGCCCCACAGAGCAGATGCTGCAGTTCCCCATCGGCACCCTGATCCGCTTTTGCCACAACCATGGCCTGCTGCAGGTGGCCAACCGGCCGCAGTGGTTCACGGTTCAGGGCGGCTCGCGCGAGTATGTCAAGCGCCTGGTCAGCCGCCTGAGCGATGCCCGTCTGAACACGCCCGTGCGCCGCATCACCCGCCTGGGCGAGGGTGGCGCCGGTGGCGTGGTGCTGCACACCGACCAGGGCAGCGAAGTGTTTGACGAGGTCGTCCTGGCCTGCCACAGCGACCAGGCCCTGGCCCTGCTGGGCGCCAGTGCCACCGCGCCCGAGCGCGAACTGCTGGGCGCCATCCGGTACCACGACAACCAGGCCGTGCTGCACACCGATGCCTCGGTGCTGCCCGACAAGCGCATGGCCTGGGCCGCCTGGAATTACGAGCGCGAGGCCACCGACGGCCGCGACGCCAACCACGTGTGCCTGCACTACCTGCTCAATGTGCTGCAGCCCTTGCCCTTTGCGCAGCCGGTGATCGTCTCGCTCAACCCGTTGCGCCCGCCCCGGGCCGATCAGGTGATCGCGCAGTACGAGTACGCCCACCCGGTGTTTGACCTGGCGGCCATCGAGGCCCAGGCTCGACTGCCCGAGATTCAGGGGCAGCAGCACGTGTGGTTCTGCGGCGCGTGGACGGGTTATGGCTTCCATGAAGACGGCCTCAAATCCGGTCGCGCGGTGGCCGCAGCCCTGCTGGCCCGTCAAGGCCGCGCCTCGGCCGCTGATGGGCGCGAGCTGGCCGATCGCTACCTGGCCAGCCACCGCCCCAAGGAGCTGGTGTGAATCAGCCCCTGATCGGCTTCGGCCCGGTTCGCCACGAGCGCCTCAAGCCTCGGCGTCACACCTTTGACTACAGCCACTATTTCTGGCTGCTGCCCATGCGCGCCCTGGCCCGCCAGGATGCGCCGGTCGTGCGCCGCAACCGCCGGGGGCTGCTCAGCTTTCACGATGCCGACCATGGCGTGGGCGGCCCCGATGCGCTGGCCTGGCTCGATGGCGTGCTGCAAGAGGCAGGCCTGCCGTTGCCCGAGCTGCAACAGGGCGAGGTCTGGTTGCAGACCTTCCCGCGCGTGCTGGGTTTTGCCTTCAAGCCCGTCAGCTTCTGGTGGGTGCACCGTGCCGACCGGTCCCTGGCCGCCGTGGTGGCCGAGGTCAACAACACCTTTGGCGAGCGCCATGCCTATGTGCTCAGCGGCCCCCACCTGAAGATGGGTGGCGAGGTCACGGCCGACAAGGTCTTTCATGTCTCGCCGTTCTGCCACGTCGAAGGGCGCTACCGCTTTCGCTTCATGCGCACGGGGGCCTGGGGTCGGGCGGGCGCTCAGGCCACGACCCGCGAGCGACTGATCGTCTGTGTCGATCACGACGACGAGCAAGGCCCCTTGCTGATGACCAGCCAGGCCGGTGCCTTGCAGCCCCTGACCGAGCGCAGTGCCCGCCGGGCCTTCTGGGGCTGGCCCCTGATGACCTGGGGCGTGGTGGCGCGCATCCATTGGCAAGCCCTTCGCGTCTGGATCAAAGGAGCGACCTTCCATCGCAAGCCCGACACCCCGCCAGCGCTCGTGAGCCATGGCGACGCGCCTTGAACTCTCTCACCCTCTGAACCACAGGTTGATGTCGATGAACACTTCCACGATCGAACGCGTGCAGCACGCCACTGTTGCCCAGGTCCAGCCCATCCACGAGGCCGTGCCCGGCGCCCACCTGCCCAAAGACGCTCCTGCGTCGGCCCGTGTGGTGTTCAAGCTGCTGCAGGGCCTCAAGCGCGGCATGCTGGACGTGCAGTGGCCCGATGGCAGCCTGGCCCGCTTCGGCCGCGAGTCCGTGGCCGATGGCCTGCCGCGCGCCACGCTGCGTCTGCACAACTGGCTGGTGTGTTCGGCCGCCATGAAGTCGGGCGACATCGGCTTTGCCGAGTCCTACATCGCCGGCGACTGGACCACGCCGGATCTGGCAGCGCTGCTCAAGGTCATGGTGGCCAACCGAGACGAGATCGAGTCGGCCGTGTATGGCAGCTGGATCGGCCGACTGGCCTACCGCATCAAGCACCTGCTGAACCACAACTCCAAGGCCAACAGCAGCAAGAACATCCACGCCCACTACGACCTGGGCAATGCCTTCTACCGTCTGTGGCTGGACGAGACCATGAACTACTCGAGTGCCCTGTTCGACAAGGGCATGTCCATGCCGCTGGCCAAGGCGCAGCATGCCAAGGTGCGCCGCGCCCTGGTTGAAGCCGGTGTGATCGGCGGCCCGGCCGAGCAGCGCGTGCTGGAGATCGGCTGTGGCTGGGGCGCCCTGGCCGAGAAGGCCACCCTGGAGGCTCAAGCGCGCGTCACGGGCGTGACCTTGTCGACCGAACAACTGGACTGGGCCCGCCAGCGCCTGAAGGATGCGGGTCAGGCCGACCGCGCCGACCTGCGCTTGCAGGACTACCGCGACATCAGCGACGAGCCCTTTGATGCGGTGCTGTCCATCGAGATGTTCGAAGCGGTCGGCCAGGCCTACTGGCCCACCTACTTCGACAGCGTCAGCCGCCTGCTCAAGCGGGGTGGTCGGGCCTGCATCCAGACCATCACCATCCGTGATGACCTGTTCGATCGCTACAGCAAGTCCACCGACTTCATCCAGCAGTACATCTTCCCAGGGGGCATGTTGCCCAGCGATGCGCAGTTCCGCGAGCACGCCGCTCGCGCCGGCCTGAAGGTGATCAACGCTCACGCCTTTGGTCCCGACTATGCCGAGACCCTGCGTCGCTGGCGCGCCGACTTCCATGCCGAGGAGGCGCAGGTTCGCGAGCTGGGCTTTGACCAGCGCTTTGCCCGTATCTGGGAGTTCTACCTCTGCTATTGCGAGGCCGCCTTCGACATGGGCAACACCAACGTGGTCCAGTACACCCTGGCGCACGCCTGATCCACGCCTGATCCACGCATGCCATGACGACCGCCACCACGCTCCCTGCGCTGCCCTGGTGGTCGCACGCCCGCTACGGTGCGCTGGGGCTGCCCCTGGCCTTTGTGGCCCTGCCGCTGTACGTGATCCTGCCCGCGCACTATGGCGACACGCTGGGCGTGCCCCTGTCTCTGTTGGGCCTGGTGCTGCTGGGCAGCCGCCTGCTCGATGCCCTGGCCGACCCGCTCCTGGGTCTGTGGGCCGATGCCCGGCTGGGGCGGGCTGGGGCGGGCTGGCGTGGCATTGCCGCGGCGGCCGTGATCCTGGCCATCAGCTTCTGGGCGCTGTTTTTTCCGCCGGTCGACGGCGTCCTGGCGCGCCTGTGGTGGTGCGCCGTGACGCTCACCCTGGCCTCCTGGGCCTTCAGTGCCTGCACCATCACCCATCAGGCCTGGGGCAGTCGCCTGGGCGGTGATGCCCAGACCCGTGCACGCTGGGTGGCCTGGCGCGAGGGGCTGGGCCTGGTGGGCGTGCTGGTGGCCAATGTGCTGGCTGCCACCCTGGGGCCGACCGCCATGGCCACGGCCTTGACGCTCACCCTGATCCTGGCGGTCTGGGCGCTGCATCGTGCACCCGCCCCCACGGCCCGCGTGGTCCCCACCGGCTGGGTGCTGCGGCCCGTCGGGCAGACACGGGCCCATCGGTGGGCCCGGCAGTGGGCTTCGTGGTCGGTCCCTTTGCGGCACGGCGAGTTTCGTCGCCTGTTGGCCCTGTTCCTGATCAACGGCATTGCCAATGCCATCCCGGCCACGCTGGTGCTGTTCTTCATTCAGGACGTGCTCAAGCGACCCGAGTGGCTGGGTGCCTTCCTGGGCGCCTACTTCCTGACCGGCGCCTTGAGCGTGCCCTTGTGGGTGCGGCTGGTGCGGCGCCTGGGGCCCTCGCGTGCCTGGGCCTGCGCGATGGCGGGTTATGTGCTGGCCTTTGGCGGCGTGGTGACCCTGGGTGAGGGCGATGTGTGGCCCTATGCCGCGATCTGCCTGGCCAGCGGCCTGATGCTGGGCGCCGACCTGACCCTGCCGGGCACCTTGCTGACCGGCGTGATCCAGCGCTACATGGCGCGGCCTGCTGAGGATGGCGAGCGTGCCGCCCACGACCCCTCGGTCGAGGGCATCTTTTCGGGCTGGTGGCAACTGGCCACCAAGCTCAACCTGGCCCTGGCCGCCGGCGTGGCCCTGCCCGCGCTGGGCTGGCTGGGTTACACCCCGGGCAGCCAGGACCCGCAAGCCCTGTGGTCCCTGACCCTGGTCTATGGCGCCCTGCCGTGCCTGCTCAAGCTGGTGTCGGTGGGGGCGTGGTGGCAACTGTGGGCCCGCAAGGGCCTCGAATGAAGGCAACGACGATGCATCGCAAGACCTCTCTCAAAGCCCTGGGCTGGGCCCTGGCCCTGAGCGTCACCCTGGGCCTGTCGGCCTGCGGCTCGGCCCCCAAGGCCAGTGACTACGCACAGCAGCAGCCGCGCCTGGACCTGCGCCAGTACTTCAACGGCCCGGTCGATGCCCACGGCATCTTCACCGACCGCAGTGGCCGTGTCGTCAAGCGCTTCACGGTCAAGCTGGTGGGCCGCTGGAATGGCGCGGAGGGTGTGCTGGAGGAAGACTTTGTCTACAGCGACGGCACGGAGCAGCGTCGCGTGTGGCGCCTGACCGATCAAGGCAACGGCCGCTACCTGGGCCGAGCCGATGACGTGGTCGGCGAGGCGGTGGGCGAGTCGGCCGGCAACGCCCTGAACTGGCGCTACACCATGGCCCTGCCCGTGGACGGTCAGGTCTATCACGTGCAGTTTGACGACTGGATGTACCTGATGGATGAGCGAGTCATGCTCAACAAGGCCGAGATGAGCAAGTTCGGCATCCGTCTCGGTGAGGTCACGTTGACCTTCACCAAACGCCCCTGAGGAGTCTGCGTGTCTCTCAATCCCCGCATCGAACACTGGCAAGGCCGCACCGTCTGGGTGGTGGGTGCCTCCAGTGGCATTGGCCAGGCCCTGGCCCAACAACTGCATGCCGCTGGCGCCACCGTGCTGGTCTCGGCCCGCAACGAGGCTGCCTTGCAGGACTTTGTGGCGCGGCACCCCGGCAGCCACGCCTTGCCCCTGGATGTGACCGACCGACCGGCCATGGGTGACGCCATGCAGGAGGTGCTGCGTCGGATCGAGCAGGTGCGGCCAGGCGGCATGCTGGACATGGTGGTGTTCTGTGCGGCGCATTACCGCGCCCAGCGGGCCACCAGCTTTGACCTGGCCGACGCGTTGATGCACCAACGCATCAATGTGGGTGGTGCCCTGAATCTGCTGGACGTGGTGCTGCCGGTGCTGATGCGCCAGAAGGGCGGCCACCTGAGCCTGATCGCCAGCGTGGCCGGGTACCGGGGGCTGCCACAGTCGCTGGCCTATGGGCCGACCAAGGCGGCCTTGATCAACCTGGCCGAGTCGCTTTACCTGGACTTGCAGCCGCTGGGGGTGGGGGTGTCGGTGATCAACCCGGGTTTTGTGCGCACGCCGCTGACGGCCGGCAACGAGTTTGCGATGCCGGCCTTGCTCACCCCTGCGCAGGCGGCTCAGGCGATCCTGGCGGGATGGGCCAAGGGGCGGTTCGAGATTCACTTTCCGCGGCGTTTCACCTTGTGGTTGAAGTTCATGCGTCATCTGCCGCATCGTTTGTATTTTCCGGCGGTGAGGCGGTTGACGGGGGGGTGAGCGTTTTGGGCGTGTTGAGCGTTTTGGCGGGGGAGCGCGGGGCGGCGCCGAGTCGGTGGCTGGCAGGGCTTCATGTGGGCGGTCCCGCTGCGCGGGACTGCTCTTCGGCACTGGTCCAGCCCAGGTGGCTGCGCAACTCGCCCTGCGGGCTCAGACATGCTCGCC
>DAORJC010000070.1:0-14073 GCA_035438885.1 Aquabacterium sp. | reverse complement strand
CTTCATCAAGCACTACCGCGATGAGTTCGTGCACCACATCGAACACAAGACCTGCGTGGTCCCCGCGTATGTCTAAGGGCCCCCACGTTCGGAGTACCTCTCTGCCCCCCATGGGGGCTGGTCTTCCTTGGGGCGGCCTGGCGGAAGCCCGGTCGCGTACAGGAAAAGGTGATTAAGCGCTATGGTTGAAATCGAAATCGACGGCCGCAAGGTCCAGGCCCAGGAAGGCAGCATGGTGATCCGTGCTGCTGAAGAAAACGGCACCTTCATCCCACACTTCTGTTATCACAAGAAGTTGTCGATCGCGGCCAACTGCCGCATGTGCCTCGTGGACATCGAGAAGGCGCCCAAGCCCATGCCGGCGTGCGCCACCCCGGTCACGCAGGGCATGATCATTCGCACCAAGAGTGAGAAGGCCATCAAGGCTCAGCAGAGCGTGATGGAGTTCCTGCTGATCAACCACCCGCTGGATTGCCCCATCTGCGACCAGGGCGGTGAGTGCCAGTTGCAGGACCTCGCGGTGGGTTACGGTGCCTCTTCTTCGCGTTACAACGAAGAAAAGCGCGTGGTCTTCCCCAAGGATGTGGGTCCGCTGATCTCCATGCAGGAGATGAGCCGCTGCATCCAGTGCACCCGCTGCGTGCGCTTTGGCCAGGAAGTGGCCGGCGTCATGGAGCTGGGCATGGTTCACCGCGGTGAACACTCCGAGATCGAGACCTTTGTGGGTCAGTCGGTGGACTCCGAGCTGTCGGGCAACATGATCGACATCTGCCCGGTCGGTGCCCTGACCAGCAAGCCTTTCCGCTACAGCGCCCGCACCTGGGAGCTGTCGCGCCGCAAGAGTGTGAGCCCCCACGATTCCACCGGTGCCAACCTGATCGTCCAGGTCAAGAATGGCAAGGTGATGCGCGTGGTGCCTCTGGAAAATGAAGACGTCAACGAATGCTGGATCGCCGACCGCGATCGCTACAGCTACGAAGCCCTCAACAGCGACCAGCGTCTGACCAAGCCCATGCTCAAGCAGGGCGGCGTCTGGCGTGAGGTGGACTGGACCACGGCCCTGGAGTACGTGGCCAACGGCCTCAAGGGTGTCAAGAACGACCATGGCGCGCAAGCCATTGGTGCCCTGGGCACCGAGCACAGCACCGTCGAAGAGCTCTACCTGCTGGGCCAGCTGGTGCGTGGCCTGGGCAGCGACAACGTCGACACCCGCCTGCGCCAGGCGGACTTCACCACGGGTGAGGGCGCTCGCTGGCTGGGTCTGAGCATTGCCGAACTCTCCAACGTGGATGCCGCGCTGGTGGTGGGCTCCTTCCTGCGCAAGGACCACCCCCTGTTTGCCGCGCGTCTGCGTCAGGCGGCCAAACGAGGCGCGTTCATCAGCGCCATCGGCGCCACCAACGACGACTGGCTGGTCACGCTCAAGCAGCGCATCACCGTGGCGCCCAGCGCCTGGGCGCAAGCACTGGGTGATGTGGCCGTGGCCGTGGCCAACCAGTTGGGCCTGGACATTCCCTGCAACGGGACAGCCACCGACGCAGCCAAGGCCATCGCCGATTCGTTGATCTCTGGCGAACGCAAGGTGGTGTTGCTGGGCAACGCGGCGGCGCAGCACCCTCAGGCTTCCAGCCTGCAGGCCCTGGCGCAGTGGATTGCCAGCACGACCGGTGCCAAGCTGGGCTTCCTCAGTGAAGCGGCCAACACGGTGGGCGCGCAACTGGTGGGCGCACAGCCCCAGTCTGGCGGCCTCAATGCCGGCGCGATGCTCTCGGGCAAGGCGCTCAAGGCCGTGCTGCTGCTCAATGCAGAGCCTGAATTCGACTCAGCCAACCCGGCTGCCGCCCGCGCTGCGCTGGCCAACGCCGAGATGGTGGTGTCGCTGTCGGCCTTCAAGACCGGCGCGACCGATTACGCCGATGTGCTGCTGCCGATCGCGCCGTTCTCGGAAACTTCGGGCACCTTTGTCAACGCCGAAGGCCGCGTCCAGAGCTTCCATGGTGTGGTCAAGCCCATGGGCGATGTCCGTCCGGCCTGGAAGGTCCTGCGCGTGTTGGGCAGCTTGCTGAGCATCCCCGGATTTGACTTTGACACCTCCGAAGAGGTCAAGGCGCGTGCCCTGGGCGACGTGACGACCATCCCCGCGCGCTTGTCCAATGCGACCTCAGCGGCGATCAGCCTCTCGGCCTCCTCCGGTGGCCTGGAGCGCATCGCCGATGTGCCGATCTACAGTGCCGATGCCCTGGTTCGTCGCGCTCCCTCGCTTCAGGCCACGGCTGACGCCAAGGCGCCAGTGGCCAGCTTGCCGCAAGCCCTGTGGGCAGAACTTGGTCTGAGCGAAGGTGCCCAGGTCAAGGTGTCGCAGGATTCGGCCTCGGCCGTGCTGCCCGCCGTGCTTGATGCGAGCTTGCCCGCCAATGTGGTGCGCGTGCCGGCCGGTCACCCCGATACCGCCTCCTTGGGCGCTTCCTTCGGCACGATCCGTGTCGAAAAAGCCTGATGACAGGGAAGGACACACAACATGATTGACGCCCTGTACAACGCCGGAGCCGGAGCCATGGGTGGCGCCTGGCCCGTGGTCTGGTCACTGATCAAGATCGTGGCGCTGCTGCTGCCCCTGCTGGGCTGCGTGGCTTACCTGACCCTGTGGGAGCGCAAGGCCATTGGCTGGTCGCAGATCCGCCCGGGTCCCAACCGCACCGGTCCTGCCGGTCTGCTGCAGCCCATCGCGGACGCCGTCAAGCTGATCTTCAAGGAGATCATCGTGCCGACGGCCGCCCACAAGGGCCTGTTCTTCCTGGGCCCGATCATGACGATCATGCCCGCGCTGGCCGCCTGGGCCGTGATCCCCTTCGGTCCCGAAGTGGCGCTGGCCAATGTCAACGCCGGCCTGCTGTTCCTGATGGCCATCACCTCGATGGAAGTCTATGGCGTGATCATCGCGGGTTGGGCCTCCAACTCCAAGTACGCCTTCCTGGGCGCACTGCGGGCCTCGGCACAGATGGTGTCGTATGAAATCGCCATGGGCTTCTGCCTGGTGGTGGTGCTGATGACGTCCGGTTCGCTCAACCTGACCGACATCGTGATGAGCCAGAACAAGGGCCAGTTTGCCGAGATGGGCATGAGCTTCCTGTCCTGGAACTGGTTGCCCCTGTTCCCGATCTTCATCGTGTACTTCATCTCCGGTCTGGCTGAAACCAACCGCCACCCCTTTGACGTGGTGGAAGGCGAGTCCGAGATCGTGGCCGGTCACATGATCGAGTACTCGGGCATGTCCTTTGCCATGTTCTTCCTGGCGGAGTACGCCAACATGATCCTGGTGTCGATGCTGGCGGTGCTGTTGTTCCTGGGTGGCTGGTTGCCCCCGGTCGAATTCCTCAGCTTCATCCCCGGCTGGATCTGGCTGGGCATCAAGACCTTCGTGGTCGTGACCATGTTCCTGTGGGTGCGTGCGTCCTTCCCCCGTTTCCGTTACGACCAGATCATGCGTCTGGGCTGGAAGATCTTCATCCCCGTCACCCTGGTGTGGCTGGTGGTCGTGGGTCTGTGGATCCAGTCTCCCTGGAACATCTGGCAATAAAGGTCGCAACCATGTCTGCAACGACGTCCGTCACGGACTTCTTCAAGAGCTTCCTGCTGCTGGACTTCCTCAAGGGGTTCGGCGTGACAGGCAAGCACTTCCTGTCCAAGAACATCACGATCCAGTTCCCGGAAGAAAAGACGCCGCTCTCGCCGCGCTTTCGTGGCCTGCACGCCCTGCGCCGTTACGAGAACGGTGAAGAGCGCTGCATTGCCTGCAAGCTGTGCGAAGCCGTCTGCCCGGCCATGGCCATCACGATCGAGTCCGACGTGCGTGACGACGGCAGCCGCCGCACCACGCGCTACGACATCGACCTGACCAAGTGCATCTTCTGCGGCTTCTGCGAAGAAAGCTGTCCCGTGGATTCGATCGTCGAAACCCACATCTTTGAGTACCACGGCGAAAAGCGTGGCGACCTGTACTTCACCAAGGACATGCTCCTGGCGGTGGGTGATCGCTACGAAAAAGAAATCGCTGCCAACAAGGAGGCCGACGCCAAGTACCGCTGAGCCCGCCAGGGCCGGTGGTGACTGGTGCAATACCCATGGATACCTTGACCTTTTTGTTTTACCTGTTCGCTGTTGTGCTGGTGTACGCGGCCTTCCGCGTGATCACTGCCAAGAGCCCCGTGAGTGCCGCGCTGCACCTGGTGCTAGCCTTCTTCAATGCGGCGGGCGTGTGGATGCTGCTGCAAGCGGAGTTCCTGGCCATTGCGCTGGTGCTGGTCTATGTGGGCGCCGTGATGGTGCTGTTCCTGTTCGTGGTGATGATGCTGGACATCAACATGGACTCGCTCCGCCAGGGCTTCTGGAAAGTCTTCCCACTGGCTGGCTTCATCGGCGTGGTCATTGCCCTGGAGATGGCGATGGTGCTGATGAGTGGTTTCCACTTGTCGGAAGCCAAGCCTTTTGCGCCTGAAGTGGCCAATGTGCCCAACACCAAGGCGCTTGGCATCGAGATGTACACCAACTACCTGTTCCCGGTTCAGGTTGCTGCCGTGATCCTGCTGGTGGCCATCATTGCCGCCATCGCGCTGACCCACCGTGGTCGCAAGAACTCGCGATACCAGAACCCCTCGGAGCAGGTCAAGGCACGCAAGGCCGACCGCCTGCGCATCGTCAAGATGGATGCGGTGGTGGAGCAGCCCTCGGCACCATCCCCGGCAGAAGGAGGCCAGGCATGACCGGCATCACCCTTGGACACTATCTTTCGTTGGGCGCGATCCTGTTCTCGCTGTCGGTCATCGGGATTTTCCTGAACCGCAAGAACCTGATCGTGCTGCTCATGGCCATCGAGCTGATGCTGCTGGCCGTGAACCTGAACTTCGTGGCCTTCTCGCACTACCTGGGCGACATGGCCGGTCAGGTTTTCGTTTTCTTCATCCTGACCGTGGCAGCCGCCGAATCGGCCATTGGTCTGGCCATCCTGGTGGTGCTGTTCCGCAATCGTTCCTCGATCAACGTGGACGAGATGGACACCCTCAAGGGCTGATGCCGCGCACGGAGAAACACAACAATGTCTGAACTTTCTCTCAACTCGCTGCTGGCGGTGCCCCTGGCCCCGCTGGTCGGCTCGATCGCTGCCGGCCTGTTCGGCAAGGTGATCGGCCGCAAGGGCGCGCACACCGTGACGATCCTGGGTGTGCTGATCTCCTTCATCCTCTCGGCCATGACGCTCCAGGCGGTCATGGACGGTGCCAGCTTCAACCAGACCGTCTATGAATGGATGACGCTGGGCACGCTCAAGATGGAAGTCGGCTTCATGGTCGACGGCCTGACCGCGATGATGATGTGCGTGGTGACCTTTGTGTCCCTGATGGTGCACGTCTACACCATCGGCTACATGCAGGAGGACCCTGGCTACCAGCGCTTCTTCAGCTACATCTCGCTGTTCACCTTCTCCATGCTGATGCTCGTGATGAGCAACAACATGCTGCAGCTGTTCTTTGGCTGGGAGGCGGTCGGTCTGGTGTCCTACCTGCTGATCGGTTTCTGGTTCAAGAAGCCCACGGCCACCTTTGCCAACATGAAGGCCTTCCTGGTCAACCGCGTGGGTGACTTTGGATTCATCCTGGGCATCGGCCTGATCCTGGCCTACACCGGCACCCTGAACTACACGGAGATCTTTGCCGCTGCCAAGGCCGGTACGTTCTCGAATGTTCTGCTGCCTGCCACCGACTGGGCCCTGATCACCGTGATCTGCATCTGCCTGTTCATTGGTGCGATGGGCAAGTCGGCGCAGTTCCCGCTGCACGTGTGGCTGCCTGACTCGATGGAAGGCCCGACCCCGATTTCCGCGCTGATCCACGCTGCCACCATGGTGACGGCCGGTATCTTCATGGTCTCGCGCATGTCGCCCCTGTTCGAGCTGTCGGACACGGCGTTGAACTTCATCGTGATCATCGGCTCGATCACGGCGCTGTTCATGGGCTTTCTGGGCATCATCCAGAACGACATCAAGCGCGTGGTGGCTTACTCCACGCTGTCGCAACTGGGGTACATGACCGTGGCCCTGGGTGTGTCGGCCTACAGCGTGGCCATGTTCCACGTGATGACGCACGCCTTCTTCAAGGCACTGCTGTTCCTGGGTGCTGGCTCCGTGATCATCGGCATGCACCACGACCAGGACATCCGCAACATGGGTGGCCTGTGGAAGTACATGAAGATCACCTGGATCACGTCGCTGCTGGGCTCGCTGGCCCTGATCGGCACGCCGTTCTTCTCGGGCTTTTACTCCAAGGACTCGATCATCGAGGCCGTGCACCTGAGCCATCTGCCTGCGGCCGGCTTTGCCAACTTTGCCGTGCTGGCCGGTGTCTTCGTGACCGCCTTCTACAGCTTCCGGATGTACTTCCTGGTCTTCCATGGCAAGGAGCATTTCCATCACAAGCCGTTCCCGGGGGAGCACGATCACCACGATGACCATGGTGACGATCACGCACATGCCCACACGCCGCATGAATCGCCGCTGGTGGTGACGCTGCCGCTGGTGCTGCTGGCCATTCCTTCGGTGCTGATCGGCTACTTCACGATCGACGCGCTGCTGTATGGCGACTTCCTCAAGTCGGCCATCTTTGTGGATGCGGTCAAGCACCCGGCCATGGCCGAGCTGGCCAAGGCCTTCCACGGCCCTGACGCCATGGCCATCCATGGCCTGTCGACCTTGCCGTTCTACCTGGCGCTGGGTGGCGTGGTCACGGCCTATGTGTTCTACATGGTCGCGCCTCAGATCCCTGCCATGTTCGCCAAGGTGCTGCGTCCGCTGATCGTGATCGGCGAGAACAAGTACTTCCTGGACTGGTTCAACGAACACGTCCTGGCTGCCGGTGCCCGCCTGCTGGGCCGCGTCTTCTGGAAGGCAGGCGACCAGACCCTCATCGACGGCGCGCTCGTCAATGGTTCGGCCAGGATGGTCGGTCTGTTCGGCTCCCTGATTCGCCTGTTCCAGACAGGTTACCTGTATCACTACGCACTGGTCATGATCCTGGGGGTGTTCGCCCTCATGACCTGGTTCGTGTTCATGCAACACTGAGCGCGAGGACCGGTCCATGCAAACAATGTCCAACATCCTCTCTCTGGCCATCTGGATTCCAGTGGCTTTCGGGGCGCTCCTGCTGGCCATCGGCCGCCAGGAAAACGCCAACGCCTCACGCTGGATGGCCCTGATCGGCTCGATCATCGGCTTTGCGGTCACCATCCCCTTGATGACCGACTTCGACACATCGACGGCTGCCATGCAGTTTGTCGAGAAGGCCTCGTGGATTGAACGCTTCAATGTGTTCTACCACCTGGGCGTCGACGGCATCTCGATGTGGTTCGTGCCCCTGACGGCCTTCATCACCATCATCGTGGTGCTGGCCGGCTGGGAGGTCATCGAAGACCGTCCCCACCAGTACTACGGTGCCTTCCTGATCCTGTCGGGCCTGATGGTCGGCGTGTTCTCGGCACTCGATGGCCTGCTGTTCTACGTCTTCTTTGAAGCCACGCTGATCCCGATGTACATCATCATCGGTGTGTGGGGTGGCCCGCGCCGTGTGTATGCCGCGTTCAAGTTCTTCCTGTACACGCTGGCCGGTTCGCTGCTGATGCTGATCGCGCTGATCTTCCTGTATTACAAGTCCGGCGGCAGCTTCTCGATCCTGGACTGGCACAAGCTGCCTCTGGCTTCCACGGCACAGACGCTGCTGTTCTGTGCGTTCTTTGCGGCCTTTGCCGTGAAGGTGCCCATGTTCCCCGTGCACACGTGGTTGCCCGACGCCCACGTCGAAGCGCCCACGGGTGGTTCGGTGGTGCTGGCCGCCATCATGCTGAAGCTGGGCTGCTACGGTTTCCTGCGGTTCATGCTGCCCATCGTTCCCGATGCGTCCCATGAGTACGCACCGATCGTGATCACCCTGTCCTTGATTGGCGTGATCTACATTGGTCTGGTGGCCCTGGTGCAGCAGGACATGAAGAAGCTGGTGGCGTACTCGTCGATCGCGCACATGGGTTTTGTGACGCTGGGCTTTTTCATCTTCAATGAACTGGGCATCGCCGGTGGTCTGGTGCAGATGATTGCCCACGGCTTTGTGTCGGGCGCTATGTTCCTGAGCATTGGCGTGCTGTACGACCGCGTTCACTCTCGCGAGATCTCCAGCTACGGCGGTGTGGTCAACACCATGCCCAAGTTCGCCGCCTTTGCGCTGTTTTTCTCGATGGCCAACTGCGGCCTGCCGGGCACGGCAGGGTTTGTGGGCGAGTGGATGGTGATCCTGGGCGCTGTGCAGTACGACTTCCTGATCGGCCTGCTGGCGGCCACCGCCCTGATCTTTGGCGCGGCCTACACCCTGTGGATGTACAAGCGTGTGTACCTGGGCGATGTCGCCAACGACGACGTGCGCGCCCTGACCGACATCAATGCCCGCGAATTCTTCATCATGGCCATCCTGGCCGTTGCCGTGCTGTGGATGGGTGTGCAGCCCAAACCTTTCACCGACGTGATGCAAGTGTCGGTGCAAGAGTTGATCAAGCACGTGTCCGTGAGCAAGCTGAACTGAGGCCGACCTGAAATGAACAACATGAATTGGCTCGCGGTGGCGCCAGAGATCTTCTTGCTGGCAATGGCCTGTGTGGTGCTGCTGGCAGATCTTTACGTCACCTGCCCGCAGCGCCGCCCCACCTACTGGTTGACCATGCTGACCCTGGCCGGTGTGGCCGGCCTGCACATTGGTTACCTGGATTCGGAAGTCTCGGGTTATGCCATGCAGGGCATGATCGTGACCGACCCCATGGGGCACCTGCTGGCCTTGTGCGCAACCCTGGCGGTGATGGCCTCGCTGGCCTACTCGCAGGCGTACGCCGGCGCACGCGACATGCTCAAAGGTGAATTGTTCACCCTGAGCCTGTTCTCGCTGCTGGGCATCTCCATCATGATCGCCGGCAACAACTTCCTGGTCATCTACCTGGGCCTGGAGTTGATGTCGCTGTCGCTGTATGCCGTGGTGGCCTTGCGCCGTGACCATGCGCAAGCCACCGAAGCAGCCATGAAGTACTTCGTGCTGGGCGCGCTGGCTTCGGGCTTCCTGCTGTACGGCCTGTCGATGATGTACGGCGCCACCGGTTCGCTGGATCTGGCCGAGGTCGACAAGGCCACGCTGGCCGGTACCATCAACAAGCAGGTCCTGGCTTTTGGTCTGGTGTTCATCGTCTCCGGTCTGGCGTTCAAGCTGGGCGTGGTGCCCTTCCACATGTGGGTGCCTGACGTCTACCAGGGCGCGCCCACGGCTGCCACGCTGCTGGTGGCGGGTGCCCCCAAGCTGGCCGCCTTTGCCATCACCATCCGACTGCTGGTGGAGGGCCTGATCAACACCGCCACCGACTGGCAGCAGATGCTGATGATCCTGGCCGTGTTGTCGATGGCCGTCGGTAACCTGGCGGCCATCGCGCAGACCAACCTCAAGCGCATGCTGGCGTACTCCGGCATTGCGCAACTGGGCTTCATGTTGCTGGGTTTTGTGCCCACGGTGGTGGCTGGCAACACGGTGTCGGCCGGTAACGGGTATGGCTCCTCGCTGTTCTATGTGCTGACCTATGTGCTGACCACGCTGGGCACCTTCGGCCTGATCATGCTGCTGTCGCGTCCGGGCTTTGAGTCCGAGCAGGTCGGTGACCTGTCGGGCCTGGCCAAGCGCAGCCCTTGGTTGGCAGCCGTCATGGCCATTTTCATGTTCTCGCTGGCAGGCATCCCGCCCACGGTGGGCTTTTACGCCAAGCTGGCTGTGCTGCAATCGCTGATCACCACCAACTCGCCATTGCTGCTGCAACTGTCGATCGTGGCGGTGGTGCTGTCGCTGATCGGTGCGTTCTACTACCTGCGTGTGGTCAAGGTCATGTACTTTGACGAGCCGGTGGACACGGCCCCGATCGCGCAGGGCGGTGAAGCTCGCGCGCTGTTGTCGCTCAATGCGCTGGCGGTGTTGGGCCTGGGCATCCTGCCCAGCGGCCTGATGACGCTGTGCGCCAGTGCCATCACACAGGCCCTGGCGGGCTGATCGGACAGGCATGAACGGACTGGTGCCCGGTTGGGCGGTGTACACGATGGTGGTGGTGGCCCTGGTGGCTGCCAACCTGCCATTTCTGAACAACCGCCTGTTCCTGGTCGGGCCGGTGCGAGAGCCCAAGCCCACGGCCTGGCACATCCTTGAGTTGCTGTTCTACACGGTGGTGGCGGGGCTGATCGGTCGTGCGCTGGAGGCCCACGTGGGCCAGAACGCACCCCAACGCTGGGAGTTCTACGCCATCGGGTTCTGTGTCATGGTGACCCTGGCCTTCCCGGGCTTTGTCTGGCGCTACCTGCGGCGCGGCGCGCGATGAGCGTCCCGGCGGGTGGGGTGGGTGAGGTGGCATCGGGAGATGCCCACTTGCGCGAGACCTGCCTGGCCACCGAGGTGGTCGAGCAAGGTCAGTTCCTGCAGTGGCGCCGGGACCGCGTGCAATTGCCCGATGGGCGGCAAGCCGTCCGAGAATATGTGGTTCACCCTGGTGCCGTGATGATCGTGGCGGCCTTGCCCGATGGTCGGCTGGTGATGGAGCGTCAGTTCCGGTATCCCGTGGGCCGCACCATGATCGAGTTTCCCGCGGGCAAGCTCGACCCGGGGGAGGGCGGCCTGGCCTGCGCTCAGCGCGAATTGCTGGAAGAGACCGGCTACCGGGCCCGCCGCTGGGCTCAGGCCGGTGTCATGCACCCAGTCATTGGCTATGCCACCGAGTTCATCGAGGTCTGGTTGGCCGACGACCTGATCGCGGGCGAGCGGCACCTGGACGACGGCGAGTTCCTGGATGTCTTTGCGGCCTCCGAAGGTGAGCTGTCGCAATGGTTCAGGGATGGCCTGCTGACCGATGCCAAGACCGTGGTCGGCATGATGTGGCTGCAGCAGTGGCGCAGTGGTGCCTGGGCGCCGGCCTGGGTGAGCGTGGCGGATGCTGCATCCGGCACTCCCGCCAGCGCGCCCGAGTGAGGTCGACATGCTGGTGGTGGATCTGTCTTGTGCCCATGGGCATCGTTTTGAGGGCTGGTTTGGCAGTGCCGATGACCTGGCCTCCCAGCAAGATCGAGGTCTGCTGACCTGCCCGGTCTGTGGTGATGCGCAGGTGACGCGCTTGCCGTCCGCGTCGCGGATCAACACGGGCCATGCCCGTCCGCCGGCCGACGAGGGGAGCACCCCGAGTGCTCGCATGGCCGTGGCTGCGCCGCAAGAGTCGCCCGCGGTGGATGCCCTGGTCCAGATGCAGAAGCTGTGGCTGGAGGCGGCCCGTCAGATCATCGAAAAGACCGAGGATGTGGGCGATCAGTTTGCTCACGAGGCGCGCCGGATCCATCAGGGTGATGCGCCCGAGCGCGGGATCCGGGGCCAGATCACCGCCGAAGAAAAGGTCGATCTGCAGGAAGAGGGCATCGATGTCCTGTCGATTCCTTTGCCGGATTCGCTCAAGAAGCGTCTGCAGTGATCGGCTGATCGGCCGATCGGCTCATGCGGCAGAGAGTGCTGCGTCATGCGTGGTGTCTACATTGAGTCAGTGCCCAGTCGGGGCTTGATTCAACCTCAAGAGAAGCATCACCATGAAAATCACGACCATTGCGGGAGCTGTCTTGCTGTCGACCACTTCAACCGCATTTGCGCAGACCTACTTTGACGAGTTCACGCCTCTGTCGAGCTCGCAAACCAGTGCCCTGCCAGCCGCCGCACCGATCAAGCTGTCCAGCCCCAACTTCAGCGTAAGCGTCCGGTGAAGGCATCTTGAGAGTACCGGCCTGAGCCACGAGGATAGTGTCCACCAAGAAGACAAGTGGACACTATGCAAAGCACTCCAACGAAGCATACTCGACGCCGACACGCACCTGATCTCAAACGCCAGGTGGTCACGGCCTGTCAGCAACCTGGTGCCTCGGTGGCCGGGGTGGCGCTGGCCCATGGCCTCAATGCCAACCTGGTTCGCCGGTGGCTCCAGCACGAGCCAGGTGCCGTTGCCGTGATGGGCGCTCAGTCAGGCGCCTTCGTCGAGTTGCCCATGCACTGTGCCAGTGCACCCGCCCCCGAGCCCATCCGCCTGGAGCTGCGCCGAGGCACCAGCAGCGTGAGCCTGCAATGGCCCGCATCAGCAGCAGCCGAGTGTGGCGCATGGCTGCGCGAGTGGCTCCGATGAGACGAGGTCGCCGACATGATCCGCATCGACGCACTGTGGCTGGCCACGGCACCCTTGGACATGCGCGCCGGGCCAGACAAAGGCCTGGGGCGGGTGGTCGAGGTCTTTGGTGCCGCACGACTGCACCACGCCTACCTGTTTGCCAACCAGCGCGGCACGCGCATGAAGGTGCTGGTACACGACGGCCAGGGCCTGTGGCTGCTGGCGCGGCGCCTGCACCAAGGCCGCTTCGTGTGGCCGCAGGGCGATCTGGCTGCGCACATCGAGCTCAATCAGGTGCAGTGGCAAGCCTTGATCATGGGCCTGCCCTGGCAGCGCCTGCAGGCCGACGGGGCCATCCGGGTGGTGTGATGGCGCACGGGCTCACCTGCTCATCGGGCGGCTGGATGCCATTGCCCACTGTGGCGCAATCCCTCAAGCCTGCGATAGCCAACAAGCCCGATGGCTGTGATGATGACGGCCATGGTCATCGATCCCCAGCAACTTCAGAGCATGGACGCGCAGCAACTGCGCGCCCTGGCCGAGGGCTTGCTGGTCAAGGTGATGGACCAGAATCAACTGCTTGCAGCGCATCAGCAGAGCTTGGTCAGCAAGGATCAGGAGATCCACTTCAAGCAGACCAAGATCGACCTGCTCACGCACGAGATTGCCCGCTACAAGCGCGTGCAGTTCGCAGCCAAGAGCGAGAAGCTGCACGCCGATCAGCGCAGCCTGCTCGACGAGACCCTGGACGCCGACCTGGCCGCATTGGAGGCCGAACTCCAGGCCCTGAGCCCAGCACCAGCCGAGCCAACCGACACCTCCGACACACCCAAGGCCAAGCCCCGTCGCGCGGCGCTGCCCGCGCACCTGCCACGCGTGGAGATCACGCACGAGCCCGAGAGCACGGCCTGTGGCTGCGGCTGCCAGATGAAGCGCATTGGCGAGGACGTCAGCGAGAAGCTGGACTACACGCCCGGCACCTTCACGGTGGAGCGCCATGTGCGCGGCAAGTGGGCCTGCGCGGCCTGCCAAAAGCTGGTTCAGGCACCCGTGCCAGCACAGATCATCGACAAGGGCATCCCGACTTCGAACCTGCTGGCCAACGTGCTGGTGGCCAAGTACGGCGACCACCTGCCCCTGTACCGCCTCGAAGAGATCTACGCCAGAGAAGGCGTGCCGCTGCCTCGCTCGACGCTGGCGCAGTGGGTGGGCCAGTGCGGCGTGCAACTCCAGCCGCTGGTCGATGCGCTTACAGCCGAGATGCTGGCCCACACGGTGCTGCACGCCGACGAGACGCCCGTGGAGATGCTCAAGCCGGGCACCGGCAAGACGCACCGCGCCTACCTGTGGGCCTACAGCCCCGGCGCGTTCGAGAACATGAAGGCCGTGGTCTACGACTTTGCCGACAGCCGCAGCGGCGAGCATGCGCGCGCCTTCCTGGGCGAGTGGCGTGGCAGCCTGATCTGCGACGACTACGGCGGCTACAAGGCCAGCTTTGCCAGTGGCATCACAGAGGTGGGCTGCATGGCCCACGCTCGGCGCAAGTTCTTCGACCTGCATGCCAACGGCACCAGCCAGATTGCAGGGCAGGCCTTGCAATACATCGCTCTGCTCTACGACATCGAGCGCGAGGTCAAGGACCTCAGCGCTCAAGACCGACAAGCTATTCGGCAGGAGCAATCAAGGCGCATTGCCAACGCCTTGCACGAGTGGATGCTGGCGCAACGGGCCAAGGTGTTCTCCGGCGCCACGGCCAAGGCGCTGGACTACAGCCTCAAACGCTGGCAGGCGCTCACGCGCTTCATCGACGACGGCAGGCTGCCCATCGACAAC
>DAORJC010000069.1:0-14131 GCA_035438885.1 Aquabacterium sp. | reverse complement strand
CGGGATTCAGTTTGCGGATGGCTTTGGTGTGAGCCGAGATGGTGGCCTTGTCCCTGGGTGACCAGGGCGCCCTGCTGGTGACGGCGCAAGCCACCTGGCGCGCCCCCAGCCTGCCTGTGCCCGTGGTGGCCAGCACCATTGGCGCTGGCGACAGTTTCCTGGGCGCCCTGGTCTGGGCCCTGAGCGATGGGCAAGCCATGGAAGAGGCCTTTTGCATGGCCATGGCCGCAGGGGCCAGCGCCCTGCGCGCGCCAGGCACTGCCCTGTGTGACGTGGACGATGTCCGGCAACTGCGTCAACAAGTGCAGCTCACGCGCCTGTGATCGGATCAAATTTCACTATTGACAGAAATTTCAGACCAAGTAGACTGCAAGCCATGGAACTGACCGATGTTGCTCGCAAGTTTGTGGTTCACTGGGGTGAGATGGGCTCGGCCTGGGGCGTCAATCGCACCGTGTCGCAAATCCACGCCCTGCTGTTTTTCCACGGGCGCCCACTGCACGCCGAAGAAATCTCCGAGACCCTTGGCGTGGCTCGCTCCAACGTCAGCAACAGCCTCAAGGAGTTGGTCAGCTGGAAGCTGATCCGCACCACCCAGGTGCTGGGCGACCGCCGCGATTACTTCGAGACCTCATCTGATGTGTGGGAGTTGTTCCGCACCGTGGTGCGCGAGCGCAAGGAGCGCGAGTTCGACCCCACCACCCGCATGCTGGCCGACCTGGTGGCCCAACCTGGTTTTGCCGATGAATCCCCCGATGCCCAGGACCGGGTGCGCGAGACGCTCAAGCTGATGCAGGCCCTGGGCTCCTGGTCGGACGAGATGCTGCGCCTGTCCCCCAGCACCCTGGAAAAGGTCTTGCGCCTGGGTGCCAGTGTTCAGAAGTTTGTGCGGGGCTGACCCCCCTTTTTTTGACCCTTTATTTCTGTTTTTACTGAAATTTCATACGGAGTCGACATGAGCCACACCACCTACCCCCTGACGATCTATTACGACGCCTCTTGCCAGCTGTGCAATGGCGAGATGACCAACCTGATGCTGCGCAACACGGCCGAGCAACTGGTCTTTGTCGATGCGTCCAGCCCGAGCTTTGACTCACCCGTTCCTGGTGCCACGCAGTCCGACCTGATGGACAAGATCCACGCCGTGCGTGCCGACGGTCAGGTGGTCAAGGGCGTGGAAGTGTTCCGGCTGGCCTACAGCGCCGTGGGCCTGGGCTGGATCACGGCACCGACCGGCTGGCCCGTGCTGCGCCAACTGGCCGACCGGGCCTACCCCTGGCTGGTGCGCAACCGCTACCGCTTCCCCCGGCCGCTGGTGGCCTTGCTCTTTGAAGGCCCCACCCGGCGTGCCGCCGAACGCGCGGCGCAACGTGCTCGCTGCAACGCAGACAGTTGCTCGCGCTGACCCTGCCCTTGTCACCCCAACCTCTGGAGGATTGTCAACCATGAACACCACCTTGTTCCTGATTTCCCTGGCCCTGGCGGTGCTGGGCCCCCTGATTGCCGTCACGTACTTGCGGCCCATCCTGACGCGGGTACTGGGATCGCTGTGTGATGCCGATGGCGGTGCCGAGTTCTGGATCCGCAGCGCCTACCTGCTGGCCGTGTGCGGCACCTTGCTGCTGATGCTCACTTTTGGCGAATTCCGGGATGGGGCGTCGGTGATTGACACCCTGCGCCGCGCCTTGTGGCTGGTGTTTGCCGGGGTGTTCACCACGGTGGCCATCATCTCCCAGCAGGTCTGGTCACAGGTTCGGGCCCTGCTGAGCGCGAACCAGGCACGCCCTCTCGGCCCTGTGGCTCCCTTGGGCGACTGGCCTGACGACGCCAAGGCATCGTGAGCTGCGAGCGTCAAAGCGCCTTGGCCGTCAGGTACAACCGCAGGTCAAACTCGTACTGGTGGTACTGCGGCTCCATGTGCAGGCACAGCTGGTAGAAGGCTTTGTCGTGGTTCTTCTCCTTCAGGTGGGCCAACTCATGCACCACGATCATCTGGAGGAACTCGGCCGGAGTCTCCTTGAACAGGCTGGCCACCCGGATCTCGCGCTTGGCCTTGAGCTTGCCGCCCTGCACGCGTGAGACCGCCGTGTGCGTGCCCAGCGCATGCTGGATCACCTGCAACTTGCTGTCGTAGGCCACCTTGCTGATCGGCTCGCTGCTGCGCAGGTAGCGCTGCTTGAGCGCCATCACGTGGTCGTACAAGGCCTTGTCGGTCTTGACGTCATGGCCTTGCGGGTAGCGCTGGGCCAGCACCTCGGCCAGCTTGCCGGCGTCGATCAGTTGGCGCACCTGCAGGATCAGGTGGTCCGGATAGCCTGCCAGGTACTTCAAGGCAGGCGCAGGGGCGGACGTCATGGGGCGATCTGTTCGGCGTAGTCGTACAGCGCACCCAGGATGTCCTGACCGCGCTCGTCATCCTCGGCCAGTTGTTCGCTGAGGGCGTCGATGCGCTCGAAGAACGCCGCCAGGCTCAAGCCCCCACCCACGCCGTCGTGCAGGCGTTGTGAGCAGTGCTGTTGCCAGCGTGCCTGATCGGCCTCGTTGAGCGTGTCGGGAAAGTTGCGGGCCCGATACCGGAACAGGACTTCTTCCAGGCGCTCGTCGGCAAAGGCGGGTTGGCGCTCGGCCAGCTTGTCAGCCAGTTGTGAGGGGTTCAGGGCCTTGAGGCGCTGCAGGATGCGGCGGTCTTCCGTGCCCACAAAGCCGCCGTAGAGGTCCTCGTCGACATCGGGGGCTGCGCCCTTGGGGGCTTCGCGCTCGTAGACCTCCAGCCACAGCCCCTGGAGGGTCGCGCCCTTCTGGGCCAGGACCTCGGCGCGCTGCAAGGCCAGCGGCAGGTCGATCTTCCAGCGGTCGATCACCTGGGGGGTCAGCGTCTTGAGGTTGCCGATCACGATGGGGGACTTGTTGATGTGCACCGACTTGACCGGCAAGCGGGTCATGCCCTCGGGCAGGTCGTCGGTGCGGCTGAACATGCGCTGGCGTGCCGTGGCCGCATCCAGCGAGAACAGCTCGGCCGGGTCATGCGCCAGGTCCCAGACGATCATCTCGTTCTTGTTGGTCGGGTGCTGGGCCAGGGGCCAGACCACGGCGATGCAGCCGCGCTCGACACCGTACATGCCGCTGATGTGCACAAAGGGGCGCCCCACGCCGATCTCGGCCAGCACGGCGTCCTTCTTGCGCAGCTTGAGGCAGAAGTCCCACAGCTTGCCCTGGCGCTGCTTGATCAGCCGGGCCATGGCGATGGTGGCGCGCACGTCCGACAAGGCATCGTGCGCGGCCTCATGCGTCAGGCCATTGGCCGCCGTGAGGTGCTCCAGCTTGAAGGAGGGGCGGCCATCGTCGTGCCGAGGCCACTCGATGCCCTCGGGCCGCAAGGCCCAGGTGCAACGGACCACGTCCAGCAGGTCCCAGCGTCCGCACTGGTTCTGCCACTCACGAGCGTAGGGGTCGATCAGGTTGCGCCAGAACAGGTGGCGGGTGACCTCGTCGTCAAACCGGATGGTGTTGTAGCCCACGCCCACGGTGCCGGGCCGGGCCAGTTCACGCTCGATGCGATCGGCAAAGGTGTGCTCGGGCAGGCCTTCGGCCAGGCACTTTTGCGGCAGGATGCCGGTCAGCAGGCAGGCCTCCGGGTTGGGCAGGTAGTCGGGCGCCGGCTGGCAATACACCATCAGGGGCTCGCCCACCTCGTTGAGGTCGGCGTCGGTGCGCACACCGGCAAACTGGGACGGGCGGTCGCGCCGCGGGACGACACCGAAGGTTTCGTAGTCGTGCCAGTAAAAACTGAAATCGCTCATGCCCGGCACGATACCCGACTTCAGACGTTGTCGGGACTGAGCACCGCCTGCAGCGTCAATTGGGCATGGCCTTCGCGCTCGCGCAGGCGGAACCACCAGATGGCGCCCTTCTTGACGGGCCAGGGTTGTGTGGCATCGGTGGCATCCAGCAACCGGGCGACCGTCAAGCCCAGCGTGGGCTGGTGACCGACCACCAGCACCGGCTCGCGGCTGGTGGGGTAGCGCGCCACCAGCAACAGGTCTTCGACCGTTTGCCCGGGTGCCAGCGCATCGACCGTCTTGTAGGGCCTGGCCAGCGCCTGTGCGGTCTGCTGCGCCCGCATGGCGGGGCTGACCAGCACCCGGGTGGAGTCCGTGAGCTGCTGGTTCAGCCAGGCAGCCATGCGCGAGGCCTGTCGCTCACCTTTGACGGTCAGGGGGCGAAGGAGGTCATCGGCAGGGTCCAGCAGTGGGTCGCCTGCATGCGCGTGTCGCCAGAGGATCAGGTCCATGCAAAGCCTCCCGGAGAGTGAAGTTCAGCTCGGGTCAGTTGTTGGCTCGGTGGCGGTCCATCAGCGCACGTTGTGCACTGAGCCCGTGCTCGCCCACTCGTTCGTAACGCCCATCACTGACCTGACGCCAGGCATCACGCTCATCCTGCAGATAAGGCACCAGACACTCGTCGATGACCCGCTGGCGCAGCACCGGGTCCAGCACCGGCCAGGCAATCTCGATGCGACGCGTCATGTTGCGGTTCATCCAGTCCGCGCTCGACAGCAGCAGGGACTCCTCATCATCGCCGTGTCCCCACCGGAAGTAAAGCACCCGGGTGTGCTCCAGCATGCGGCCCACCACCGAACGCACGCGGATGTTCTCGCTCAGGCCCGTGACCCCAGGCGGCAGGATGCAGGCACCCCGGACGATCAGGTCGATGCTGACCCCGTCCTGAGAGGCAGCCAGCAGGGCACGGATCAGGGGCTCGTCCGTCAGGGAGTTGACCTTGATGACGATGCGTGCCGGCTTGCCATGTCGCGCCGCTTCCGCAACACGTTCGATCTGCTTGATCAGGCGCTTGTGCAAGGTGAACGGAGCCAGCCACAGCTGCTTGGGCGGCTTGAGTTCGGTCAGGCTCGCCAGTTGCTGGAAGATCATGTCCACGTCCGACGTCAGCTCGGCATTGGCCGTGAGCCAACCCAGGTCGGTGTAGAGCTTGGCGGTGCGCGGGTTGTAGTTGCCGGTGGACAGGTGAGCGTAGCGACGCAGGCGATTGCCTTCGCGCCGGGTGACCAGCATCATCTTGGCGTGGGTCTTGAGGCCCACCACGCCGTACACCACCTGAGCCCCCAGGGCCTCCAGGCGCTCGGCCCAGTTGATGTTGGCCTCCTCGTCAAAGCGGGCCTTGAGCTCCACCACCGCCAGCACTTCCTTGCCCCGGCGCACGGCCTCCAGCAGCAACTCCATCAGGACCGACTCGTTGCCGGTTCGGTAGATGGTCTGCTTGATGGCCAGCACATCGGGGTCGTGCACGGCCTCTCGCAAAAACTGCACCACGGCATCGAAGGTCTCGAAGGGGTGGTGCAGCATCACGTCGCCTTCTCGCAAGCGGTCGATGATGGGTGTGTTGCGGGGCAGGTCTTCGGGCCAGCCGGCCTGGTATTGTTCAAACCGCAGGTGGTCGGCATCGGCCTGATCGATCAGTTGGGTCAGGCGCCCCAGGTTGACCGGCCCGTCCACGCGGTACAGCGCGTCGGGCAGCAAGCCAAACTGCTCCAGCAAAAAGTCGGACAGCTCGGCGGGGCAACTGGCCACCACCTCCATGCGAACCGCCTGCCCGAACTGTCGGGTGCTCATCTTGGAGCGCAGGGCCTGACGCAGGTTGGTGACATCGTCCTCGTCCACATCCAGGTCGGTGTCGCGGGTGAGGCGGAACTGCGAGAAGGCCTTGATTTCACGGCCGGGGAACAGCTCCTCCAGGTGGGCACGCACCACGCTGGACAGCAGCACAAAGGCCTGCTTGTCGCCCGCCACCTTCGGGGGCAACTGGATCACCCGGGGCAGCACACGCGGGATGCGAACAATGGCAATGGCGTTGTCACGACCAAAGGCATCGCGCCCCGCCAGCTTGACGATGAAGTTCAGGGTCTTGTTGGCCACCTGCGGGAACGGATGGGAGGGGTCCAGCCCGATCGGCGTGAGCAGGGGCTGAACCTGCTTGCGAAAGAAGTTGGCCACCCACTCGCGCTGCGCACTGTTGCGCTCGGCATGGTTGAGCAGGTCAATGCCCTCGTGACGCATGCGCGGCAACAAGGTGTGGTTGAACAGGGTGTACTGCTCCTGCACCAGTTGACGGGCCTCTCGCGAGACCTCGGCCAGGTCGTCGGGGCCGATGCCGGTGCCGCGAACCTTGGAAGCCTCCAGCAGGTCGGAGTAGCGAACCTCGAAGAACTCGTCCATGTTGGACGACATGATGCAGATGTAGCGCAAGCGCTCCAGCAGGGGCACGTCCTGGCGTGCGGCCTGGGCCAGCACGCGCCGGTTGAACTCCAGGATGGCCTGTTCACGGCTGAGCAATTTCAAGTGCAACGGGGAACCTCCGGTTGGTGCCACAGGCACCTTCGTTGTCTGTTCAAGGTGAACCTCGTCACCCTTGGACTCTTCGAACTCGCTCACAACACCCTCGACACGGATACAACACGCTGCTCCATTTTTTCAGGTCAAGGTGACATTGTCATGACAGTAAACCATGAGTCCAACGGTTCATGGTTGTGTGGATGCCTGCGTCAGTGGGCCGCCTCCCAGTTCAGGCCACAGCCGACCTCGGCCAACAGAGGCACCCGCAACTGGGCCACGGAGGCCATCAGGCGTGGCACTTCGGTGCGCACCCAGTCCAGTTCGGCATCGGGCACCTCCAGCACCAGTTCGTCATGCACCTGCATGACCATGCGGCTGGCCTTGCCTTGTGCATCCAGCGCGTCCTGCACCGCCACCATGGCCAGCTTGATCAGGTCGGCCGCGGTGCCCTGCATGGGCGCGTTGATGGCCGCACGCTCGGCGCCCGCCCGGCGAGGGCCGTTGGGGCTGTTGATCTCGGGCAGCCACAGGCGCCGCCCGAACACGGTCTCCACATAGCCCTGGGCCTTGGCCATGGCACGGGTGTCGTCCATGTAGCGCTTGACGCCGGGGTAACGCATGAAATACCGGTCGATGTAGGCCGCAGCAGCCGATCGCTCGATGCCCAGGTTGCCGGCCAGGCCAAAGGCGCTCATGCCGTAGATCAGGCCAAAGTTGATCACCTTGGCGTAGCGGCGCTGCTCGCTGGTGACGTCCTGCGGTGCGACGCCAAAGATCTCGCCCGCCGTGGCGCGGTGCACGTCCAGCCCCTCGGCAAAGGCCTTGAGCAGGTTCTCGTCCTGAGACAGGTGCGCCATGATGCGCAGCTCGATCTGGGAGTAGTCGGCCGAGACGATGTGATGCCCCGGGGGTGCCACAAAGGCCTCGCGGATGCGACGCCCCTCGGCCGTGCGCACGGGGATGTTCTGCAAGTTGGGATCGTTGCTGGACAGGCGCCCGGTCACGGCCACGGCCTGGGCATAGTTGGTGTGCACCCGACCCGTCTCTGGGTGGATCATCAGGGGCAGCTTGTCGGTGTAGGTGCTTTTGAGCTTGGCCAGGCTGCGGTGCTCCAGGATGCATTTGGGCAGCGGGTAGTCTTCGGCCAGCTTTTCCAGCACTTCCTCGTCGGTGGACGGCGCACCCGTGGCCGTCTTCTTGACCACCGGCAGGCCTTGTTTGACAAAGAGGATCTCGCCGACCTGCTTGGGGGAGCCCAGGTTGAAGGGCTGCTCGGCCAGGGCGTAGGCCTGCTGCTCCAGGGCCACGATGCGCTCGGCCAGCTCGTGGCTTTGCTGCTGCAGCAAGGGCTTGTCGATCAGCACGCCATGGCGCTCGATGCGCTGAAGGACGCGGGCCGTGGGCATCTCCATGCGCTGGTACACATCCAGCAAACCCGCATCGGCCTGGACCTGCGGCCACAGCACCTGGTGCACGTGCAAGGTCAGGTCGCTGTCCTCGCAGGCGTACTGGGTGGCTCGGACCACATCGACCTGGGCAAAGGGGATCTGGTGCGCGCCCTTGCCCGCCACGTCTTCGTAGCTCAAGCCTTGGCGGCCCAGGTGCCGCAGGGCCAGGCTTTCCAGGCTGTGTGGCTTGTGGGCCTCGATCACATAGCTCTCGAGCATGGTGTCGTGCACGTAGCCCCGCACAGTGATGCCGTGGTTGGCAAACACGTGGGTGTCGTATTTGATGTGCTGGCCCAGCTTGGGCTTGCTGGCGTCTTCCAGCCAGGGTGTCAGGCGGGCCAAAACCTGATCCAGGGGCAATTGCTCAGGCGCGTCCGGGCCGGCGTGGCCCAGCGGGATGTAGGCCGACTCGCCCACCTCGGTCGACAGGCTGATGCCGATGATGTGCGCCTTCATGCCGTCGAGCGAATCGGTCTCGGTGTCCAGCGCCGTCAGGTCGGCACGTTGGATCTTGTCCAGCCAGCGGTCCAAGGCGCCCCAGTCCAGCACGGCCTCGTAGCGCAGGTCGCTGGGGGCGTCGGGCAGGTCGGGATCGGGCTCGGCGGGCAGGTCGAACAGGTCACCGCCAGCCGGCGAGGTCCGAGGCTTGGCGGCACGGGCAGGCGCGGTGGACTTGGCTGGCTTGCCCAGCGTCTGCTCCAGCTCTCGCTTCCAGGTCTTGAAACCGTGTTGCTCATAGAAGGCCAGCAGGCCCTCCAGATCGGGCTCGCGCAGGGCCAGGGCATCCAGATTCGGCCATTGGGCAATGTGATCGGCCAGTTCGCAATCGGTGCGGATGGTGATCAGGCGACGGCCTTGGGGCAGCCACTCAAGGGCCTTGCGCAGGTTCTCGCCCGCCACACCCTTGATCTGATCGGCGGCGGCCATCACGCCGGCCAGGGAGTCGTGTTCGGCCAGCCACTTGACGGCCGTCTTGGGACCCACTTTTTCCACCCCGGGCACGTTGTCCACGGTGTCGCCGATCAAGGTCAGGTAATCGATGATGCGATCGGGTGGCACACCAAACTTGGCCAGCACACCGGCCTCATCCAGGGTCTCGTTGCTCATGGTGTTGACCAGCGTGACGCCGGGTGTGACCAGTTGCGCCATGTCCTTGTCACCCGTGGAGATGACCACCTGATGCCCGCTACGCTCGGCCACCGCTGCCAGCGTGCCGATGGCGTCATCGGCCTCGATGCCAGGCACCTCGAGGATGGGCCAGCCCAGCAGGCGGACCACCTCGTGGATGGGCTGGATCTGTGCGACCAGGTCCTCGGGCATCGGGGGGCGGTGGGCCTTGTACTCGGCATACCACTCGTTGCGGAAGGTGGGGCCCTTGGCGTCGAACACACACACGGCATGTTCGGCCGCCACCTGCTCACGCAGGCGCCTGAGCATGTTGACCATGCCGTGCATGGCGCCCGTGGGTTCGCCCTGCGGACCGCGCAGGTCCGGCATGGCGTGGAAGGCTCGGTAGAGGTAGCTGGAGCCGTCTACCAGCAGCATGGTCGGTTTGTTCACGGGGGCGTCTTGCATGCGGTGGATTATCGGCACCCATGGGGCCTGAAAAAGCAAAAAGCCGACTGACGTCGGCTTTTTTCAGAGCGAAAGTGCGCCTCGGATCAGAACTCGCCGCCCGCGCCGATGGTCAGGACCACAAAAGCCTTGTCAGGATGGATCAGGACTTCGGCGTTCGAGAAGAAACGCAGCGAGCGCGAAGCCTGGTAGGACAGGCCGGCACCCAAGTAAGGGAACACGCGGACCTGCGTTTCGTCCACCTTGCCTACACCGCTCATCGGTTCCAGTTGCTTCTTTTCCTGGGACACGGCCAGGCCCGCGCGCAGGTGTTGCGTGAAGATGTCGAACATGTCCGTTTCCAGGGCAACACCCAGGCCCAGGACCTGCATTTCACTCTCTTCGTATTGCGCTTGAGACCTGATTTCCAGGTTGTTTACCACGGTCTTGATGACCGGAGCACTGGGGCTGTTCTGCGCCCAGGTAAGGCGCTGCTTGCCCAGGTAGTAGTAGGACACCTCCGTAGCCAGGCTGGGCGTGGCGCGGTAGCCACCAAACAGCTTGAACGCATCACGACCGCGGTCACAAACTTCGGCGCCGCGGCAATCGGCACGGAACTGCAGGCCGTAAGCCGCGCCCACATAGGCGTCAACCGCCGGAGGGATGGCGTTTTGCGCCTGTGCCGAGGTCAGCGCAGCCGAACACAGCGAGACACCCACGAGCACAGCTCGCAGCACTTGACGGGACGAGAAGAAGGTGTGGGAGAAGGTCATCGCGATTTTCGTGAGTGGTAAGGAAAGACCAAAGGTCCGCCGCTTGAACAGCATCCGCACAAGTCTGCCACAGCCAAACCTACAATCATGTTCTCGCTTGCCCGCACTCTCTGAGGGTTTACGCTCAATCATGGCCGTTTTCACTGAAGTCTCCCCCGCAGAAGCTCAAAGCCTGCTGACCCGCTTGAACCTGGGCACGCTGCAAACCTTGCAGGGTTGCGCCTCCGGCATCGAGAACACCAACTACTTTGCCTCGACCGATCGGGGCCAGTACGTGCTGACCTTGTTCGAGCGCCTGAGCGCCGAGCAGTTGCCGTTCTACCTGCAGCTCATGCGGCACCTGGCCGCCAAGGGCATCCCCGTGCCGGACCCACAACCCGACGCACAGGGCCACATCCTGCACAGCCTCAAGGGCAAGCCGGCCTCGGTGGTCACGCGCCTCAAGGGCCGCAATCAGTTGGCGCCGGGCGTGTCCGAGTGCCGCCAGGTGGGCGCCATGCTGGCCCGCATGCACCTGGCGGGGCAGGACTACCCGCTGGTCCAGCCCAATCTGCGCGGCCTGGCCTGGTGGACCGAGACCATCCCCGTGGTCACCCCCCATCTGAGTGCCTCACAACGTTCGTTGATCGAATCCGAACTGGCGCACCAGCAGACTTTGAGCGCCACCGCCGCGCATCAGCGACTGCCGCAAGGCCCCATCCACGCCGACCTGTTCCGGGACAACGTGATGTTCGACGGCCCGGATCTGTCGGGCTTCTTCGACTTTTACTTTGCAGGCTGCGACACCTTTGTCTTTGACATCGCCGTGTGCCTGAACGACTGGTGCATCAACCTGGCCACCGGCGCCCTGGACAATGCGAGGGCGCAAGCCCTGGTGGCCGCCTACGATGCCGAGCGCGCCTTGAGCGCCGATGAAATCGCCTTGCTGCCCGACGCCCTGCGTGCCGCGGCCCTGCGCTTCTGGACCTCGCGCCTGTGGGACTTTCACCTGCCCCGCGATGCGGCCATGCTGCAACCCCACGATCCCACCCACTTCGAGCGCGTGCTGACGCTGCGCCGCACCCAACCCTGGTCCTGGCAACGATGAAACTCAAAGTGGTGCCCGCAAGCCGCGGCTTGCAATGGGCTCAGCAAGGCATTCGCCTGTGCATGAGCCAGCCCCTGGGCTTTGTCAGCCTGCTGGGCATGATTGCCACGCTGGTCATGCTCCTGCTGGGCTTTCAGATCCTGGGGCTGGTGCTGGTCGTGATCGCCATGCCCCTGTTGTGGATGAGCTTCATGCTGGCCACGCGCCGTGTGATGGCGGGGGAGCGAATCACCCCGGCGGTCCTGATCGAGGCCGCCAAGGACCCTGCCGACCGCAAGAACTGGCTCAAGCTGGGCGCCATGTATGGCCTGGGCACCCTGCTGGTCACCATGGTGGCTGGATTGCTGGGCCCGGACATCGAAGCGCTGGCCGACGCCGTGGAGCGCGCCTCGCAGGACACCAGCCTGCTGAGCGACCCAGTGGTGCAGGAGAACATGATCTGGCGCCTGGCCTTGAGCCTGCCGCTGAGCCTGGCCTTCTGGCACACCCCGGCCCTGGTGTACTGGGGCCGCGTGCCACCGGTCAAGGCCCTGTTCTTCAGTGCCGTGGCCAGTTGGCGCAACCTGGGCGCCTTTGTGGTCTACGGGGGTGTCTGGCTGGCCGTCCTGCTGGCGGCGGGCCTGGTGATCCAGGTCCTCGGCAGCTTGTTTGCCGCGCCACTGATCACCAACATCCTGATGGTGTTCGTGGGCATGTGGGTGGGCGCCGCGTTCTACACCTCGATGTATTTCTCGGTGGTCGAATGCTTCGAGCCGCCTCAGGCCGACAGCCTGGTCACCCCATCGAGCGAACAGGCGTAAATGGCGTTGCGCAAGGCAGCAATCGCTTCATAACGCGTGAAGCTGCGACGCCAGACCAGCACCACGCGGCGCGTGGGTGGGTGCCCTTCAAAGGGCACATAGACGATGTGAGGCTGGTCCTCCTTGGGCACGCTCAAGCCTGGCACCACGGTCACGCCCATGCCGGCGGCCACCATGTACTTGATGGTCTCCAGCGAGGAGCCCTCAAAGCTCTTGCGGATGCCCTCGGCATCGCTGGAGAAGCGCGCAAACTCGGGGCAGACCTCCAGCACGTGGTCGCGGAAGCAGTGGCCCGCGCCCAGGAGCAGCATGGTCTCACGCTTGAGCTCGTCAGCCGAAATCGATTCGCGGCTGGCCAGGTGATGGGTGCGCGGCACCGCCACCATGAAGGGCTCTTCGTACAGAGGCGCCACGGCCAGCCCGGTGTCCACAAAGGGCTCGGCCATGATGGCGCAATCGAGCTCGCCGGCGCGCAGCATGTCCAGCAGCTTGACGGTGAAGTTCTCCTGCAGCATCAAGGGCATCTGAGGCACCCTCGCAATCGTGTTTCGCACCAGTTCCGGCAACAGGTAGGGCCCGATGGTGTAGATCACGCCCAGGCGCAAAGGCCCGGCCAGCGGATCCTTGCCACGCTTGGCAATTTCCTTGATGGCCGCGGCCTGCTCCAGCACGGCCTGCGCCTGGCGCACGATTTCCTCGCCCAGCGGGGTCACGCCGATTTCGGTGTTGCCCCGCTCGAACAGCTTGACGTCCAGCTCTTCTTCCAGCTTCTTGACGGCCACGGACAAGGTCGGTTGCGCGACGTTGCACGCCTCGGCGGCTCGCCCGAAATGGCGCTCTCGCGCCACCGCCACAATGTATCGAAGTTCGGTCAAGGTCATGGTTTGATCTTAGAGCAAGGCGTCATCCCGATCACGCCTTGAGGAATTCGGCTTTGCTGCCCAGCCAGCGCATGATGTGGGCCTGCGCGGCCTGCGGGTGTCGGGCCAGCAGGGTTTCAGCCGCCTGGCGGGTTTGCTGGACCAGGTCCTGGTCCTCGCTCAAGTCGGCAAAGCGCAACAGGGCCGCGCCCGACTGGCGCGCGCCCATGAATTCACCGGGCCCACGGATCTGCAGGTCACGGCGGGCGATCTCAAAGCCGTCGGTGGTCTCGACCATGGCCTTGAGGCGGGCCTTGCCCTGGTCGGACAGGGGCGATGAATACAGCAACACGCACACGCTGGCCACCGCACCGCGCCCCACCCGGCCGCGCAACTGGTGCAACTGGCTCAAACCAAATCGCTCGGCATGCTCGATCACCATCAGGCTGGCATTGGGCACATCCACCCCCACCTCGATCACCGTGGTCGCCACCAGCACCGACAGCTCGCCCGCGGCAAAGCGCGCCATGACATCGGCCTTCTCGGCGGTGGGCAGGCGGCCGTGCAGCAGCCCCACCCCATGACCGGCCAGCGCCTCGCTCAGCTCCTGGTGGGTCTGCGTGACATTGCTCAGGTCCAGGGGCGGACGCTGGCTGGTCTGGCGCCCGGCTTTTTCGTCGGCGATCTGGTCAGACTCTTCGGTCTCGTCGATCAGGGGGCAGACCCAGTAGACCTGGCGGCCCTTGGCCACCTCGTCATGGATGCGCTCGACCACCTCGGGGCGGCGTGCATCGCCAAACACCTTGGTGACGATGGGCGTGCGACCGGGGGGCAGCTCGTCGATGGTGCTCACGTCCAGGTCGGCCAGGTAGGTCATGGCCAGGGTGCGCGGGATGGGCGTGGCGCTCATCATCAGGAGGTGGGGCTCCAGCTCGCTGCTCTCGAGCTTGCGGCGCAACTGCAGGCGCTGGGCCACGCCAAAGCGGTGCTGCTCGTCGATCAAGGCCAGCCCCAGTTTCTTGAACTCCACCTGGTCCTGAATGACGGCATGCGTGCCCACCACCAGTTGCGCCTCGCCCGTGGCCACGGCTTCCAGCTGGGCCTTCTTGACCTTGGACTTGAGGCTGCCCGTCAACCAGGCCACCCGAATGCCCAGGGGCTCCAGCCAGCTCACCAGCTTGCGAAAATGCTGCTCGGCCAGGATCTCGGTGGGGGCCATCAGCGCACACTGCCAGCCCGCTTCCATGGCCACCGCGGCA
>DAORJC010000068.1:0-14194 GCA_035438885.1 Aquabacterium sp. | reverse complement strand
CAACATCGGCAACCTGGCCGTGTTCGGGCTGGAGCCGCCCGACGAGATCGTTCAGGACATGATCCGCAACCTGGCTGGCGCGGCCGGTTATACCGACTCCAAGGGCCTGTTTGCCCCGCGCAAGTCGGTGGTGCATTACTGTCAGGAAAAAGGCATCCAGGGCGTCACGGTCGATGACGTCTATCTGGGCAACGGTGCGTCCGAGCTGATCGTGATGGCCCTCAGTGCCATGCTCAACGAAGGCGACGAGGTCTTGTTGCCGTCACCTGATTACCCGCTCTACACCGCAGCCGTGTCCTTGTCGGGCGGGCGTCCGGTGCACTACGTGTGCGACGAGCAGGCTGACTGGAACCCTGACATCTCCGACATCCGCGCCAAGATCACGCCCCACACCAAGGCCATCGTTGTCATCAACCCGAACAACCCGACCGGCGCGCTCTATCCCGACAGCCTGTTGAAAGAGATCATCCAGGTCGCCCGTGAGCACCAGCTCATCGTGCTGGCCGACGAGATCTACGACAAGACCCTGTTCGACGGCAACACGCACACCTCGATGGCCTCGCTGGCCGAAGACGTGCTGTTCCTGACCTTCAACGGCCTGAGCAAGAACTACCGCTCGTGCGGCTACCGTGCCGGCTGGATGGTGGTTTCGGGCGAGAAGCGCCACGCCAAGGACTACATCGAAGGCCTGAACATGCTGGCCTCGATGCGCCTGTGCGCCAACACGCCCGGTCAGCTCGCGATTCAGACCGCGCTGGGCGGCTATCAGAGCATCAAGGACCTGGTCGCGCCCACGGGCCGCCTGTGCAAGCAGCGCGACCTGGCCTACGAGCTGCTCAACCAGATTCCGGGCGTCAGCGTGGTCAAGCCCAAGGGTGCGTTGTACATGTTCCCGCGCCTGGACCCCAAGATGTACCCCATCGCCGACGACCAGCAGTTTGCCTACGAGTTGCTGGCCGAGGAAAAGGTGCTGATCGTGCAGGGCACGGGCTTCAACTGGTCGCACCCCGACCATTTCCGCCTGGTGTTTCTGCCCAACGCCGACGATCTGGCCGAGGCCATCGGTCGCATTGCTCGCTTCCTGGACGGCTACCGCAAGCGTCACGGCACCTGATCCCTGAATCATTTTTGACCGACAAGCGCGAGCCCACGGCCGCGCAGTGAGAGAACACACATGAGCCAACAACCTTTGCGTCCCGTCCGGGTCGGCCTGCTGGGCATCGGTACCGTCGGTGGCGGTACCTTCAACGTCCTCAAGCGCAACCAGGAAGAAATTCGCCGCCGCGCCGGTCGTGGCATCGAGATCGCCATGGTGGCCGACCTCAACACCGAGCGCGCCCGTGAAGTGGTGGGCGATCAGGTCCAGATCGTGGCCGATGCGCGCCAGGTCATTGCCAACCCGGACATCGATGTCGTGGTCGAGCTGATCGGTGGCTACGGCATTGCCAAGGCCCTGGTGCTCGAAGCCATTGCCGCCGGCAAGCACGTGGTCACCGCCAACAAGGCCCTGCTGGCCGTGCATGGCACCGAAATCTTTGCGGCGGCTCGCGCCAAGGGTGTGATCGTGGCCTTTGAAGCAGCCGTGGCCGGTGGCATTCCCATCATCAAGGCGCTGCGTGAAGGCCTGACCGCCAACCAGATCCAGTGGGTGGCCGGCATCATCAACGGCACCACCAATTTCATCCTGTCCGAGATGCGTGACAAGGGCCTGGACTTCGACGTGGTGCTCAAGGAAGCGCAGCGTCTGGGTTACGCCGAAGCCGATCCCACCTTCGACATCGAAGGCGTGGACGCCGCCCACAAGGCCACGCTGCTGAGTGCCATTGCCTTTGGCGTGCCCGTTCAGTTCGACAAGGCCCACGTGGAAGGCATCACCAAGCTGTCGGCCACCGACATCAAGTACGCCGAGCAACTGGGCTACCGCATCAAGCTGCTGGGCATTGCCCGCCGCCGTGACAACGGCATCGAGCTGCGCACCCACCCCACGCTGGTGCCGATGCGCCGCCTGATCGCCAACGTCGAGGGCGCCATGAACGCCGTGCTGGTGCAGGGCGATGCCGTGGGCACCACCATGTACTACGGCAAGGGCGCAGGCTCCGAGCCGACCGCATCGGCCGTGGTGGCCGACCTGGTGGACATCGCCCGCCTGCTCGATGCCGCCCCCGAGGCCCGCGTGCCCCACCTGGCCTTCCAGCCCGATGAGCTGTCGGCCCTGCCGATCCTGCCCATCGAAGAGGTGGTCACGTCTTTCTACCTGCGCCTGCGCGTGGCAGACCAGGCCGGCGTGCTGGCCCAGATCACCAGCATCCTGGCCGAGCAAGGCATCTCGATCGATGCCGTGATTCAGCGCGAAGCCGATGAAGTCAGCGAAGGCGGTCAGACCGACCTGATCATCCTGACGCACGACACCAAGGAAGGCCGCATGAACCAGGCCCTGGCCACGATGCAGGCCCTGACCAGCGTGCTGGCGCCCATCATGCGTCTGCGCAAGGAAGAGCTGGCATGAAGTACATCAGCACCCGCGGTGACCGCACCGAGCGCAGCTTCTCCGAAATCCTGCTCGAAGGCCTGGCCCCCGATGGCGGCCTGTACCTGCCGGTGGCCTACCCCCAGATCGACGATGCCACGCTCACGCGCTGGCGCGGCCTGAGCTATGCCGAACTGGCCTTCGAGATCCTGTCGCTCTACATCGACGACATCCCCCAGGCTGACCTCAAGGCCCTGACGGCCAAGACCTACACCAAGGCCGTGTACGGCTTTGACGAGATCACGCCGCTCAAGCACCTGGAGCCTGGCCTGTGCCTGGAGGCCTTGTCCAACGGCCCCACGCTGGCCTTCAAGGACATGGCCATGCAGTTGCTGGGCAACCTGTTCGAGTACGAGCTGGCCCGCCGCGGCGAATCGCTCAACATCCTGGGTGCGACGTCTGGCGACACCGGCAGCGCGGCCGAGTACGCCATGCGTGGCAAGAAGGGCGTGCGCGTCTTCATGCTCAGCCCCCATGGCCGCATGAGTGCCTTCCAGCAGGCCCAGATGTTCAGCCTGCAGGACCCCAACATCCACAACATCGCCGTGGAGGGGGTGTTTGACGACTGCCAGGACATTGTCAAGGCCGTCTCCAACGACCTGGATTTCAAGCGCAAGTACAAGATCGGCACGGTCAACTCCATCAACTGGGCGCGTCTGCTGGCTCAGGTGGTGTACTACTTTGCCGGCTACTTCCAGGCCACCCGCACCAACGCCGAGAAGGTCAGCTTCACGGTGCCCTCGGGTAACTTTGGCAACGTGTGTGCCGGCCATGTGGCCCGCATGATGGGCCTGCCGGTGGACCAACTGGTGGTGGCCACCAACGAGAACAACGTGCTGGACGAGTTCTTCCGCACGGGCACGTACCGTGTGCGCGCCAGTGCCGAGACCTACGAGACCTCGTCGCCGTCCATGGACATCTCCAAGGCGTCCAACTTCGAGCGCTTTGTGTTTGACTTGCTGGGTCGTGACGGTGCCCGCGTCAAGGCCCTGTTCAAGGACGAGGTCGAGCAGCGCGGCGTGTTCACGCTGGCGCCTGACGAGTTTGCCAAGGTCAGTGGCTATGGCTTTGTGTCGGGCTTCAGCACCCACACCGACCGCCTGGCCACCATCCGCGACACCTTCGAGCGCGATGGCCTGATGATCGACACCCACACGGCCGATGGCCTGAAAGTGGCGCGCCAGTACGTCAAGCCCGGCGTGATGATGATCGTGCTGGAGACGGCACTGCCGGCCAAGTTCGAAGAGACCATCATTGAAGCCACCGGCCAGCGTCCCGCCCGTCCGCACTGGATCTCCGGCCTGGACGGCCTGGAAGATCTGCCCAAGCGCTTCGTGGTGATGCCCAAGGTCACGCAGACCGTCAAGGACTACGTCGTCCAGCATTGCAACGACTGAGCTGAAACACGCATGAACGCCACGCCATCGCCCCGCGCGCTGATGCCCCTGGATGACGCCTGGGCGCAGTTGCGCCAGGCCGTCGAGGCGCATGTGCGGACCTTGGGGGGGGGGGCCACCGAGACCGTGGACAGTTTCGAGGCCCTGGGTCGCGTGCTGGCCCAGACCGTGACCTCTGCGGTCGATGTGCCCCCCTTGGACAACAGCGCCATGGATGGTTACGCCGTGTCGGCCGATGACCTGGCTTCGGGCCAACCCTTGCCGGTCAGCCAGCGCATTGCGGCAGGGCAGGTGGGCGCTGTGCTGCAGCGCGGCACCTGTGCCCGCATCTTCACGGGTGCGCCGGTGCCTGCGGGCGCCGATGCCGTGGTCATGCAGGAGCACACCGAAGCCGCCGACGGTCTGGTGCACTTCACGCAGCCGGTCCGGGTCGGTCAGAACATCCGCCGCCGCGGCGAGGACATTGCTCACGGGCAGACCGTGCTGGGGCCCGGCTTGCGCCTGCAGGCGGCCAGCCTGGGGGTGGCCGCATCCGTCGGGCAGGATCGGCTGACGGTCTTCAAGCGTCCGCGTGTGGCGGTGCTGACCACCGGCAACGAGCTGATCATGCCGGGCCAGCCTTTGCCGCCCGGTGCCATCTACAACAGCAATCGGCACACCCTGCGGGGCTTGGTGCAGGCCACGGGTTCGATCCCCGCCGATCTGGGCATCGTTCCCGATGACCTGGACAGCACCCGGGCCGCCTTGCGCCGCGCGGCCCAGGACCACGACCTGATCATCACCAGCGGTGGGGTCTCTGTGGGTGAGGAGGACCACCTCCGGGCCGCCGTCATGCAAGAGGGCGGGCTGCAGTTCTGGGCCCTGGCCATCAAGCCGGGCAAGCCCTTTGTGTTTGGCTGGATCCAGCGCGAAGACGGCAGCCGTTGCCTCTACATGGGCTTGCCGGGTAACCCGGCGGCCAGCCTGGTGACCTTCTTGCTGCTGGCGCGGCCCGTGCTGGGCGTGCTGGCCGGCGAGGCCTGGTCCCTGCCCACCCCCTGGCCTCTGGTGGCCGACTTTGACTGGCCCCGGGCCGACAAGCGCCGAGAGTTTGTGCGCGTGCGCCTGAACGGACAGGGGCAGGTCAGCCTGTACCCGCACCAGGGCTCGGGCGTGCTGACTTCGGCCGCGTGGGCCGATGGCCTAGTGGACCTGGCACCGGGCCAGACCGTGACACGGGGCGATGTGGTGGCCTACGCACCTTTTTCGCAATGGTTGCAACCGGCCCAGAGCCAATGCCAGGACTGAGATGAAGCTCACCGTTCGCTACTTTGCGCGTGTCCGCGAATTGCTGGGCCCGATCGAGCACCTTGAATGGCCTGCCGATGCCGCCGATGTCCCCCGGACAGTGGGCGACCTGCGTGCGTGGCTGGTGCAGCGGTCTGAGGCTCACGCCCAGGCGCTGGCCACCCACCAGGGCTTGCGGGCCGCGGTGGATCAGGCCATGTGCGAAGGCAGCCATCCCCTGCGCGATGGTGCCGAGGTGGCGTTTTTCCCGCCGGTGACCGGAGGCTGACCCATGAGCGCCCCCAGCCTGCGACGACGCATTGCCATCCAGACGCAGGATTTTGTGTTGCAGAACGAGCTGGACGCGCTGTGCGAGGGTGACGCCGCCGCTGGGGCGGTGACCAGTTTTGTCGGCCTGGTGCGCGCCTGGGGCGAAGGCTCCGAGGCCCTGGAGCTGGAGCACTACCCAGGCATGACCGAGCGCAGCATCGACCAGATGATCGACGAGGCCGCGCGGCGCTTTGACATTCGAGGTGTGTGCGTCATCCACCGGGTGGGGCGCTTGACGCCGGGCGCGCAGATCGTCCTGGTGGCGGTGACGTCCAGTCACCGACGGGCGGCGTTCGAGGCCTGCGAGTTCCTGATGGACTGGCTCAAGACCCAGGCGCCCTTCTGGAAAAAAGAAGTCACCGACGGCGTGGGGCGCTGGGTGGATGCCCGTGAGCAGGACGATGCGGCTCTGGCCCGTTGGGGCAACCTGCCGGGCACCGTTGTCAATGCGCACGCCCCGCGCGACTGACGAGTCAAGATTTTCACAAAGTGGTCGAAAATGAGCCATTGAGTGCTCACGGGGGGGCTGCGTGATTGACGTTCTGACTTGCTATGCCGTCGCCGGGATCAGCGCCATGTTCGGCCTGTGTCTGATGTGGCTGGTCCAGACGGATCAGCCCCGGATCCTGCACGCGCTCAACGTGTTCAAGTGGGCGTTTGCGGCCTTGTCCGGTCTCTCGCTGGTGTTGCTGGTGCCGATCACTCAGGCGCCCATGCTCCTCAAGCTGGTCGTGGGTTTTGCCGGCATGGGCGTGACCCTGTTGGCCTGGGCCTTTCGTCAGCTCAATGGTCGGCGCACGCCACCCTGGGTGGGCGGTGGCATCACTCTGCTGGTGGGGTGCAGCCTGCTGGGCGCGGCCACTCAGTCCGATGCGACCTACGAAATGGTGATCGGCGGCACGTTTCTGACCATCAGTGCCTTGATGGCCCTGGACCAGGGCTGGCTGGTGATCCGAAGCAGTCGCTGGCACATCACCGAACTGGCCTTGCTGGGCGTCTCCGTGATCTTTGCTGTGCACTGGCTGATCGTGTTCAACCACATCCTCCAGGTGCCGGGCCCATACCCTGCCGACTGGCTGCATGCGCCGGCCTGGCTGCGGCCGATTTCCGGCATCGGTTTTGCGCTGCTGCCCCTGGCCGTGGCCACCCTGGTGTTTGCGACGATCAATGCTCGCCTGACCCAGCAACTGCGCGCCCGATCCCTGTCGGACGACCTCACGGGCGCCTTGTCGCGTCGCGGACTGCGGGAGTTGGGCGAGCGCATGCTGGCCCTGCAGCGCAGCCAGACCTCCGAGGTGGCGGTGCTCATGATCGATCTGGATCACTTCAAGGTGATCAATGACCGCTACGGTCATGCCATCGGGGACGATGTGCTCAAGCACGTCACGCACGTGGTGCGCGATCACCTGCGTGAAGACGCCTTGCTGGCCCGCTATGGCGGTGAGGAGTTCACCGTCCTGCTGCCGGTCAAGCACCCCTCTGAAGCCCATGGCGTGGCCGAGCGACTGCGCCGTGCGGTCGAATCCACCCCCTGCGAGACCCGGATCGGCCCCGTTCGCTCCACCGTGAGCATCGGCGTGAGTTTTCACTGCCCGGCCTCGACCCTCGAGGAGGACCTGTCCAAGGCCGATGGTCGCCTGTACGCGGCCAAGCAAGCTGGACGCAACCGCGTGGAGTTTGCCGAGCCCGACTGCTGACATGGCGGATTGACCTGAATCAAGAGAATCGGACTCGGGCGGACTTGAAAAGTCGCCAGGCCGCCTCACCTGCATGAGCAATCGACCCCGATGAACGGGGACACAGGAGAGCTCATGCGACTCGACAAACTCACCAGCAAATTCCAGGAAGCCCTGACCGAGGCCCAGAGCCTGGCGGTCACGCGCGACAACCCCTACATCGAGCCTGCCCACATCCTGTTGGCCATGCTGCAGCAGGACGACGGCCCCAAAGCCTTGTTGGAGCGCGCGGGCGTTCAGGTGGCCGCCCTGGCCACGGGCCTGACCAAACAGATCGACAAGCTGCCTCAGGTGCAGGGTGCCGATCAGGTGCAGGCCGGCCGCGACACCATTGCCTTGCTCCAGGGCGCTGAAAAAGAAGCCCACAAGCAGGGTGACCCCTACATTGCCAGCGAGATGTTCCTGCTGGCCCTGAGTGAACACAAAGGCGAGACCGGTGAGCTGGCGCGAGACTTTGGTCTCAAGCGCAAGGCCCTGGAAACCGCCGTCAAAGCCGTGCGCGGAGACCAGAAAGTGGACAACCCTGAAGCCGAAGGCCAGCGCGAAGCCCTCAAGAAATACACGCTGGACCTGACCGAGCGCGCCCGCCAGGGCAAGCTGGACCCCGTGATTGGCCGCGACGAAGAAATCCGCCGGGCCATTCAGATCCTGCAGCGTCGCTCCAAGAACAACCCCGTGCTGATCGGTGAGCCGGGCGTGGGCAAGACCGCCATTGTGGAGGGCCTGGCCCAGCGCATCGTGGCCGGTGAGGTGCCCGAGTCGCTCAAGAACAAGCGCGTGCTGGTGCTGGACATGGCCTTGCTGCTGGCCGGTGCCAAGTACCGGGGTGACTTTGAAGAGCGCCTCAAGGGCGTGCTCAAGGAAGTGGCCAAGGACGAAGGCCAGACCATCATGTTCATCGACGAGATCCACACCATGGTCGGTGCGGGCAAGGCCGAGGGCGCGATGGATGCCGGCAACATGCTCAAGCCCGCCCTGGCGCGCGGCGAGCTGCACTGCATTGGCGCGACCACCCTGGACGAGTACCGCAAGTACATCGAGAAGGACGCCGCCCTGGAGCGCCGCTTCCAGAAGGTCCTGGTGGACGAGCCATCGGTGGAGGCCACCATCGCCATCCTGCGCGGCCTGCAGGAAAAGTACGAGGTGCACCATGGCGTGGACATCACCGACCCGGCCATCGTGGCTGCGGCCGAGCTGTCCAACCGCTACATCACCGACCGCTTCCTGCCGGACAAGGCCATCGACCTGATCGACGAAGCCGCAGCCAAGATCAAGATCGAGCTGGACTCCAAGCCCGAGGTCATGGACCGCCTGGACCGCCGCATGATCCAGTTGCAGATCGAGCGTGAAGCCGTCAAGCGCGAGAAGGACGAGGCCTCTCAAAAGCGCCACGAGCTGATCAACGAAGAGATCGCCAAGCTGCAAAAGGAAATCGCCGACCTGGACGAGATCTGGAAGGCCGAAAAAGCCCAGGCCCTGGGCAGCCAGAGCGTGCGCGAAGAGATCGACAAGCTGCGCCAGCGGATCGAGGAGCTGACCCGCAAGGGCGACTTCAACCAGGTGGCCGAGCTGCAATACGGCAAGCTGCCTGAGCTGGAAAAGCGCCTGAAGGAAGCCCAGGACAAGGAAACGGCCAAGGGCAAGGGCGGCACGGCCGGGCGCCCTACCTTGTTGCGCACCCAGGTGGGCGCCGAGGAAATCGCCGAGGTCGTGGCGCGTGCCACCGGCATTCCCGTGTCCAAGTTGATGCAGGGCGAGCGTGACAAGCTGCTGGCCATGGAAGACAAGCTGCATGACCGGGTGGTGGGCCAGCAAGAAGCCATCGTGGCGGTGTCCGATGCCATCCGTCGCTCACGGGCCGGTCTGTCAGACCCCAACCGCCCTTATGGCTCCTTCTTGTTCCTGGGCCCCACAGGCGTGGGCAAGACCGAGCTGTGCAAGGCGCTGGCTGGCTTCCTGTTCGACAGCGAGGATCACCTGATCCGCATCGACATGAGCGAGTTCATGGAGAAGCACTCGGTGAGCCGCCTGATCGGCGCGCCGCCGGGCTATGTGGGTTACGAAGAAGGCGGCACGCTGACCGAGGCCGTGCGCCGCAAGCCTTACAGCGTGGTGCTGCTCGATGAGGTCGAGAAGGCCCATCCGGATGTCTTCAACGTGCTGCTGCAGGTGCTGGACGACGGTCGCCTGACCGATGGCCAGGGCCGCACCGTGGACTTCAAGAACACCGTGATCGTGATGACCTCCAACCTGGGTTCACAGCACATCATGCAGATGGCGGGCGAGCCTGCCGAGGACATCAAGGCCGCGGTGTGGGTCGAGGTCAAGCAACACTTCCGCCCCGAGTTCATCAACCGGATCGACGAGGTGGTGGTGTTCCACGCCCTGGACCAGGCCAACATTGCGTCGATTGCCCGGATCCAGCTCAAGGGCCTGGAAGAGCGCCTGGCCAAGATGGACATGCGCCTGGACGTGACCCCTGAGGCCCTGGCCGAGTTGGCCAAGGTTGGCTTCGACCCGGCCTTTGGTGCCCGTCCGCTCAAGCGTGCCATCCAGCAGCGCATCGAGAACCCGGTGGCCAAACTCATCCTCCAGGGCAAGTTCGGCCCCAAGGACGTGGTGCCGGTGGATGTGGGTGACTCCGGGGAATTCGAGTTTTCCCGGGTGGTGCACTGACACCGTCTGACACTCGATCAAGGTGGGGATCCTCCATCCAGGGGATCCCCTGCTCCTGAGCGGCTTGCTTTTGCACTACCATCCACCCATCTAAAAATGGGGATTTGCGATGTGCGCGAAGCTAAAACTGAGCCTGTTGGCTTCCGTGATGTCCTGCCTGGCCTCTGGCGCCATGGCCTACACATCGGCGTCTGCCTCGATTGGCGACATGACGTTCACTCTGATCGATCTGGATCCCAGCGATGGGATCGCGCCATCGTTCAGGTTCTTGAGCTCACCTGACCAGAACGCTTCAATTGATCTCTTCACGACTCTGTACAGTCAGGGCGAAGAAGTCGCCGCCATTCAGACTTGGACGCCTGCCTCGGAAGGGGTTGAGCGCGCATTCAACCTGACGGCCAACACCCCCACGCAGGATTTTCGGTCGGCCCTGAGCATTCGAGATTCCGGCATCTCCGCCAGCGCGGATGCATGGGGGCATGCGACGACCTTCGGTTTTGTCGCCAATAGCCTCCTCTCTCCGTCTGCAGGCATGGGCCTGGAGTTGTCTGCGAAAACCTTGTTGCACATCACAGCCAATGCTCAAGCCAAGGTCGCTGTGGGCAACAGTCAATGCGGACCGGCCTTCCTCGTGGACGACGAGGCGGCCATGCTGGGGCCGTGCTCCAATGAATACGGTCAGGCTGAAGCGACGCTGTCCATTCAGGGGTCGTTCAACGATGGTGTGACCTATGGCAGTTTCGCCTTCAAGGACAAGGTCAAGGCGGTGGCGACCACCGGGTTCGGTCGCTGGGTCCCATCCGTGATTGGTGAGTACGGTTTTCCGGTCGGTGTTGAGGGCAGCAGCCTCATGCTGCCAGGCCCGGATGATCTTGAAGAGCAGTCCAAGGCTTGGTCGATCTACATGACCAATCCCAGTGCAAAAGTCATGCTGGCCAGTGTCAGCATGAATCTCAAAGTCTTGGGCAATGGCATGACCGCACCAGTGCCAGAGCCAGATGCAATCTGGTTGGCGCTCTGTGGCGTGGTGGGGCTTGGCCTGATGAAGGCGCGTTACCCAAGGCCCGCTCAAGGGTGAAGCGCGCCGTCGGCGATCCAGTTCCCATGAAAACCCATGGGCACTTGCGCCGGCAGTTTCACCACGGCCTGCGCGGGCGCCGTCATGTCCTGGGCATTGATCACATGCAGCTCGCCGCATTGGGTGCTCAGGTTGTAGACCAGGCCCACCATCCAGCCTTCGTCCTCAGCCGCATCGGCTGACTTGGGCACAAACACGAACTCACCGGGCTTGAGGTCTGAGGCAAAGCGGTGCTCGGTGGTGGTTCTCGTCTCCAGGTCATGTTTGAGCAGAGACTGCCCACCCGAGGCGTCCACACTGAATTCCACAGCGTAGGCAAAGCGGTAAGGCTGCCCCACCAGGCGCTCGTCCAGCCGGGGGAACTCCTGGGCGCGCTCGCAGATCACCTGGCGCTCCACACGACGACCCTGAGCGGGCAGGGTCCAGCGCTCGAACCGAGGCTGCGTGTCGGCTTCCGGGCCCACGCGCGACTGGTTGAACATGTCTCGGTGCACCACCACGTCCATGATCACGCCACCGTCCGGCGTGTCATAGGCATTGCAGGTGTGGAACACAAAACAGGGGTCGACGTCGTACCAGCGCACGTCGTTGTCGGTGGCGGCCTCGCGCGAGAGCACGCCCACACGGGCCGGGTGTTTGGCGTTCCAGATGTAGGGGAAGCCGGCCCGTTTGATCAGCAACTCTTTCCACGAGAACGTGACCGGCAGGTCCAGCACCATGACCTTGCTGCGGGTGATGGCGCAGTCGTGAATCATGGGGCCGTGCTGCGCACCACCTTGTCGATCTCGCCCTCGGTGTCCACGCGCACGTAAAACACCTGCCGGTGCTGGATGGCGTCGTAGCAGACCGCATGCAGGTCGCCACTGACTGGGTCCCGGTGCGGGTGGGCCGAGAACGGCAATGACAGCGTGAAGCCTGGCAGGCCATGTTTGACCGAATTGAGCTCGGCATCGAGCTGCACCGGCATGGGGCCGGCTTCGACCGAGGCCCAGATGCGCCCCGCGTGGGCAAACACATTGGTGTTGACGGTGTCAAAGACGCCCCGCGTGTCGCCAGGCAACGTGGGGCGCTGCAGCGCCTTCTGGACGCTCTTGCTGCCAATCCAGCGGTTGCGGTACCACTGGGCCTGGCCGCCCTCCAGTCGCACCCCGTGCACCATGCCATCGCCGGTGAACCAGTGGTACTTCTCGGGCTTGGCAGGTGCCTTCAGCGGGTTGGGGCCAATGCGGGCATACACCCCGTTCAATTCGGGCGGCAACTGGCCCTGCACGGTCAAGGCCGTCTCGGTGACTTCTTTCTGGACTGGGGCAAAGGGCCCCTGGAGGTACAGGTTGTTGTGCTCGGCGAGTGGGGCTTGTGTTGCAGACATGAGGTCTCCGAAGTTGCACCGACTGTATCAGCGCCGTCTGGGCGGCACCCGCAGGGTCTGCCCGATGGCCAGGACCTGGAATTGCTCGGACGTCATGCCTTGCGCGTGCAGTGCGCGTGCCAGTGCACGGGGTGGCTCGTCCAGGGCCTCGTCGGTCAACTGAAAGGTGCCCCAATGCACGGCAAAGGCCCGCTGGCAGCCGATGTCCTTGAAGATCTGCACGGATTCTTCCGGGTTCACGTGCTGGTCCTTCATGAACCAGCGTGGCTCGTACGCGCCGATGGGCAGCAGGGCAATGTCAAAACCACCGCCCTGGTCGGGCGTGTGCTCACGCGCAAAGTGCTGGCGGATGTCGAAAAAATCCTTCGAGTAGGCTGTGTCACCGGCAAAGAACCAGTGGCAATCGGGCGACAGCACCGCGTAACCCCCCCACAGGCTGCGCATCGCATCGGTGGCGGTGCGGGCCGACCAGTGTTGCGCCGGCGTCAGCGTCACGGGAATGCGCAGCGAGCGTTCGGTGGCAGGCAGCACATGGGTGTCCCACCAGTCCAGCTCGACCACGTGGTGAATGCCCCGCCGCGCAAACCAGTGCTTGTGGCCCAGCGGGGTGATGAACAGGGGCGGCCCACCGGCCTGCGCGGCCAGCGTGACCAGCGAGGCCTCGTCCATGTGGTCGTAATGGTTGTGCGAGAGCAGCACCACATCGATGCGCGGCAACTGCGCCAGGCTCATGCCCGGCGGCGTCTGGCGCAGGGGGCCGGCCCATTGCACCGGAAAGCAGCGCTCGGAGAACACCGGGTCGGTCAGGATGTTGAGCCCGCCCACTTGTGCCAGCACCGTGATGTGCCCGATCCAGGTCATGGCCGGTTGCATGCTCAGCCCCGCGCAGGCATTGGCGTGGATGAAATCCAGCTCCGGCGCCACGATGGGGGTGGGCTGACTCATGGGGCGCGGGTGACCGGCCCGCCAGGCCTGCCAGCGCCAGCGGAGCACCTCATGCCAGCGCTTGCCCCGGAACGACAGGTAGTTGTTCTGGAAGCCATCGGGGCGGTGATGCGTCTTGTTCGGGTTGAAGTAGGGGTTCTTCATGCGGGCACATCATGCAAGAAAAAGCCCCGAGAGGCTGGAGGGCCTGTCGGGGCGAGGGCTCAGACACCTGAGGACAATCAGGCCACTTTCACTGGAATCTTGCCGATCTTGGCCTGCCAGGTCTTGGGACCTTCAATGTGGGCGCTGGTGCCGCCACTGTCCACGGCCACGGTCACCGGCATGTCGACCACGTCGAACTCGTAGATGGCTTCCATCCCCAGGTCCTCAAAGCCGACGACCTTGGCCGCCTTGATGGCCTTGGAAACCAGGTAGGCCGAGCCGCCCACGGCCATCAGGTAAGCCGACTTGTGCTTCTTGATGGACTCGATGGCGACGGGGCCTCGCTCGGCCTTGCCGATCATGGAGATCAGGCCGGTCTTCTCCAGCATCATGTCGGTGAAGCCGTCCATGCGGGTGGCCGTGGTGGGGCCTGCGGGGCCGACCACTTCGTCGCGCACGGGGTCCACGGGGCCCACGTAGTAAATGACGCGGTTGGTGAAGTCCACGGGCAGCTTTTCGCCCTTGGCCAGCATGTCCTGGATGCGCTTGTGCGCCGCATCACGGCCGGTCAGCATCTTGCCGTTGAGCAGCAGGGTCTGGCCGGGTGTCCAACTGGCCACTTCGGCCTTGGTCAGGGTGTTCAGGTCCACGCGCTTGGACTTGTTGTAGTCAGGCGCCCAGTGCACGTTGGGCCACAGGTCCAGGCTGGGCGGATCCAGGTACACG
>DAORJC010000067.1:0-14250 GCA_035438885.1 Aquabacterium sp. | reverse complement strand
TCCTTCGTGGCGGCTTCGCCCGGATGGATCTTGTTTTCCACGCCGTCCAGACCAGCCATCATCAGGGCCGAGAAGGCCAGGTAGGGGTTGGCCGAAGGATCGGGGAAACGAGCCTCGATGCGACGACCCTTGGGGTTGGCCACGTGAGGAATGCGGATCGAGGCCGAGCGGTTCTTGGCCGAGTAGGCCAGCTTCACAGGAGCTTCGAAACCAGGCACCAGACGCTTGTACGAGTTCGTACCAGGGTTGGTGATGGCGTTCAGGGCACGGGCGTGCTTGATGATGCCGCCGATGTAGTACAGCGCGAATTCGCTCAGACCGGCGTAGCCGTCGCCAGCGAACAGGTTCTTGCCGTCTTTCCAGATGGACTGGTGAACGTGCATGCCCGAACCGTTGTCGCCCACGATGGGCTTGGGCATGAAGGTGGCGGTCTTGCCGTAGGCATGGGCCACGTTCACGATCACGTACTTCTGCAGTTGCAGCCAGTCAGCGCGTTCGGTCAGGGTGGAGAAACGCGTGCCGATTTCCATCTGGCCTGCGTTGGCCACTTCGTGGTGGTGCACTTCAACGGGAATGCCCAGCGATTCGAGGATCAGGCACATTTCCGAGCGCATGTCCTGACCCGAGTCCACGGGAGGCACGGGGAAGTAGCCGCCCTTGACGGTGGGACGGTAGCCGGAGTTGCCGTGCTCGTATTCCTTGCCGGTGTTCCAGGCGCCTTCTTCAGATTCGATCTTGAAGAAGCTGCCGCCCATCTCGTTGCCCCAGCGAACCGAGTCAAAGATGAAGAATTCTGGCTCAGGACCGAAGTAAGCGGTGTCGCCCAGACCGGAGGCCTTCAGGTAGGCTTCAGCACGCTTGGCCAGCGAGCGAGGATCGCGCTCGTAGGCCTTGCCGTCGTGAGGCTCGACCACGTCACAGGTCAGGATCAGGGTGGGCTCTTCGAAGAACGGGTCGATGTTGGCCGTGTTGGGGTCAGGCATCAACTGCATGTCGGAGGCTTCAATGCCCTTCCAGCCGCCGATCGACGAACCGTCGAAGGCGTGGCCCGAGATGAACTTTTCTTCGTCGAAATGCGAAACGGGCACCGTGGTGTGGTGCTCTTTGCCGCGAGTGTCAGTGAAGCGGAAGTCAACGAACTTGATTTCGTTGTCCTTCACCATTTTCATCACGTCGGCGACAGTCTTGTTGGCCATCAGGTGCTCCTAGAGAGAAGGCTGGGTATGCAAAAAAACGGAAACGATCTGAGTTCAGATCAGAAACAGCGCGCAAGTGTAATAGCGAAATCCGTGCCGACCCTGAAAACTGCGCGCCCACGGCGCCCAAGACTGTGCACCATCACGCAACAGGCTTGTGCACCGCATCGTCACAAGGGAGCCCCAGCCTAGCTGAGGCCCCACATTCACACCAAAAGAGTGCATCATCGTTGTGCGCCAATGATTCGCACCATTTCAGTGCCAATCGATGCACCAATTTGATTCAATTCCGCCAGCATCCACTCAAATGCTGGATCCACGCGCTCGGCCAGCCCTTTGACCCCCAGTTCGATATGGCGACCATGGACAGGGTGGTCGACACTGGGCAGGCTGAACACCTTGACGCCCTCAAAGCGAGCTTCGATCTCGATCATGAGCGGCGTCAGCACGGACTCGATAGCCCCGTGCACCACCACCGCGCGCTCCTTGACCGGCTGCGTGCCGTGAAGGTCGGCATGTCGTTCGTCCAGCACCCAGGCCATCATGGGCCAGGCCATGACCGGAAAGCCGGGCACAAAATGCACCCGCCCCAGGATTGAGAAGCCAGGGATCTGGTTGTAGGGGTTGGGGATGATTTCAGACCCCACCGGAAAATGCCCCATCTGCAGGCGACGCTGGGTGTCAGCCGACTCGGGATCAAAGTCCTGCCCCTCTTGCTGCGCAATTTGCTGGCAGCGCGCCAGGATCAACGGTTTGGCCTGGGGGTGCAAGGCCAGCGGTTGGCCCAACGCTCGTGCGGCGCAGGCACGGGTGTGATCGTCCGGCGTGGCGCCAATGCCGCCAAAGGAAAACACCACATCACCCGAATCGATGGCGTGGCGAATGTCTGCGGTGATCCGATCCGGATCGTCACCCACATACCGGGCCCACGAGACGGCCATGCCCCGCTCGCCCAGCAGTTCGATGGCCTTGCTCAAGTGCTTGTCCTGACGACGACCACTGAGGATCTCGTCGCCAATGATGATCAGTCCGGTCATGGGGTTCCAGGTTCAGGTTGATCGGTGCCCGTCACGGGGTGCGGCGGGGTACACGGGAGGGTGAGCGCCCCAGCAGGCGGCGCAGGCCCAACCACTGCTGAGCCCAGAATCCGCGTCCGTAATCGCGCGCACCGTGCTCGGGCAGTTGATCACGGATGCCGGTGGGCTCGACGGCATCATGGTAATTGGCCGTGCCGAACAGCAGGTCCCAGACCGGGAACAGCACCGCGTAGTTGCATCCACCCAGGCTGCCCGGCCCCTTCGATTCATGCCCGATGCCGATGCCGTGGTGAACCCGGTGAAAGCGCGGCCCCACCAGGACCTTGTCCAGCCAGGGACCCAGGGCCACACGGGTGTTGGCATGCGACAGGCTTTCGACCAACTGCGTGAAAGCCACCACCGCCACAAACTGCCCCGGCGGCACACCGATCAGGCGGGCGATCACCACCATGATCAGGTCGCGCAGCAGGTCATCGAGCAGGTGGTTGCGGTTGTCGCTCCACATCGTCATCTGGCGCTGGCTGTGGTGCAGGGCATGCAAGGCCCACCAGCGGTTCAGGCCATGCTGTCCCCGGTGAATCCAGTAATCGACAAAGTCGAACACCAGCAGGTACAACACGAGGCTGAACCAGGCTGCATCGGTCACACCGGGTTGCCAGTGAGCCACCAGCGCGTCCAGGTGAATCCCATCGACACCTTGCACTCGCGCCCAGCCAAACACCGCGTCAACCAGGGGTTCAACCAGGAAAAACAGCGCCACCCGGAACACGCCCAGGCGATGGATGAAGGTGTAGATCATGTCCACCCGCACGGCCGCGCGGTCGCGCACCGCCTCGACCGGGCGCCAGCGCTCGAAGGCGCCAAACACCACCACCATGACAGCCAGTTGCAGCAAGCCCACCAGCAACCAGCCGGTCGCCACAAAGCCATCTTCCAGGAACTGGCCCATCCCCAGCGCAAACAGCAGCGGCTGAAACACCGACTCGAACAGCCATTGCTGGGCATCACCAAACCCGTTGGAGATCAGGTTCAACAAGGCATCAAGCATGGCAAGGTCCTGACAAGGCTCAGTTCCGCGACTGCGGTGCCTGGCCCACCGCGCGGTAACCGGGGTGGTCTCTGAGGGTCGCAAAACAGAGTCCACGGGCCTTCAGACCCGTGATCAAGGGCTCCAGCACCGCCGGCGCCCAGGCGTCCTGGCGAGACCAGATGCCCAGGTGAGCCAGCAGGATGTCGCCCTCACGAATGCGCCTCAAGGACTGTGCCAGCAGGGCCCGGTTGGGGTACGCGGCGCTGGGCAGCTCGTCACCCAGAAAGCCCGCCGGTGTCCAGGGCACATGGTGCCAGCCGCACCGCCTGGCCTCTTGCAGCAGCTTGGCAGAGGTCTTGCCGCCTGGGGCACGGAAGAGGGCCCGCATGGGCTGCCCGGTCATGGCTTCAAAGCGTGCGGCACTGCGCTGCAGTTGCGCGCAATACTGGGGTGGGGTCAGCAGCAATCGCTGTCCGGCACGCTCACCCGCCGTGGGGACCATGGCAAAGCCCTCGGGGCGATCACCCTTGTAGACCACGTGGTCCCAGGTGTGAGAGCCGAAGTCATGCCCGGCCTGGGCCAGTGACTTCCACCAGGGCGCCCAGTGCGCGTCCAGCGAAGCCCCTGCCGGCCGTGAACCCACCGCCTGCGTCCGCTCATTGGCCAGGAAAAAGGTCGCCTTGACCTGCTGACGATCCAGCACCTCGCGGATCAGGGGGGCCACCCCCATGTGTCCGGTGTCAAAGGTCAGGTAGACCGGTCGGGTGCATGCGGGCTCAGCAGGTGCCGCCGGCGCCGCATGCGTCAGCGACGGAGCGAGCCACGCCAGCAGGCCCAGGCACCCGGCTCGCCACCATGACCCTTCAACGCGGCGCATGGTCCAGCGTCCATACCCCGTGCGGCGAGCGCCCCACCGGGACTTGTCGAATCACCTTCTTCTCGACCGTGTCGATGAAGGTGAGCTTGCGCGCCCAGCGCGAGGTGACCAGGATGGTCTTGCCATCGGCCAGCAGGTCCATGCAATCGGGGCCACCGGGCGCAGGATAACTGGCCACCACCGCCAAGGTCTGCAGGTCGATCTTGCTGATGGTGTTGGCCACGCGGTTGCTCAGGAGCACATGGCGCCGGTCACCCCAGGCACGAAAGGCATGCGCGCCATCACCGGTCTCGATGCGCTTGGTCAGGACCGGCTTGGGGCCGGTCACGTTGTAGACCTCCACAAACTTGTCGCCCGTCAGCGCCACCAGCAGCAAGCGGTCGTTGTCGGCCAGGTAGACGTCGGCTGGCGTCTTGCCCACCGGGATCTTCCAGCGCGGCTCCTGCTTGGCCAGGTCGATGGCGATGAGCTCATCGCTGTCTTGCATGGTGACGAACGCCACCGTGCTTTTGGCATCGATGGCGATGTGGCTGGGCGTCTTTTCGGTGGGGATGCGCTTGATCAGCACAAACTTCAAACCCGATTCCGGCTGTCGGGAAACCTGGTAGATGTCGACATGGTTGAGTCGATTGGCGGCGGTGACGAACCACTTCATGTCCGGCGAGAACCGCAGGTGGTACGGATCGGCAATGCCGGTGACCACCTGCTGAGGATCCCCCGTGCGAGGATCAAACAGAGAAATCGAATCGCTCAACGCGTTGGCCACCAGCAGGGATTTTTCATCCGGTGCCAGGTACAGGTGGTGAGGCTCCTTGCCCGTGGGCACGCGGCGCAACTCCTCAAAGGTCACGGGGTCGACGATGCTCAGGTTTGCATCCAGCGAATTGAGCACAAAGATGGGCGCGCCCCTGGTGCCCTGGGCAGCCGAAGCGGCCGCAGAAACAGGCTCAGGCGCCTGGGTCCCGGGAGACGACCAGAGCCAGCCCATGGCCACTCCGGCGCCGCCCATCAACAAAAGGGCCGCCGCCGACAACGCCGTTTTCAGGCGCGACTGCACCTGCAGATCACTGCTCTGGTTCAATTTTTCTTCACCTGGAATCAAGGCGCGCAGTGTACGCGTGCACGCCCATCAAACGGGGGAGGCACAACAAGGGTCATTCGTTGTCTCCACCGAGCAGGCCACCCAGCAAGCCACCGCCCACGGCGCCGCCGGCCAGACCACCCAGCAGGGAGCCCTCTTCACGTGCGCCACCTCGTTGTGGCGCGGCAGCAAAGATGCGCGAGGCCAGTCGCGAGAACGGCAGGCTTTGCAGCCAGATGGTGCCCGGGCCGGACAGGCGAGCCAGGAACAGGCCCTCCCCGCCAAACAGTGCCGTCTTGATCTTGCCCACGAACTGGATGTCAAAGTCCACGCCCGGGGTGTAGGCCACCACGCACCCGGTGTCCACCATGAGGACCTCGCCCGCCTTGAGTTCACGCTTGACCAGCGTACCGCCCGCGTGCACGAAGGCCATGCCATCACCTTCGAGCTTCTGCATGATGAAGCCTTCGCCACCGAAAAAGCCGGTGCCCAGCTTGCGTTGCAAGGCAATGCCCAGGGACACGCCGCGCGCTGCGCACAAGAACGCGTCCTTCTGGCAGATCAGCGTGCCACCCAACTGGCGCAGATCCATGGGGATGATCTTGCCAGGATAAGGCGCGGCAAACGCCACCCGCTTTTTGCCCGACCCCTGGTTGGTGTAGACGGTGGTGAAGAGTGACTCACCGGTGACCAGACGCTTGCCCGCCCCCATCAGCTTGCCGAAGAAACCACCCTCCTGCTTGGAGCCGTCACCAAAAACCGTGTCCATGCCGACATCTGCATCCATGAACATCATGCTGCCAGCCTCACCAATGGCCGCTTCACCGGGGTCCAGTTCGACCTCGACAAACTGCATTTCACTGCCCTTGATTTCGTAATCCACAACATCCATCGACATGAGAGGTGCTCCAAAAAACAACATGGTGAGGTACGCGATTGATCCAGTGGGCAAGGGCCGTGAATCGCATCACAATCCATTCCACCGGGCGCATTGACGCGCTTTTGGACGATTGTGCTTGACTTTCTGGATTAGATTGAACTGATGTTCACGTTGGGGCCCTTGCACGCGCAGACACTGTACGTCACCGTGACGGTGGTGATGCTGGCGGCCGCCTCCATCCTGACCTACGTCGGCATGACGCAGCGAACTTACCGCGGCTTCTGGTGGTGGGTCTGGGCGCAGTGGTTCAACCTGGGCAGCGCCGTCTGCCTGGTTTTCTACCCTCAGATGCCCATCTTGCTGGCCCTGTCCGTGCTGCTGGCGCTGCAGTGGCCCATCACGATGCTGACGGGCCTGCGCAGCTTTTACGTCCGCTCGGAAATGCTGACCCCCGCCTGGGTGGACCGCGCCATCCTGGGCACAGCCTTTGTGTTGTGGCTGGCGGCAAAAACGCTCTACCCGGATGATGTCGCGGCGCGGATCGCCGGATTCACCATCGGCAGCATCGCCTGCTACGGCTACGCCGCACTGATGGTGCTGTCCATGCCGGAACGCCGCCTCAGCCCTCACATCAAGTCCTTGGCGCTGTTCTTTGCCACCGGTGCCGTGGTGCAGATCCCCCGGCTCATGGGAGGGCTGGAGCATCTGGGGCAGCCCACGATCCAGCCTGAGCTTCTCTCCCAGCAACCTGCGCTGGTTCTGGTGCTGACCGTGGGCGTGCTGCTGGCCGTCTACATGGGCTTGATGCTGACCTACGAGCGCACCGAGCAGGACCTGCGCGAATCCCAACGTCAGTTGCGCCTGATGATCGACCTGGACATGCTCACGCAGTTGCCCAACCGTGTGCACTTCCTGGAAACAGCACGCCAGACCGTGCGTCTGTCAGCCCCGGGCGCATGTGCGCTGCTGCTCTTTGAGATCGACCAGTTCAAAAGCATCAACGATCAGTACGGCCATGCCGCAGGCGATTCAGCACTGCGGCTGGTCTCCAGCGTGGCCCGAACCATGCTGCGCGGTCGCGACCTGATCGGCCGCATCGGTGGCGACCAGTTCGTGGTGTTGCTGCCGGACACGACCGCTGCGGACGCCATGCATGTGGTCGAGCGCATGGCGCGTCAGGTGACTCACAAACAGGCCGACAGCAACCGTCGCCCGGTGGCGCTGAGCTTTGGCGTGGTTCAGGTGCTCGAGAGCGAATCCCTGGAGGATGCCATCCACCGCGCCGGAGAAGCGCTGACCGAGGCCCAGGCACAAGGTAGCAACTGCGCCGTCAATGGGGGGCTCACCGCTGATGGACAATTCCAGGTGCTGACCACCCGGCCTCTGGCCCGCCCCACACGCTGACCGCCGCGCCTGCCCGCCCTCACGTTGCCCCCATGATCACTGTTGATGTTGCCGTCATTGGCGCCGGTGCTGCCGGCCTGTTTTGCGCAGGCGCCGCCGGCCAGAGGGGCTTGAAGGTCCTGCTGATCGACCATGCGGCCAAGGTCGCCGAAAAAATTCGCATCTCGGGTGGGGGCCGCAGCAATTTCACCAACCGTGAAGCCACCCCGGCCAACTACCTGGGCGAGAACCCGCACTTCTGCCGCTCAGCCCTGGCCCAGTACACCAGCGCCGACTTCATCAACCTGGTCAGGTCGCACGGCATTGCCTTTCACGAAAAACACAAAGGCCAGCTGTTCTGTGACCACAGCAGCCAGCAACTGATCGACCTGCTCCTGGCCGAGTGCACCAAGGGCCAGGTCGAGCGCTGGCAGCCGTGCAGTGTGGCCCAGGTCCGCGCGGTCGAGGGCCTGCCCCACCGTTTTGAGCTGGACACCGAACGCGGCGTGGTAGCGGCCCACCACGTTGTGATCGCCACGGGCGGCCTGTCCATCCCCAAGATTGGCGCGACTGACTTTGGCCAGCGTCTGGCGGCCCGCTTCGGGCACCGCATCGTGCCGCTGCGCCCGGCACTGGTCCCCCTGACCTTTGACGCGAGCACCTGGGCTCGCTGGTCCGCCATGTCCGGCGTGGCCCTGCCGGTGACGGTCTCGGTCACCCCGCCGCCACCGGGCGGCAAGGGCAAGGCCAGGCCTGTTCATTTTGACGAGGACCTGCTGTTCACCCACCGCGGCCTCAGTGGCCCCGCCATCCTGCAGATCTCCAGTTACTGGACCGAAGGGCTGCCCCTGACCCTGAACCTGGCACCCGGTCTGACCTTGTCACAGGACCTCAAACAGGCCAAGCAAGGCAGCAAGCGTCAGCTCTCCACCGTCTGGCGTGATGTACTGCCCGAGACCGTGCCGCAGCGCCTGGCCCAGGCCTGGCTGCAGGATGTGCGCGAACAACAACTGCCCCACCTGCGAGACGACCTGCCAGCCGCCGAGGCCCGGGACAAGGACCTGGAACTGCTGGGGCAATCGATCAATGCCTGGCAGGTCACCCCGGTGGGCACCGAAGGTTATGCCAAGGCCGAGGTCACCGCAGGCGGTGTGGACACCCGAGAGCTGAGCTCCCAGACCATGGAGAGCAAGCGGCAACCGGGGCTGTACTTCATCGGCGAGGTGGTCGATGTGACCGGCTGGCTGGGTGGCTACAACTTCCAATGGGCCTGGTCCAGCGCCATGGCCTGCGCCCGCGCAATGGGAAACCCTGACCAAGCCTGACAACAGGCGCTAAGATCGCACCCATGAGCTCAACCCACTTCGGTTTTGAAACCGTCGACGAAAAACAGAAGGCCTCGCGCGTGCGCGGCGTCTTTGACTCCGTGGCCGGCAAATACGACGTCATGAACGACCTGATGTCGATGGGCCTGCATCGCCTCTGGAAGGCCTACACCATCGCCGCCAGCGGCGTGCGCGAAGGCCACCAGGTCCTGGACATCGCCGGCGGCACCGGCGACCTGGCCATGGCCTTTGCCAAACGGGTCGGCCCCCGGGGCACCGTGGTCCACACGGACATCAACGAAGCCATGCTCAGCACCGGTCGCGACCGCCTGCTCAACCATGGCGTGATGTTGCCCACCACCATCTGCGATGCCGAGCACCTGCCCTTCCCGGCCGACACGTTCGACATCGTGACGGTGGCCTTTGGCCTGCGCAACATGACGCACAAGGATGCTGCGCTCAAGGAAATGTGCCGTGTGCTCAAGCCCGGTGGCCGCCTGCTGGTGCTGGAGTTCTCCAAGGTGGCCAAGCCCCTGGAGAAAGCCTACGACTGGTACAGCTTCAAGCTCCTGCCCAAGATCGGCAAGGTCGTGGCCAACGACGAGGACAGCTACCGCTACCTGGCCGAATCCATCCGCATGCACCCCGACCAGGCCACCCTTAAGGGCATGATGAAGGACGCAGGCTTTGGCCACGTCGATGTGCACAACATGACCGGCGGCGTCGTGGCCCTGCACATGGGCCTGAAGTGCTGACCTGAGCGGGCTGGCTCAGGACTGGGCGCCCAACAGTTCTCGCTTGAGGTAACTGCCCACGGGGCGCTCGCCCAACCAGATCAGCATCAGCGAGCGATAAAAATCCTCACCCGGGATGACCTGCCCCACGGCCCGGCCATTGACCTGAAAACGTGTGCCCTGACCTGGCACGTAATCCAGCAGGATCACCGTGCCCTTGGGCACCTCGCCCAGGCTCTTGACCGCGCGGTCAAACGTCGCCAGGCGCGATGACAGCGTGGTGGCCTCGGCCTGCGTCAGGTTGTCCAACACACCGCGCTCGAAGGCTTTGCCCAGATCTTCACCCTCGAGATCACGCATCAACACCAGGTGCAGACGCTTGGGGCCACTCATGGCAATCACCGCATTGGCATCCTGTCCTTTGCGCGGCAAGTACAAGCCCACCACATACGCCCTGAACATGGCCACCGCCCTCATGCCGGCGCCATTGAGCACCAGGGTGGATTCACCCAGGGTCACGGTCTCGCTGACATTGATGCCTGCCACCACCTTGGCCTGCGCCGGGCAGGCCAGCACACCAAGCGCGCCCGCCAGGACAGACAGCCGGGCCCAGCGCTGCATCGTCTGAAGAAACGAACAATAAGAAGTCATCGGTGACATACCAAGTTTCATTACAAGACAAGTGTCTTATTGTCACACCATGATACAGATCGGCGCAACCGTCAAAACCATGAGGGATCGGTATCATTCGAGATGTTTGTGCCTGCCACACGTTTGATGTCCGATATCCCTCCCCGAGTCGCGGCCCACATGACCGTCGACGAACTGGCGGCCGCCACTGGCGTCACCGTGCGCAACATCCGCGCCTATCAGACCTCCAACCTGCTGGAGCCGCCGGTGCTCCAGGGACGTCTGGCGCTGTATGGCCGTCGTCACCAGACCCGACTGGAGTTGATCCGGGAGTTGCGAGCCCTGGGGTTCGGGCTGGACGCCATTGGCGACATGCTGGCCAAGGTGCCCCGGTCGGCCGCATCGCCCTATGCGCTGCTGGCGCAAATGTTTTCCCGAGGCTTTTTCCAGGTCGAGCAACCCGTGCTCAAGTCACTGACCGACCTCACCGCGCACTGGTCCGAGACCGCCACACCCGAACAGATCGAGCGCATGGTTCGCAATGGCCTGTACCGCCCGGTGCCCCCGGACGAAGCAGCCGCGGATCAAACCCAGGCCGATGTCGCACCCCAGGCTCCCGTCTTTGAAGTGCTCAGCCCCAGCCTGTGGGCCATCGGCCGGCAAATGGCGGACCTCAACATTCCTCTGCCCACCGTGCTGGACATGCAGGAAAAACTCATCGAACACACGCGTGCACTGGCCCGGGCCTACGTGGACCAGTTCGTGATCGCCATGGTGCGAGAGGTGATCAAGGCGCAGGATCTGCCGCCCCATGACACGACTTCGGGCGAGGAGGAGCCCCCCTTGTCGCCAGAACTGCTGCGCACCATCCACCGCGTGATCGAGCGCCTGCGCCCGATTGCCATTGGCTCCGTTTCTGCCGCCTTCCCGGTGGTCCTTCAACAAGAATTTGACCGGGATGTGGTTCACCAGATCCAGGCCCTGGTCAGGCAAGTCAAAGACCAGGCCCCATGAATCAGCTTCCAGCACGCACCCTGGGTACCATTCATCTGTTCGTGTGTGCTGGCTCACTCGCTGGCGTGACCATGATGTCGGACATCGGCCGGGTGGTCGCGCAACTGACCCAGGCATGGCAAGGTCAGCCTGTTCCCTGGTCGCGCTGGCTGGCCTTGCTGCCCTTGGCCGTGTGGCTGCCCCTGCTCGGCCTGAGTGTGCTCCGAGGGGTGTCGCTCTGGCGCCAACCGCCCCAGAACACCCCCTCCGTGCCAGGCACCGAGCCCTCCGGGCCCTCATCCCGAGACATGCCCCTGCTGCAAGCCACGGCCATCGCCAGCTTCGGGACCGTCTGGACCCTGATGAGCGTGCAGATCGCGGAGGGCTTCTGGGCCCACAGCCCCCTGCCCAGTCCCCAAGGTCTGATCGCTGCGGTGTTCCCCCTGATCGGCGTCGGCCTGCTGGGGCGAGCCGCCATGATGGCGGCTCAAGCCTACCTTCGACCCGCCACCGAAGTGCGACTGTCCCGCGCTCAAGACCCTGGAGCGTCTCCGATCTCACCGCCCGGGGATGCACGCGGGCACACCCTCACCGATGAGCCGGCGCTGCCGGTGCCCCAGGGTCTGATGCAGACCCGCTCCACCCCAGGGCAATGGGTGGCCAGTTTCAAGCAGACCTTTCAGCCAGTGCTCACCGCCTTGCTGGCGCTGCCCTGCCTGGTCTTGCCGTTGATCGCCCGAGGGCAATTCGGAGGCGAAGATCAGACTGATGCCGTGGCGTGGTGTGCGCTGAGCCTGGCCAGTTTGCTGCTGATTGGTCTGGCGCTGCACGTGGGCACACGTCGCTGGCTGATCCGGATCGAGCCACAGGAATGGTGGCTGGACAGGTCATCGGCCCTGCGCTCGAACGTGCAGGCCCTCCCACCGCGCAGCGTGGCCCCGCTGAGCCACCAACTGGTGTACAGCAGCCAGAGTGGCCACCAGACCAGCGTGGCCCATCACCGCGTGACCCTGAAGACCCCGACCGGGCAGGTCTTGAGCCTCACCCCCGCCTTCCCCGGCGCTGGCGTGGCGCTCGGGGTCATCGAGCGGTTGACCAAGGCCCAGGCCACAGGCGTACAAGGCAGCGTCCTCGCTGAAGGGGCAGACACCCTCCCCATAACCGGCATCACCCTGGGTCAGCGCATCAGCACCAGCGTGTTGTGGCTCTTGCTGGCCCTGATCAGCCTGGGCGTGAGCTCCAAGGCCGAAGAGCACTTGCCACAGGGCCCCACACAGGCCTGGTTCAACTGGAAGGCCGCCATGATCAGCCAGGGCCAGGTCCTGCTGGGTGTGGGCAAACTGGATCGAGCCCTGGTGCAGGCGGTCGATCAGGACCAGGACGACCAGGTCGAACAGGCACTCGAGAATGGCGCAGACCCGAACGCCACCGGTGACAGCGGCAGCTCGGTGCTGATGCTGGCGGCCAGTCGCGGCAAATTGAGCACGATCAAGATCCTGCTCCGACACGGCGCCGACGTGAACTTTGCGGACCAGACCAGCGTGAACGAACGCGGCGACACCGCCTTGCTGCGCGCCGCCTACTTCGGCGAGGCCGCCGTGTTCGAGCGACTGCTCCAGGCGGGCGCTCGCGTGGACGTGGTCAACCGATGGGACTGGACGCCTGTGCACATGGCGGCCATGGGCGGCTGCATCCCCTGCCTGGAGACGCTCTACTCGCGCAGTCTGTCGCTGAACGCACGCGCCCAAGCCAGCCGGGGCGAGAGCCCCCTGATGCTGGCCGCCAGTCGAGGGCAGGTCGAGGCCATGGCCTGGCTGCTGGCGCGCGGCGCCGATCCGTTGCAGACCGACAGCCACGGCCACAACGCACTGGGCTGGGCACGCTTCTTCAAGGCCCGCAGCGGCCCCAGCGAGGGCTGGCTGCTGGAACACGTGCCCGCCTTGTCCAAAGGCAGCCCAGGCGCCCAAGGTGCCATGGGCACGCCCCCATGAAAAAACCGCCAGGACCCGAAGGCACTGGCGGTTTGCTGGATCGTCAACCGGCCTGATCACTCAGGCCCGTGGGATCAGTTCTTGGATTGGTCAACCAGCTTGTTCTTGGCGATCCAGGGCATCATGCCGCGCAGTTGCTCGCCGACCACTTCGATCGGGTGCACCGCGTTCAGGCGACGACGAGCCGTCATGCTTGGATAGTTGGTCTTGCCTTCCAGGATGAACATCTTGGCGTATTCACCGGTCTGGATGCGCTTGAGAGCGTTGCGCATGGCTTCGCGCGACTTCTCGTTGATCACTTCCGTACCGGTCACGTACTCGCCGTATTCGGCGTTGTTCGAGATCGAGTAGTTCATGTTGGCGATGCCGCCTTCGTACATGAGGTCCACGATCAGCTTGAGTTCGTGCAGGCACTCGAAGTAAGCCATTTCCGGAGCGTAACCGGCTTCGGTCAGCGTCTCGAAGCCCATCTTCACCAGTTCAACCGCGCCACCGCACAGAACGGCTTGCTCGCCGAACAGGTCGGTTTCGGTCTCTTCACGGAAGTTGGTCTCGATCACGCCACCCTTGGTGCCGCCGTTGGCCGCAGCGTAGGACAGAGCGATGTCCTTGGCCTTGCCGGACTTGTCCTGGTACACAGCGATCAGGGAAGGCACACCGCCACCCTTGAGGTACTCGGAACGCACGGTGTGGCCTGGGCCCTTGGGGGCGACCATGATCACGTCCAGGTCAGCGCGGGGGATGACCTGGTTGTAGTGCACGTTGAAGCCGTGGGCGAAGGCCAGCGTGGCGCCTTGCTTGATGTGGGGGGCGACGTTGTTGTTGTACACCTCGGGGATGTTCTCGTCGGGCAACAGGATCATCACGACGTCAGCGTTCTTGACAGCGTCGTTGACTTCAGCAACCTTGATGCCGGCGGCTTCGACCTTGGACCACGAAGCGCCACCCTTGCGCAGACCGACGGTGACGTTCACACCGGAGTCGCGCAGGTTCTGGGCGTGGGCGTGGCCTTGCGAGCCGTAGCCGATGATGGCGACATTCTTGCCCTTGATCAGGCTCAGGTCAGCGTCCTTGTCGTAATAGACTTTCATAG
>DAORJC010000066.1:0-14714 GCA_035438885.1 Aquabacterium sp. | reverse complement strand
GTCAGCCCAGACCCCAGCCCCGCGCTCCCACGCAGAACACTACACTGCCACTTCATCACGCCTTCACCCCGGACCTCACCATGACCCGCCTGACATCCGAGCTGCACCGCCTGTACCTGATGGATGCCCCGGCCCGTCAAGGTGCCGAGCCCCAGGTGCCCAGCTTGTGCGACGCCCAAGGCCGCGTGCGGGCCCTGGTCCTGGGGCTGGCTCGGCCTGCTGACTGGCGCGTGGTCTCCGCCGTGTGGCAAGGCGTGCAGACCGACCTGGGCCTGCCGGCCCCCGCCATTGCCGTGTCCGGTACCGATGCCTATCAGCTCTGGTTCTCGCTGGCCGAACCCTTGCCCGTTGCGCAGGCCATTGAATTTCTGACCGCCTTGCGTGCGCACTACCTGCGAGACATCTCGCCCGAGCGCATCACCCTGATGCCCTCGTTCAGTGCGCAGACGCCGCCACAGATCCAGCACGCCCCTCTGGTGCCGGCCGAGCAACTGCCCACGGATCAATGGTCCGCGTTCGTGGCGCCCGACCTGGCACCTGTGTTTGCCCAGACGCCCTGGCTGGACATCCCGCCCAACGTCGAGGGGCAGGCGGACCTGTTGGCCGGCTTGTCCAGCATCCCCATGGACGATTTCAAGCACGCTGCGGTCCGACTGGCGGCCTCTGTGGCGTCGGTCGCGCCCGAGGCTGGGACCGCGCCCGGCCCGTCAGGCGTCAGCGCAGATCCCAGGGGCTTTCTGCTGGGGGTGATGAACAACGATGCCGTGGCGCTGAGCCTGCGCATCGAGGCGGCCAAGGCCTTGCTGCCCTACTTCGAGGGGGGCTTGTAGGACACGTCCTGCAAGCAGTCGCACTTCCAGCCGATGGTGGCCGCTGGTCGGACCTGCCAGACTGCAAGCTCCTGAGGACATTCCATCTCACGCCATGCGCCCGATCAAGACCTACATCGTCGAAGACAGCAAAGTCATTCGGGACAACCTGATTGCCACACTGGAAGAGCTCGTGTCCATCGAAATCATGGGCACGGCCGAAGACGAGGCCACGGCCGTGCAATGGCTCACGACGCCCGGGCACGTGTTCGACCTGGTGATCGTGGACATCTTCCTCAAGAGCGGATCCGGCCTGGGCGTGCTCCAGGCCCTGGGGCACGCCAACCCCGCGCGCAAGCTGGTGGTGCTGAGCAACTACGCCACGCAGGACATGCGCCGCAAGTGCATGGAGCTGGGTGCCGATCAGGTGTTCGACAAGTCCAACGACATTGACGACCTGATCCTATACTGCAACAAGCTGGCCGCTGGCGAACTCGATGGTCCGGGCCCTCGGGCACCTCATTGAATCAGGCCGTTCTTGAGCGCGTAGTAGGTCAGGTCGCTGTTGGAGGCCAGGTCCATTTTCTCCATCACGCGGGTTCGGTAGGTGCTGATCGTCTTGATGCTCAGCGAGAGGCTGTCGGCCATGTGGCCCACGGTCTCGCCTCTGGCCAGACGCAGAAAGACCTGCAGTTCGCGCTCGGACAGCAACTCGTGAGACGGCTTGTCGGCGTCCTTGCCCAGGCCATCGGCCAGCCGCTCGGCCACGCCCGCCGTGATGTACTTTCGCCCGCGACAGACGGTGCGGATCGCTCTGACGATCTCTTGCGGATCGCAGTCCTTGTTGAGGTAGCCGCTGGCGCCCTGGCGCAGCAAGGTGGTCGCGTAATGTTCTTCCGGAAACCCGCTCAGGATCAGCACAGGCAGGTCAGGCGCTCGCGCCTTGATGGCCGCCAGTGCGTCCACGCCGCTCTGGTCGGGCATGGCAATGTCCATCACGATCACGTCGACCTCGCCCTGACGCACGATGTCCAGGGCTTCGCGTCCGGTGGCCGCCTCTGCGGTGACGACAAAGTCCGCCTGGTCGGCAAAGAACTGCCGCAGGCCGGCACGCACCATGGCGTGGTCATCAACGATCGCGATACGAATCATGGTCTGGCATCCTGGGGTGGGACATTGCAATGAATGCCTGGGCGCTCTTCAAGCGCATGCCGATTGTCGTCTTATTTGCCTGCATTGCCACGGTGATGATGCTGCTCATCAGCGAAGGGGCGTATTGGCAATCCGTCAAACGCCTGGACGCGCTTGTGGTCATGGGCGGCATCCAGGCCGGCATTCAGGACCTTCAGCAAAACCTGCTGCATGCCGAAAGCGACCAGCGGGGTTACCTGCTCACGGGCCGGCGCGAATACCTCCAGCCCTACAACCATGCGGGTCAGAAGATCGGCGCGTCCATCCAGGGGCTGGACCGGCACTACGCGGGCGATCCGCATGCCGTGGCCTTGCTGAGCCAGCTGCATGGTTTGACCACGGCCAAACTGGCTGACTTGTCGACCACGATCGCCCTGCACGACCAAGGGCAAGGGGAGGCCGCCACGGCCTTGATGCTGACCGACATGAGCAAGGCCAAGATGGATGCCATCCGCAACCTGACGACCGAGTTGCTGGCCCATGAGACGCGCAAGGTCGAGTCCAGCAAAGCCCGACTCTATCGAACGTTGATGACGGGTCGCATCGGCATGGCGGTGCTGAGCGCCATCAGCCTGATGGCCTTGTTCCTGTACCTGCGGCAGACCTTTGCGCTCAAGAGGGCGCAAGAAGCGCAACAGGGCCTGATCCAGATGGACCATGATCGACTGGAGATCGTGGTGGCTCAGCGCACCGCCCAGCTCACCGAACTGACCCACCACTTGCAGACGGCCCGTGAAGACGAGCGCAACCGCCTGGCCCGCAACCTGCACGATGAGCTCGGTGCCTTGCTGACTTCGGCCAAGCTCGATGCCGCTCGCATCAAGTCACGCCTGGCGGGCACCGCCCCTGAGGCCCTGGAGCGTCTGGCCCATCTGGTCGATGCGCTCAACAGCAGCATTGCCCTGGGCCGGCGCATCATCGAAGACCTGCGCCCCTCCACCCTGAGCAACCTGGGCCTGGTGCCAACCCTCGAGATTCTGGCGCGCGAGTTCTCCGAGCGCTCCGGTCTGCAGACCCACTGCACGCTGGAGCCCGCCAAGCTCGATGCCACGGCCGAGCTGATGATCTACCGCTTGATGCAGGAAGCGATCACCAACATCAGCAAATACGCCAAGGCCCGTCATGTCTGGCTGAGCCTGTCCACGGTGGATGGCCTGGTGCAGGCGTCCGTGCGCGATGACGGCATCGGCTTTGACACCTCGGTGCCGCCTCGGTCGGCCTATGGTCTGGTGGGCATGCGCTATCGCGTCGAGGCTGAAGGCGGCACCTTGCGCGTGGAATCGGCACCCGGCCACGGAACCCTGATCCAGGTGACCCTGCCACTGGCCGAGCCATCGCAGCCTGCGCTGTTGTAGGACGTCGCCCACAAGCGAAATCGGCGCCCACTGATGGTGTCCGAGGGGCATCGGATCGATCATGGGTTCTGCTTCGATTCATTCCATATCCAGGAGACGCTCATGAGCTTGGGAACCCTATTGCTGATCGTGCTGATCTTGATGCTGGTCGGTGCCATTCCAACCTGGTCTCACAGCCGCAGTTGGGGCTACGGCCCCAGCGGTGGCCTGGGCCTGGTGGTCATCGTCCTCGTCGTGCTGCTGTTGATGGGCCGACTGTGATGGCTCCCGGCCATTTTCAAATCCACTTCACAAGAGAAACACCATGACATCCAATCTGATCAAGACCTCCCTCGTCGCCGTGATGGCCATCACCCTGACCGCCTGCGGCAACATGTCCACGCGTGATCGCAACACCGCCACAGGCGCTGTCATCGGTGGCGCAGCGGGCGCCATCCTGAGTGGCGGCAGCGCGGTGGGCACGGTCGGCGGTGCCGCTGTGGGCGGCATCATCGGCAACCAGGTCGACCCAAAGAAGAAGTGAACAAGCCGTGCGCCTTCGTGGCGCACGCTTGTCCTTTGACACCCACAAATACCAACGGAGAAACAACATGACCATTCGCTTTACCCTCATCGCTGCCATGTCTGCCATCACCTTGCTGACGGCCACTGGCTGTGCCGTCACTCGCGGGCAGGAAACCATCGGCGCTTATGTCGACGACGCGGCCATCACGACCGCCGTGAAAGCCCGTTTTGTCGAGAACAAGCAAGTCGATGCCACCAGCATCCGCGTCGAGACCCTCAACGGCACGGTGATGCTGTCGGGCTTTGCCAAGAGCCTGACGGAAAAGACCACCGCCGTGGCGCTGACCTGGAAGGTCGAGGGCGTCAAGGCCGTGAAGGACGAGATCGCCGTTCGGCCCTGATGCCTCTGGCGTCAGACCTGCAGCAGCGCACACCTCGTTCGCTGCTCACTTTGCAGTACACAACATCAAAGGAAACAACATGAACTGGGATCGCATTGAAGGCCAATGGAAACACGCCATGGGCAAGGCCAAGGAACAATGGGGCAAGCTGACCGATGACGACCTGGACGTCGTGGCGGGTCGCCGTGACCAGTTGGCCGGCAAGATTCAGGAGCGCTATGGCGTGGCCAAGGAAGACGCCGAGCAACAGATCGCAGCGTGGTCCAAGACCGCCAGTGATGCCTGGTTCTCCGACAAGAAGGCTGATTGATCAGCCCCCGGCAAGACCCAGAAAAAGCGCCCTCGGGCGCTTTTTTTGTGGGCGGGTGAGAGATCAGCCCTTTTTGTTGGAGACCAACAGCAAGGCGCCACCGGCCACGATGGCGGCAATGCCTGCCCAGACGGGCACATTGACGGTGCGCTGCTCATTGACGGTCAGCTCGATGGGGCCCAGCTTGGCGGCCTGCGTTTCTTTGGTGTAGGTGAAGCCACCGTACACCAGGCTCAGGATGCCAGCGGCCATCAGGGCCACGGCCAGGAATTTGATGGAGTTCATGTCATGTCCTTGGTGCAAGTCAGAGTGGCCCGCAGGCGGGATGCCTGCGGGATGGGTGCATCAGCGGCGTGTGCCCACTGCTTCCAGCACCACACGGCGATCCGGGGCCAGGCAGTCGACCAGCTTGCGGTTGCGTGCGGTTTCCTTGCCCATGTCCTGGCATTGGGTGCCGGTCACGGGTTGGGTCTCGCCCTTGCCTTCGATGAAGACGCGGGCAGGATCAACGCCCTGGGCCACCAGGAAGGTCTTGATGGACTCAGCGCGTCGTTCGGACAGGGCCTGGTTGTATTGATCCGAGCCAATGCGGTCGGCATGACCGCCGGCTACGACCGCTTCCAGGTTCACCGCCTTGAGTTGCTGCGCAAAGGCTTCGATGCGCTCCTTGCCGGCGGGTGTGATGGCGGCCTTGTCGTATTCGAACAAGGCGTCGGCGGGGATGGTTACCTTCTCGGCCGTGGCCACGGGGCCAGCAGCTGGGACCGGGGTGGGTGTTTCCGAAGGAGGGGACAGCAGGGTCACGGGCTTGGGCTCACAGAGGGGCTTGGCCATCAGTTCCGGGTCGCAGTAGCAGCCCACCGGGAAGGGCTGGCCCACCACGGCCGCGGTGCTGGCGGCTTCAAGGGTCCAGAAGCCGGTGCGCCAGCACAGGTTGGTCTGGTTGCGCACCACGTGGCGGCTGCCGTCGACCAGGTAGGGGAACTGGCTGGCGTTGGGCGCCATTTCCAGCAGCATGGGCGCACTTGGTGCCGACGTGGAGGAGGTCGATTGAGCCGAGGCGGCGCTGCAAGCCAGCAGGGTGGCAGCAGCCAGGGCGATCAGGCGGTGATGGGTGTTCATGTGGGGTCTTTCAAAGGTACGGATGTCGAGGTCGATTGTGTGGAAAGTGGCCCCGTCGCGCTGTCGGCTGGTGCTGAGATGTCTGTAGGACAACGCCTCCAATGGGCTCACGCCGGTGGGGTCGCACCAGATGGGTGCGTGGTGGGCTGAATTCACCAGGCACGCATGTTGCTTTTATCTGTCCGTGCATGCAGGTACTGTCGCCTCAGCGCACAAGCTTGGTTCTCTCCGCTAACGACGGCGGATGTCGGTTGGGTGTGGTCTTCGTTTGGCGTGGACTGACCTGGCCGCTCACCCCATTGGTTCACGCAGTCCATGAAGGATGCTGAGCCCGTGCATCCCTACCGTCGCAGGAGTTCACATGAAGATCGTCGTCGTTGGCCATGGCATGGTTGGCCACAAGTTCCTTGAAAGCCTGGCCGAGACCGGCTTGCAAGATGCCCAGGTCACCGTTTTGTGCGAAGAGCCGCGTGCGGCCTATGACCGGGTCCACCTCTCTGAATTCTTCGCAGGCAAGTCGGCCGATGACCTGTCCGTGGTCGAGCCCGGCTTTTTTGAGCGCACCGGCTTCAGCCTGCGCCTGGCGGCCCGCGCGGCCAGCATCGACCGCCGCGCCCACACCGTCACCACCGCCGATGGCGAGGTCTTGCCCTACGACAAGCTGGTGCTGGCCACCGGCTCCAGCCCCTTCGTGCCACCGGTGCCCGGTCGTGACCGTCCCCATTGCTTTGTCTACCGCACCATCGAAGACCTGGAGGCCATGAAAGCCTCCGGCGCCAAGTCCAAGACGGGCGTGGTGGTCGGTGGCGGCCTGCTGGGCCTGGAGTGCGCCAAGGCCCTGCGTGACATGGGCCTGGACACCCACGTGGTCGAGTTTGCGCCGCGCCTGATGGCCGTTCAGGTCGACGAAGGCGGTGGCCGCGTGCTGCGCGCCAAGATCGAAGCGCTGGGCTTGCACGTGCACACCGGCCGCAACACGGTCGAGATCACCGATGGCGCCACCGCACGCCACCGCATGGTGTTTGCCGATGGCACCTGGCTGGAGACCGACATGATCGTGTTCTCGGCCGGCATCCGCCCCCGTGACGAGGTGGCCCGCCAGTGCGTGCTGGCCATTGGGCCGCGCGGTGGTGTGGTCATCGACAGCGAGTGCCGCACCAGCGACCACAACATCTATGCCGTGGGCGAATGCGCCTCCTGGAACGAGCAGACCTTTGGCCTGGTGGCCCCAGGCTATGACATGGCCCGCGTGGCGGCCAAGCACATCGCCGGTCAGTCGGATGCGGCCTTTGTGGGCGCCGACATGAGCACCAAGCTCAAGCTCATGGGCGTGGACGTGGCCAGCATTGGCGACGCCCAGGGCAAGACGGCGAACAGCCGCTCGTACCAGTACATCGACGAGGTCAAGCAGATCTACAAGAAGATCGTGGTCAGCCCGGACGGCAAGCAACTTCTGGGCGCTGTGCTGGTGGGCAATGCCGACGAATACGGCACCCTGCTGCAAATGGCCCTCAACGGCATCACCTTGCCGGAGTCGCCCGAGTTCCTGATCCTGCCCTCCAGCGATGGTCAGGCCAAGCCTGGTCTGGGCGTAGATGCCTTGCCCGACAGTGCCCAGATCTGCTCATGCAACAACGTCACCAAGGGCCAGATCTGCGCCGCGGTGTGCGAGGGTGCCACCGACATCGGCAAGCTCAAGGCCTGCACCAAGGCGGGTGCCACCTGCGGTGGTTGCGTGCCCCTGGTCACCCAGGTCATGAAGTTCGAGATGAAGAAGCAGGGCATGGAGGTGAACAACCACCTCTGTGAGCACTTTGCCTACTCGCGCCAGGAGATGTACCACCTGATCCGCGTCGGCCAGATCAAGACCTTTGACGAGTTGCTGGCCAAACACGGCAAGGGCCTGGGCTGCGACATCTGCAAGCCCACCGCCGCGTCGATCCTGGCCTCGGTGTGGAACGATTTTGTCCTCAAGAAGGAGCTGGCCGGCCTGCAAGACAGCAACGACTACTACCTGGGCAACATCCAGAAGGATGGCAGCTACTCGGTCGTGCCTCGCATGCCCGGTGGCGAGGTCACGCCCGATGGCCTGATCGCCGTGGGCACCGTGGCCAAGAAGTATGGTCTGTACACCAAGGTGACGGGCGGCGCCCGGGTCGACATGTTCGGTGCGCGTGTGGAGCAACTGCCCCTGATCTGGGAAGAGCTGATTGCAGCCGGGTTCGAGTCCGGCCACGCGTATGGCAAGTCGCTGCGCACGGTCAAGAGCTGCGTGGGCTCCACCTGGTGCCGCTATGGCGTGGACGACAGCGTCGGCCTGGCCGTCGAGCTGGAGAACCGCTACAAGGGCCTGCGCGCCCCGCACAAGATCAAGTTCGGTGTCTCGGGCTGCACGCGTGAGTGCGCCGAAGCCCAGGGCAAGGACATCGGCGTGATCGCCACCGAGAAGGGCTGGAACCTGTACGTGTGCGGCAACGGCGGCATGAAGCCTCGTCACGCCGAGCTGTTTGCCTCCGACCTGAGCAAGGCCGATTTGATCAAGCTGATCGACCGCGTGCTGATGTTCTACGTGCGCACCGCCGACCGCCTGCAACGCACCAGCACCTGGCGCGACAACATGGAAGGTGGGCTGGCTTACCTCCAGAACGTGATCCTGAACGACAGCCTGGGCCTGAACGCCGAGCTGGAAGCGCAGATGCAGCACGTGGTCAACACCTACCAGTGCGAATGGAAGACCGCCGTGACCGACCCTGAAGTCCGCAAGCGCTTCCGCGCCTTCGTCAACAGCGACAAGAAGGACGAGCACATCGTGTTCGTGGAAGAGCGCGGCCAGATCCGACCCGCCCGTCCTGAAGAGCGCGCCGAAGTCGCCCTCGACGTCACCCAGGCCTGAAGGAACACACCATGACCACCGACACCCTGACCTGGACCGCCGTCTGCGCGGCCGACGACATCCTGCCCAACACCGGCGTGTGCGCCCTGGTGGGCGACCAGCACGTGGCCATCTTCCGCGTGGGCGACAGCCAGTTCTTTGCCATCGACAACGTGGACCCCAAGACGCGGGTGAGCGTGCTCTCGCGCGGCCTGGTGGGCAACCTGGGCGATCGCATCGTGGTGGCCTCGCCGCTTTACAAACACCACTTTGACCTGCGAACAGGCGAGTGTCTGGAGTCACCCGAGCTGTCGGTGCGCGCTCACGAGGTGCGCATCGACAGTGGTAGGGTGCTGATCGCCACCCCCTGAGGCCTCAAATTGCGGACAATCGGGGCTCACACCCCGACCCGCTTTGAGTGCCCATGTCCCTGTCTGTCTCCCACCTCGTCCTGCGTGCCAAGCAATTGGAGCTCGATGCCGTTCGGCACCTCGCTGGGCGCGTCGAACTGGCCGATGTCATCGGTCAGCTCATCCACGCCCTGCAGCGTGAGCGTGGCGCCACCAGCATTTACCTGGCGTCCGGCGGCCAGCGCTTCCTGACCGAACGGCAGTCGGCGGTGGAAGCTGCCGGCCCCATCGAGGGCACCTTGCGTGCGCTGTTTGCCCAGCAACTGGCGCCTGAACAAGGCGCCACGGCGCGCACGCTCTCCCTGATGGCCTGGGTGCTGCTGGACCTCGATGCCCTGGCGGGCTTGCGCCTGCAGATTGAGCAGCGAACCCCGTCGGCACACGATTCGGTGGCGGCCTTCAGCCGCCTGATCGCCGGCCTGGTCGAGCTGATCTTTCACGTGGCCGATGCCGCGCCCTATCCGGGCATCTCCCGGCTGCTGGTGGCCTTTGTTCACCTGGTGCAGGGCAAGGAGGCTGCCGGGCAAGAGCGCGCCGTGGGTGCACAGCTCTTTGCCTCTGGCGCCAGCGACGAGCCCGAGCAACAACGCATCATCCACCTGATCGACGCGCAGGAGCGCAGCCTGCGGGTGTTTGAAGAATTTGCCGATGCGGCCCTGCGCGGGCGCTGGCAACAGCATCAACTGACGCCCAATGTGGCCCAGCTGGAGCGCCTGCGCCGCACCCTGTGCACGGCACGCCCTGGGGCCACGCTGGACACTGGCCTGAGCGACCTGTGGTTCGAGGTCTCCAGCGAACGCATCACCGAGATCTGGCACCTTCAGGTCGACCTGGTGCAGTGCCTGAGGCAGGCGTGTGAAGCCCAGATGCAGGCCACGCAGCAGGACCTGCAGGACTCCGAGGGCTTGCTGCGGCAGTTGCGCGACAACCCGCCGCCACACACCCATGCCGTGGGCCGGTTTTTCAGCGCCACTGAGCAGCCCGATGCGGCTCCGGTGTTGCCCGCCATGACCGACGGCCCCGGCCGGGCAGACGCCTCGCTGGTCGACCTGCTTCAGGCACAGTCGGCCCGCCTGGCCAGCATGGAGGTCGAGCTGGACACCGCACGCCGGGCCCTGCACGAGCGCAAGGTCATCGAGCGGGCCAAGGGTGCCCTGATGTCCCGCCTGGGCCTGAGTGAAGAAGCCGCCTTTCGCGCCCTGCAGAAATCCTCCATGGACCACAACCGCCGTCTGCTGGATGTGGCCGAGGCCACCTTGTCGCTGCCGGATGTGTTCTTTGCCGCGCGGGGCGATGCGCACCAAAAATAAGCCACACGCACCAGGATGAAGCCTGAAGGGGCCTCCCGCCGGTCAAACAGCGGGCACAAAAAATGCATGATTCATCGTGCATCAGGCTAATGACGGCTTGATCCTTGAACACGTGGATGACGGCGTCCCCGTCCTGGCTCAACTTCGGTTGACGTCCAGGCGGGGACGCCGTTTTTTGTTTTTGTGCTTTTGCCTTCAAAGGAAGTCACATGGCCTACCTTGCCCCCGCCGAGTTCGTCACCAAAATGGTGGACGCCGGTGAATCCAAACTCCTGATGTCCACCCGCGACACCCTCATCCGCTCCTTCATGGCGGGCGCCATCCTGGCATTGGGCGCGGCCTTTGCCGTCACCATCACGGTCAACACCGGCAACGCCCTGCTGGGGGCCCTGCTGTTCCCCGTCGGCTTCATCATGCTGTACCTGCTGGGCTTTGACCTGCTGACGGGCGTGTTCACGCTGGCACCGCTGGCCGTGTTCGACAAGCGCCCGGGCGCCACCTGGGGCGGCGTCATGCGCAACTGGACGCTGGTGTTCATCGGCAACTTTGGCGGTGCCTTCATGGTGGCGGTGTTCATGGCCATCATCTTCACCTTCGGGTTCAGTGAGGCGCCCAATGCCGTGGGCCAGAAGATCGGCCACATCGGTGAGGGCCGCACGGTGGGCTACGCCGCCCACGGCGCTGCCGGCATGCTGACCCTGTTCATCCGGGGCGTCATGTGCAACTGGATGGTGTCCACCGGCGTGGTCGCCGCCATGATGTCCACCACCGTGTCGGGCAAGGCCATTGGCATGTGGATGCCCATCGCCCTGTTCTTCTACATGGGCTTTGAGCACAGCATCGTCAACATGTTCCTGTTCCCCTCGGGCCTGCTGCTGGGCGGCAACTTTACGATCATGGATTACCTGATCTGGAACGAGATCCCCACCGTGCTGGGCAACCTGGTGGGCGGCCTGACCTTTGTGGGCGCCACGCTGTACTCCACCCATTACAAGACCGCTGCCAAGCGAGTGGCGGCTTGACCCAGCGCCTGCGCATCACGCTCGGCCAGCACTCGCAGGCCGGGCGCAAGCCGTTCAACCAGGACTTTCATGGGGCGGCCCTGCCGGCTGAGCCACACCTCAGCACCAAGGGCATTGCCGTGGCCCTGGCCGATGGCATCAGCAGCAGCGCAGTCAGCCAGGTCGCCAGCGCGGCGGCGGTGCGCGGGTTTCTGGATGATTACTACTGCACCTCCGAGGCCTGGTCGGTGCGGCGCTCGGTGCAGCGGGTGCTGACGGCCTCCAACTCCTGGCTGCACGCACAGACCCAGCGCAGCGATGCACGGTTTGACCGCGATCGCGGCTATGTCTGCACGTTCAGCGCCCTGATCTTCAAGGGGCGCGAGGTGCACCTGGTGCACGTGGGTGACACACGCGTCTACCGGCTGCACGCCCAGGCGCTGGAGCAACTGAGCGAGGACCACCGTGTCCGCGTCTCGTCGGTCGAGACCTACCTGGGCCGGGCCCTGGGGGCTGGCCCCTCCGTGGAGATCGATCACCGAAGCTGGACAGCCGAGGTCGGTGAGGTCTACCTCCTGGCCACCGATGGGGCCTACGAGCACCTCGATGCCGCGGCTGTGCATGCCGCCCTGGCGTTGCACCCCGATGACTTCAATGCGGCCGCAGACGCCATGGTGGCCACGGCCTTGGCGCGTGGCAGCCATGACAATCTGACGGTGCAACTGGTGCGCATCGACGCACTGCCACCCGCCGACGCCATGCACCTGCACGCGCAGCGAGAAGGCCTGCGATTGCCGCCGCCCTTGTCGCCCCGGGCCAGCTTTGAGGGCTACACCATCGTGCGCGAACTGCACGCCAGCTCGCGCAGCCGTGTGTACCTGGCCGTGGACCAGGCCAGCGGTCAGCGCGTGGCCTTGAAGACCCCATCGGTCGACCTGCGTGACGACCCGGCCTACCTGGACCTGTTTCTGCTGGAGGAGTGGATCGCCCGTCGGATTGACAGCGTCCACGTGGCCAAGGCCTGTGCGGCCCAACGGGCGCGAGAGCACCTGTACGTCGCCCTGGAATACGTCGAAGGGCAGACGCTGGCGCAGTGGATGATCGATCACCCCGCGCCAGACCTGGACAGCGTGCGCCAGCTGGTCGAGCAGATCGCCATGGGTCTGCAGGCCTTTCATCGCAAGGAAATGCTGCACCAGGACCTGCGCCCTGAAAACATCATCATCGATCGCACCGGCACCGTCAAGATCATCGACTTTGCCTCCACGCATGTGGCCGGCCTGACCGAAGGCACGCTGGCCGCCCGGCCCCAGGCCATCGTGGGCTCGCTGCAATACACCGCGCCCGAGTACTTTGTGGGCGGGGTGGGCAGCCCGCAATCCGAGCTGTTCGCGCTGGCCGTGATCACCTACCAGATGCTCACCGGGCACCTGCCTTACGGCCTGCAGGTCACGCAGCTGCGCTCACCCGCTGACCTGCCGCGCCTGCGCTACATCGCGGCCCGGGAGCGGCGGCCCGACCTGCCTTTGTGGATCGATGCGGTGCTGCGCCGCGCGCTCCATCCACACGCCCACAAGCGGCAAGAGGCGCTGTCGGAGTTCGTGCATGACCTGCGCACCCCTCGGGCCCAGTACCAGCGTGACCGCACCCCGCCGCTGATCGAGCGCAACCCGGTGGTGTTCTGGCAGGTCCTGACGCTGTTGCTGGCGGTGGCCGTTCTGGTGCTGTTGGGGCTGAGGCTCAGCGGGCGCTAGACCGCAAGCCGCCAGATCAGCCCCGCCACCCCCGATGCCAGCACGACCGGGATCACCCCGATCTTGAATCGGAACAGTGCCAGCGCCGCGCCGACCCCGATCACCGCAGCGGCCCCTTCAAAGCGTCCGCCAAAGCCTTGGGGCCACAGCACGTGGTACGCAAAGAACACCGCCAGGTTGACGATGACGCCGACCACGGCGGCCGTGATGCCGGTCAGTGGGGCCGTGAACTTGAGGTTGCCATGGGTGGACTCGATGAAGGGTGCGCCCAGAAAGATGAACAGGAACGAGGGCAGGAACGTGAAGAAGGTGACCACACCAGCGGCGGCCACACCGGCCAGAGGCAGTGCCTCGGGGCCAAAGATCGCCTGGGTCCAGCCGCCCACAAAGCCCACGTAAGACACCACCATGATCAAGGGCCCGGGTGTGGTCTCGCCCAGGGCCAGGCCGTCGATCATCTGGGTCGGTGTGAGCCACTGGAAATGCTCGACCGCGCCCTGGTACACGTAAGGCAGCACCGCATAGGCGCCCCCAAAGGTCATCAGCGCCGCCTTGGTGAAAAACCACGCCATCTGCGTCAGCACGGCGTCCCAGCCCAGCAGCAGCGTCAGCCCGCCGATGCCCAGCGCCCACAGTCCCAGACACACCATCAGCACACGCCAGAAGCGCCCCCAGGTGAACCGGGCATGCGCCGGCATCGGGGTGTCATCGTCGATCACCGCAGGTGCGTGGGCCTGTTGGGTGGCGCTGTGGCCGCCCCCCACCGCGAACTGGGCCGGCGCATACCGGCCCCCCAGGTAGCCCACCAGACCTGCCACGCCCACGATCAACGGAAAGGGCACACCCAGGGCAAAGATGGCCACAAAGGCCGCCATGGCAATGCCCCACAGCCATCGGTTCTTCAGCGCGCGTGACCCGATCCGCACGGCGGCCGAGACCACAATGGCCGTCACTGCCGGCTTGATGCCGTACAGCACGCCAGCGACCGCCGGCACATGCCCCCAGGCCATGTAGACCCACGACAGGGCGATCAGGATCAGCAGCGAGGGCAACACAAACAGACCACCGGCCACGAGGCCGCCCCAGGTGCGGTGCATCAGCCAGCCGATGTAGGTGGCCAGTTGCTGCGCCTCAGGGCCGGGCAGCACCATGCAGTAGTTCAGCGCGTGCAGGTAGCGCTTTTCGGAGATCCAGCGTTTGCGTTCGACCAGGTCCTCGTGCATCAGCGCGATCTGCCCAGCGGGACCGCCAAAGCTCAGAAAGCCCAGGCGCAGCCAGTACACAAAGGCCTGCCAGAAGGTCGGTGCGACCGGTGCGGTTGCTGAGGGTGAATGCTTGTCCATCATTTCAGTGCCCATGATCGTGGTGCTGGTCTGGCACGTGCGCGTGAGCGTGGGTCATGGGTTCATGGCGGTGGGGGTGGCTGTGCGCGCCCCTGGGCATGACCTCATGGCGATGTTGGTGGTGACCGTCTTCGTGGGTGTGTGCATGGTCGTGCTCGAGCGCCCGGTGCTGGTGTTCGTGATGGTGAGACTCTGCCAGGTGCAGCACGACACCGGCGACCATCAGGGCGCTGCCGATCACCCCACCCCAGCCGATGCCTGGCTCGCCCAGCGCCATCGCGACGGCCGCACCGATGAACGGCGCAAAAGCGAACACCGACCCCGTACGGGAG
>DAORJC010000065.1:0-14848 GCA_035438885.1 Aquabacterium sp. | reverse complement strand
CTGGTGGCTGGTGCAGTCGGCGCCGCAGGCGGGGGATGCCGCCAGGGCCGCGCCACTGGCCTCCACGCCTGACTACGAGTTGACCGGTGCGATGGTCGAGCGCTTTGACCCCACCGGTGCGCGCGTGACCATCTTGCGAGGCTCGCAGATGTCTCACTACCTGGTGGGTGACCGCCTGGCCGTGGTCTCGCCCCAACTGGTGGGCCTGGACGCTGGCGGGCAGCACATGCAGGCCATGGCTCGCAGCGGACAGTACCTGGGCACCGACCAGGTGGCCGATCTCTCCGGGCAGGCCCGCGTGGTGGTCCGGGGTGTCGGTGAGGCGCAAGGCCCGGTCATGTTCGAGGGCGAGTCACTGCAGATCAACACCGCCACCCGACTGCTCACCGCCCAGACCTCGGTCATGCTGACCAGCGACGAAGGTGTGGTGCGGGGCAACCGCCTGAGCCACGACGGCCGCACCGGCATCACCGAAGTCGGTGGCCGCGTTCATGGCCAGCTCAAGGCCGGGTTGTCGCCATGAGCCGGGCGCAGCCGCTGGTGTTCATCACCGGGGCGTCCAGCGGCATTGGCCAGGCCTTGGCTGCGCGCTACCTGAGCGAGGGCTGGCGAGTGGCCCTGCTGGCCCGCCGCGAAGCGGCCATGGTGCAATGGGTGAGCGAGCAGGGCGTTTCGGCCGATCGGGTGCGTGTGTACGGTGCCGACGTGCGCGACGATGCCCAGGTGTTGCAGGCGGCCCAGCGTTGCCTGGCCGAGATGGGCGTGCCCGATGTGGTGGTGGCCAATGCGGGCATCAGCGTGGGCGTGGACCTGTCGTTGGCGGAGGACCTGCCTGTGCTGCGGGACCTGTACCAGACCAATGTGCTGGCCATGGCGGCCACGTTTCAGCCCTTCATCGCGCCCATGGTGCAGCGCGGCTCGGGCACCCTGGTCGGGGTGGCCAGTGTGGCGTCCGCCCGAGGCCTGCCCGGCCATGCCGGCTACTGCGGCAGCAAGGCGGCGGTGGTGGCCATGTGCGAGACCCTGCGCGGCGAACTGGTCCCGCAGGGCGTCAAGGTGGTGACCCTGACCCCAGGTTACATCGACACGCCCCTGACGCGTGACAACGACTACCCCATGCCTTTCCTGATGACGCCGGAGGCGTTTGCCCAGGCGGCCTTCAAGGCCATTGGCAGGGGCGTCCGCCAGGTCGTGATCCCCTGGCCCATGGGGGTGGTCTACCAGGTGCTCAGGCTCTTGCCTGGCGCCTGGTTTGACCACCTGGTCGGGTCACAAAAGCACCGCAAGAAGCGACGCCGCGATCCAACTCAGTGACGGTCGTGACCCTTGCCGTGGCCCTTGTGCTTGCCGTGGTCGTGGCGATCATGGCGATCATGGCGATCACCCCGACGATCGTCACGGCGGTCATCGCGCCAGTCGCGGCGGTCGTCATACCGATGATCGTGCATGACGACGGCGGTGGGCTGCACAAAGTACACGGGCTGACCGCAGGCGCGCCAGCGGTTGCAGTGCTTGGACCAGTTGCGCGCATGTCCGGGGGGCACGCGCAGGTAAATGGGGCGCTGCACCACGGCCACGGGGGACTGCTGGATGATCACAGGCTGGGTGTAGATTACGCGTGGAGGCGGGTGGTTGCCGATCTCGACGCGACCGTAAAAACCTGGTTCGTTCACACCGATGCTCACACCCACGTTGGTGCCGGCATGGGCCGAAGTGCTCAAGCCGACAAAGGCGACAACCGCCGAGGCGGCCATCAGGGCCATGCGACGCAAGGTTGAGTGGTTCATGTCTTGTTCTCCTGTTGAAAGCGAAGTATCCCCCGCATGCTCATTCAACGGGGGCGGCTGAACGCAGGCTGACGGCCATTGTGTAAGTTTTGCGTAAAGGCGTGGGCCCGATCCGGCCAGCCACCAAGCAAAAAGGCACCCGAAGGTGCCTTTTTTCAGCTTGCGAAAGCTGGCTGACGATCAGTAGCCGCCACGGCCACCGCCGTAACCGCCACCACCGCCTTCACGACGGCCACCGCCGCCGCCGCCACCACCGTAGCCGCCGCCGCCTTCACGACGGCCACCGCCGGCGCCACCACCACCGTAGCCGCCGCCACCGCCTTCACGGCCGCCGCCACCGCCGCTGCCACCGTAGGGGCTGCGGAAGCCGGAGGGACGCTCTTCACGGGGACGAGCCACGTTCACGACGATCGAGCGACCAGCCAGAGGCTGACCGTTCAGGCCGTTGATGGCGGATTGCGCATCAGCGTCCGATTCCATCTCGACAAAGCCGAAACCCTTCGAACGGCCCGTGTCACGGTCCATCATGACCTTGGCCGACTGAACTTGGCCATAGGCGCCGAAAGCGTCCTGCAGGTCTTGGTCGCGAACGCTGTAGGCCAGATTGCCCACGTAAAGCTTGTTGTTGCTCATGGAGAGAGCTCCTATCTATCTTAAAAACCATGTGGAGCTTTCAACCATCGGGACCCATTCCATCGAAGGCGCCGCTACCAGACACAGAACCCCATTATGGGACCAATATTTGTCCAAGGCCAGCACAAAGTTCATTTGTCAAGTGCCGATTGGATTCAAATATCAGCCGCTTCACCCCGGTGTTGCGTCTCGCCCTCAGCTTTGCCTAGGGTGAGCACCTAATAATTCAGACCCATGGACACCTCTCGCCTGATCGACCCGTTCCCTGCTTCCGGGGCCCTTCCGCCCGGTGTGGCTCTGCGTTTTGACTGGTGGCAGGCGCTGGTTCGTGTGCTGGCCAGCATCGAAGCCTTGCGTGATGGCCGCGCCTTGTACGTGCTGTTGTCAGCCTTTGCGGGCGCAGGCCTGTCGATTGCCACGGCGCAGGCCTCCCTGGCGCGCTCCGAGGTCAACTGGGCGATCTTTCAGGGCTCGCTGGGCTTGTTCATCGCGTTCTACGGCAGCCATGCGGCAGGTCTGCTCCTGATGGACCGTGCGGTGGGGCGCCCGGCTCGCGAGGTGATTGCCGCGCTGGAGGACGCCCTGGGGATCGGGCATCGCGTGTTTCTCACGCTGCTGGTGGCCTTGTCGTCGGCAGCGTTGCTGGGCGCCGCGCTGCTGGGCCTGTTGTGGCTGTGTACCTTGCCTCGCGTCGGGCCCTGGCTGTTTGCGCTGGCGGTGCCGTTGACCGTGGCCGGCGTGGGTCTGATCGTGGCCGTTGGGGCGGCGGTGGTGGCTCCGCTCACCGGTCCCACGGTGTGGGGCGGAGCGTCCTCGGTGGACAGCCTGCGCACCATCACGCTGTTCGCCCGTCGCCATGTGCTGCACGCCGCTGTGCTGATGGTGGCGCTCAGTGGGGTGACCGCCCTGGTGGGCGCAGGCGCCAGCCTGATCGTGATGCTGGGGGGGCGTGTGATGGCCGAGGCTTCGGTGTGGATGCTGGGCATTGACCTGCCCCCCGAGGTGCTGATGATCGGTCTGTTTGGCGGCGGCCTGCACAACATCAATGCCCAGGCCGTGCCCAAGGAGGCGCTGCAGCACACGATGGCGGCGGCGGTGGGCGGCGGGGTGGTGTTTGCCATCGCCCTGGTGCTGCCCACCCTGGTCTACCTGCGGGGGGTGTGCGAGGTCTACCTGATGCTGCTGCAGTACGGCGCCCTGGAGGCGCGCAGTCGGGCGTCGGTGGTGCAGACCGCGTCATGAAGAAGCCGTCCAGATCCTCGTCAGAGAGCGCCCACGCGGTAGGGTTGCAAGGCAATGCCTGTCCCTGCGGGCTGTCCGCGCCGTATGAACAATGCTGTGGGCGCTACCACCATGGGGTGTTGGCCGGCCAGGCGCCGAACCCCGAGGCCTTGATGCGTTCGCGCTACTCGGCTTTTGTGCTGGACTACCGGGACTATCTGCTGGACACCTGGCACCCCGGCGAGCGCCCGGCGCAGATCGAAGCGCCCGAGCCGGGCCTGCGCTGGCTGGGCCTGAGTGTCAAGCACGCCGCCCTGATGGGCGATGACCAGGGCGAGGTGACGTTTGTGGCGCGCTACAAGCTCGGCGGGCGGGCCCATCGCCTGGAGGAGCGCAGCCTGTTTGTTCGCGAAGAGGGGCGGTGGTACTACCTTCGCGCGGCCGACACCCCGGCGTCGGTTTGAGGCAGCGCAAAGCCGACGCCAATCGGCCACTTTGGAGCACCCCCATTCAGGGGGTTCCAGGACTGCTCAAGGGGCTTCTCCCGAAGACAAGTCGCGCTCACGCCCGTAAGGTGGGCCCAGTTGTATGACGGGATGACCGACCATGATGGATGCGATGATTCAGCAAGTGAGCCAGTACTGGCAAGGCCTGGGCGCCACCCAGCTCATGATGGTGACCCTGGGCGTGTTGGCTGTGTCCGTCACGGCCATGGAGGGCGTGTTCCTGTCGCGCCACACCCGTGACAAGGGCGAGACCTACGACTGGGCTGCGTTCTGGACCACCATCCGCATCAATGGCTGGCGTGCCGTGGCCGAGGCCCTGCCCATGGGCGCCGTGCTGGGCGTGGCACTGCCCTTTGGCGACTGGATGTACCAGCAACGCCTGTGGACCGTGCCCATGGACACCTGGTGGGGCTGGGTGGCCATGTTCTTCACCACCGAGTTCTTCTACTACTGGCTGCACCGTTCGGGCCACCGCATCCGCTGGTACTGGGCTTCGCACCAGGTGCACCATTCCGGCAATCAGTACAACCTGGCGGCGGCGTTCCGTCAGTCCATCACCGGCAAGATTTCGGGCGGCTTCGTGTTCTTTGCGCCGCAGTGCCTGCTGGGCTTTTCGCCCGAGACGGTGTTGCTGTCCTACGGTGTGAACCTGGTCTATCAGTTCTGGATCCACACCGACCTGGTGCCCAAGCTGGGCTGGCTGGAGGGCATCCTCAACACGCCGTCGGCCCACCGTGTGCACCATGCGGCCAATGTCGAATACCTGGATGCCAACTATGGGGGCACCATCTTGCTGTTCGATCGGCTGTTTGGGACCTACACCCCCGAGAAGGACGACGTGAAGATTCGCTATGGCCTGGTCAAGCAGGTCACCACGTACAGCGCCCTCACGATCTGCCTGTTCGAGTGGGGCAACATCTTCAAGGACGTGTTCAAGGCCCTCAAGACGGGGTCGATCAAGGATGCGCTGGGCTACATGTTCATGCCGCCCGGCTGGGCGCCTAACGGCAAGGGCCTGACCACGGAGCAACTGCGTGAACAGATGCAGGCGCTGACGGGCTCACCCACCGGGGTGCCGCCTGAGGCGCTGCTGGACGGCAAGATGGACCACCAGATGGGCCAGTTGGAACTCAACCCCGGGTTGCGCTCTCCAGCGCACTGAGCCAGGCCATGGCGTGGGCCCGATCCGGCCCGCACATGTCGGCCGCCGGTTGCAGTGAGCCGCAGACCTTGGGGCGCTCCGGCAGGCCGAACAAGCGGCAGCGCAGGGCGGTGTCCAGGTGGGGGCAGGGCATGCCCGCAGGTTTGCCGTGAGGCAGTCCGGGCATGGGGGAGCTGATGGAGGGGGCGGTGCAGCAAGCGCCGCAGGCAGGCCGACAATTCATGTCGGACATTGTCGCTCCGGGAGAGGCTGCATTCAAAAAGCTCCCTGAATGAATGCGGTTCCCTGAGCAAGTGCGACGCCTTCAAGAAGCGATGACAGCACTGAGTCCCATGTTAATGGGGTGCCCAGGGTGGCGACCATCCCTAGTTTGAAGTTTTCAGGATGTGAATCCGTCGGTCGACCTGGGAGGGCTCGTGCGCGTACCCTGATGCGCGGTGGGGGCCGCTGGGGCGGACTTGGCGCCAGGCCCCTCGGTGCCGGATAATCGGGCCCTTCCCCAGACCTTCTGTGGCGCGACCTTTTCCATGGGGTGGCGCCTTCTTGTTTTTGCACCGAGCCCGTTGCCATGCTGTATCCCAAGGAATTTGACGTGATCGTGGTCGGCGGTGGCCATGCAGGCACCGAGGCGGCGTTGGCCGCTGCTCGCATGGGTTGCGCCACCTTGCTCCTTACCCACAACATCGAGACCCTGGGTCAGATGAGCTGCAACCCGTCGATCGGCGGCATTGGCAAAGGCCACCTGGTCAAGGAGGTCGACGCCCTGGGCGGGGCCATGGCGGCGGCCACCGACGAGGGGGGCATCCAGTTCCGCATCCTCAACTCCAGCAAGGGGCCCGCCGTTCGCGCCACTCGGGCGCAGGCCGACCGGGTGCTCTACAAGGCAGCGATCCGCCACCGGCTGGAGAACCAGCCCAACCTGTGGCTGTTCCAGCAGGCGGTCGATGACCTGATGGTGGAGGGCGACCGCGTGGTGGGGGCGGTCACGCAGGTGGGCATCCGCTTCAAGGCCAAGGCGGTGGTGCTGACGGCCGGCACCTTCCTGGACGGCAAGATCCACGTGGGGCTGCAGAACTACAGTGCCGGTCGTGCGGGTGACCCGCCGGCGGTCAGCCTGTCGGCGCGCCTGAAGGAGTTGAAGCTGCCCCAAGGGCGGCTCAAGACCGGCACGCCGCCCCGCATCGACGGCCGCAGCATCGACTTCAGCCAGTTGAGCGAGCAGCCGGGGGACGGCATGGACGGGCAGTCACCCGTGCCGGTGTTCAGTTTCATGGGGTCGGCCGAGCAGCACCCCCGGCAGTTGCCCTGCTGGATCACGCACACCAACGCCCAGACCCACGACATCATCCGCTCCGGCTTTGACCGCAGCCCGATGTTCACGGGGATCATCGAAGGGGTGGGGCCTCGCTACTGCCCCAGCATCGAGGACAAGATCAACCGCTTTGCGGACAAGGATTCGCACCAGATCTTTCTGGAGCCCGAAGGCCTGACCACCCACGAGTTCTACCCCAACGGCATCAGCACCTCACTGCCGTTTGACATCCAGTTGGCCGCGTTGCGCAGCATGCCCGGCCTGGGCAACGCTTTCATCATGCGGCCGGGCTACGCGATCGAATACGACTTCTTTGACCCCCGAGAGCTGAAATCCACCTTCGAGACCAAGGCCATCGGGGGCTTGTACTTTGCGGGCCAGATCAACGGTACCACCGGCTATGAAGAGGCGGCGGCCCAGGGCCTCTACGCCGGGGTCAACGCCGCGCTCCAGGCGCAAGGGCGTGAGCCGTTCACGCTGGGTCGCGATCAGGCCTACCTGGGCGTGCTGGTGGATGACCTGATCACCAAGGGCGTGTCCGAGCCCTATCGCATGTTCACCAGCCGGGCCGAGTTCCGGCTGCAACTGCGAGAAGACAACGCCGACATGCGACTGACCGAACTGGGGCGCAGCCTGGGGCTGGTGGATGATCTGCGCTGGGATGCCTTCAACCGCAAGCGCGATGCTGTTTCACGTGAAACACAGCGACTGCGCAGCACCTGGGTGCGGCCCGCGACATTGGGTGCGGCGGATGCCGAGCGTCTGGTCGGCAAAGCCCTGGAGCATGAATACTGCCTGGCTGACCTGTTGCGTCGCCCGGGGGTCAGCTACGACACCATTGCGGAGGCCGATGCCCTGGCACAAGGCGGGCAGAGGGCGCTGAAGCTGGCCGCGGCAGCGGGGGTTGAGGCGGTGGTGGCGGGCGATGTTTCACGTGAAACACCGGCGTCGGTGTCGCGCGAATCCTTGCGGCAGGAACTGGGCGCAGCCCTGGCTGACGCGGTCATCGAGCAGATCGAGATCAGCGTCAAGTACGCAGGCTACATCCACAAGCAGAACGAAGAGGTGCTGAGGTCTGCTGCTTACGAGCACTTGAGGCTCCCCGATGAGCTGGACTACGGACAGGTCTCGGCCTTGAGCCATGAGGTGCGGCAGAAATTGTCTCGCCACCGGCCCGAGACCCTGGGGCAGGCCTCTCGCATCTCGGGGGTGACGCCGGCCGCGTTGTCGTTGCTCCTCATCCACCTCAAGAAGGGGCGCTTCAAAGGGTTCATGGAATCGACGGAGGCATCCGCATGAAGCCCGTTGTTTCACGTGAAACCAGAAAGCCTGCCGTGCAGCACCCACTGTGGTCACCCGACGAGTGGCTGGCCCGGATCCCGGCGGTGCTGGGCAGCACGGGCCTGATCGCGTCTGACGCACAGCAACTGCAACTGGCCCGCTACATGGCCCTGTTGCAACGCTGGAACGGCACCTACAACCTCACGGCGCTTCGTGCGCCCGAGGAGATGCTCAGCCACCACCTGGCCGATTGTCTGGTGGTGGTGGCGCCCTTGCGGCAGCACCTGGGGTTGATGACGGTCAAGCAGGGCGGCGACCTCACGCCCGAGGTCCTGCCTGCAACCCGCCAGCGTGTCCTGGACGTGGGCAGCGGCGGCGGCCTGCCGGGCGTGGTGCTGGCCATTCTCTGCCCGTCGGTGCAGGTGACCTGTGTGGACACGGTGGGCAAGAAGGCTGCCTTCATCCGGCAGGTGGGGGCCGAGCTGGCCTTGCCCAACCTGCGTGCCGAGCATGCCCGGGTGGAGCAACTCAAGGGGCAATACGAGGTGATCACGTCTCGGGCCTTTGCCTCGCTGGTGGACTTCACCGACTGGACGGCCCACCTGCTGGCGCCGGGCGCCTGGTGGATGGCCATGAAGGGGCGCTCGCCGGACGATGAGATGACGGCCTTGCAGGCGCGGGTTCGGGTGGACCGGATCGATCCCCTGGTGGTGCCGGGTCTGGACGCCGAGCGCTGCCTGGTCTGGATGCAGCCCCTGGCTTGAGGGGCCTTGGGTCGACGGGCGTGCTTGCCCCCAAACCTTCGGGAAAGATCCCAAAAGGCTGGACGCCACCTCCGCACTGAGTTAACCTGCGGTTTGTTTAAACCAAATGGTAATAAAATGAACTCAATGGTAAATTTCGGGGTGAAGTCGCCCATGATGGCCATGGTCCGTGGGCTGGTGCTGAGCGCAGCCGTGCTGGGTCCGGTGGCGGTGCAGGCGGCCACAACACCGGCCCTGGCCGCGGTGCCTTCGGTCGACCTGGAGCGCTTCCAGGGGCGCTGGTACCAGATCGCCTACTACCCCAACCAGTTCCAGAAGCAGTGCGTCAGCAGCACCACCGCCGACTACAAGCGCCTGAGCACCGGCAACATCGAGGTCATCAACAACTGCCGCAAGGCCGATGGCTCGCCCAACAACATCGTCGGCCTGGCCCGCATCAAGCAGATCCGCCTGTTGGGCGTGCCTTTGAGCCAGGGCGTGACCTCCAAGCTGGAGGTGCGTTTTGCGCCGAGCTGGTTGTCGTGGGTGCCGGGCGTGTGGGCGCCGTACTGGGTCATTCAACTGGCCGATGACTACCGTTATGCGGTGGTGGGCGAGCCCAACCGCGAGTTCCTGTGGATCCTCTCGCGCACCCCGACCCTGGCCCCTCAGGACCGTGCGGTCATCACCACCCGCTTGCAACAACAAAGCTACGACCCGAGCAAGCTTCAGGAAGAACCACAGCCCTGACCTCGGGGCCTGGGGGGCAGCCTCTTCAACGCCGTTGTATGCTGCCCGCCATGATCACCGTCCACCACCTTGAAACCTCCCGCTCGCAGCGGGTGCTGTGGCTGCTTGAAGAACTCGGCGTGCCGTACGAAGTCAAGCTTTACAAGCGCCACCCGGTCACCCGACTGGCGCCGCCAGAGCTCAAGCAGATCCACCCGCTGGGCAAGTCGCCGGTGATCACCGATGGCGACCAGGTGGTGGCCGAGTCGGGTGCCATCCTGGAGTACCTGGCCGAGCGGTATGGCGCGCAGGCCCCAGGCGATCAGATTCATTGGCAGACCCAGCCCGGCACGCCCGAGCACATGCAGGTGCGCTTCTGGATGCATTTTGCCGAAGGCTCCCTCATGAACTGGCTGGTCATGAAGCTGGTGTTCATGACGATCCCGACCCAGCCCATGCCGTTTTTTGTGCGGCCCATTGCGCGCGAGCTGTGCAAGAAGGTGCAGCAGCAGCTGATCGACCCCAATGTGAGCTCCTCGATGGCCTTCATCGAGCAGCACCTGGGCCAGCACCCCTGGTTTGCCGGGGAGCACCTCACGCTGGCAGATTTTCAGATGAGCTTTGCGGTGTCGGCGCTGACCTCGCGTGTCAAGGATGCAGCGGCCGCGCCGAACCTGGCGGCCTATGTCCAGCGCATGCAAGCGCGGCCGGCCTACCAGCGTGCGCTGGCCAAGGGTGGGCCGGTGATCATGGCCTGAGTGCTTGCCTGAGCTCGCCTCCCGCACGGGTTTCTGCGTTGATAATCCAGCCATGCCGCACATCTTCTGCATTGCCAACCAAAAGGGCGGGGTTGGCAAGACCACCACCACCGTGAACCTGGCAGCCGGGCTGGCCCTGATCGGCCAGCGTGTGCTGATCGTGGACCTCGATCCCCAGGGCAATGCGACCATGGGCTCGGGCGTCGACAAGCGCAAGCTCGAACGCACCGTCTATGACGTGCTGCTCGAAGACGCCACCATCGCCGAAGTGCGCCAGCGCAGCCCCAAGGGCGGCTACGACGTGCTGGGCGCCAACCGCGAACTGGCCGGCGCCGAGATCGAACTGGTCTCGCTGGAGCGCCGCGACCGCCGCCTCAAGACGGCGCTGGAAGCGGCCGCGGGCGATTACGATTTTGTGCTGATCGACTGCCCCCCGTCGCTCAGCCTGCTCACCCTCAATGGCCTGACCTGCGCCCATGGCGTGATCGTGCCCATGCAGTGCGAGTACTTTGCGCTCGAAGGCCTGACCGACCTGGTCAACACGGTCAAGCAGGTGCACGCCAACCTCAATCGCGAGCTCAAGCTCATTGGCCTGCTGCGTGTGATGTTCGACCCGCGCATCACCCTGCAACAGCAGGTCAGCGACCAGCTCAAGGATCACTTTGGCGAGAAGGTCTTCAACACCATCATCCCGCGCAATGTGCGCCTGGCCGAAGCGCCCAGCCACGGCGTGCCGGGTGTGGTGTTCGACAAGTCCAGCAAAGGTGCTCAAGCGTTTGTGAGCTTTGCGGCCGAGCTGGTCGAGCGGGTCAAGCACCCGGTCTGACGGAAGGACAATCACGCCATGGCGACCAAAAAATCCAAAGGCCTGGGCATGGGCCTGGAGGCCCTGCTGGGCCCCAAAGTCAGCGACACGCCGGCCTCTCAAGTGCCGGAAGGCTTGCCCACAACCTTGAGGCTGGACCTGCTGCAGGCAGGCAAGTACCAGCCCCGCACGCGCATGGACGAGGGCTCGCTCTACGAGCTGGCCGAGAGCATCCGCACGCAAGGCATCATGCAGCCGATCCTGGTGCGCCCCATTGGCGCCGGTCGCTACGAGATCATCGCCGGTGAGCGCCGCTCGCGCGCCGCCAAGCTGGCGGGCCTGACCGAGGTGCCCGTGCTGGTCAAGGAGGTGCCCGACGAGGCCGCCGCCGTGATGGCCCTGATCGAGAACATCCAGCGCGAAGACCTCAACCCGCTGGAAGAGGCGCAAGGCCTGCACCGCCTCACGCAGGAGTTCGGTCTGACGCACGAGCAGGCCGCGCAAGCCGTGGGCCGCTCACGCAGTGCCGCCAGCAACTTGCTGCGCCTGCTGAACCTGTCCGAACCGGTGCAGGGCATGCTGATGGCCGGTGACATCGACATGGGCCACGCCCGTGCCTTGCTGCCGCTGGACAAGGCCGAGCAGATCACCACGGCCCATGAGATGGTGGCGCGCAAGCTCAATGTGCGCGAAGCTGAAAAGCTGGTCGCCAAGGTGCAGGGCGCCGGTCGCCAGGCGCCGCTCTTGCGCGTCAAATCCGAAAAATCGCGTGATGTGGTGCGCCTGGAAGAGGAGCTCTCGGACCTGCTGACCGCGCAGGTCGAGATCCATGTCAAGCGCAAGACCAAACGCGGCGAGCAGGGCGAGGTCTCCATCCAGTTTGGCAGCCTCGATGAGCTCAACGGCCTGATCGACAAGCTGCGTGGCGGCCCGGCCACCTGACCGCGGCCGGCATGTTGCACCGCTGGTGGCCTGCGCCTGCCTTGCTGGTCTGGGTGCTGGCCTGGGCCCTGTGCCTGGCCCTGCGTGAGGCGCAGGCCCCACTGTGGGCCACCCTGAGCCTGCCTGCGGCCCTGGGCCTGTGGGTGTCGACCTGGTCGGCCCTGGCCTCGACCCGCTGGCGCTCGGTGTTTGTGGCGGCGGGCTTTCCGCTGTCGGTGCTGGCCCAGGGCTGGGTGCAGGGGCGCCTGGGCGGGGCGGGCGCCTCGCCGCTGGACGCCTGGGCCTGGCTGATCCCCTTGGGGCTGTTGCTGCTGGCCTATCCGGTGCGCGCCTGGCGCGATGCGCCCTTGTTTCCCACCCCCGTCGGTGCCCTCGATGACTTGCCGCGCCATGTGCGCCTGCCGGAGGGCGCGGCCGTGCTGGATGCCGGCTGCGGCCTGGGGGATGGCCTCAAGGCGCTGCACCGGGCCTATCCCCACGCGCATTGCCACGGCACCGAGTGGAGCTGGCCGCTGGCGCTGGCCTGTCGCCTGCGTTGCCCCTGGGCGCAGGTGGCCCGAGGCGACCTGTGGGCGCAGGACTGGTCCCCCTTTGCGCTGGTCTACCTGTTCCAGCGGCCCGAGTCCATGCCCCAGGCGCTGGCCAAGGCCCGGCGCGAGATGCGGCCCGGCACCTGGCTGGTCAGCCTGGAGTTTGAAGCGCCTGCGTCTGCCCTGCAGGGCATGAAACCGCCTGGGCGCCTGGAGCTGCCAGGCGGGCGCCCGATCTGGATCTATCGGATCTGACCGTGTAGCCCGCAAGACCCGTCGCAAGACCTGCCGTGAGCACAGCGGCAGCAGGGCGCCTACACTGGCACCTTGCGTCAAGAACCTCGCCATGTCCGACACCTCTCTGCCCACGCCCGCCACTCCGCCGTTCTCATCCGATGACTTTCGGGCCGCCATGGGGCAGTTCGCCACCGGGGTGACCATCGTCACGGCCATCGATGCCGACGGGCGCAAGGTGGGCCTGACGGCCAATTCCTTCAACTCGGTGTCCCTGAGCCCGCCGCTGGTGCTGTGGAGCCTGTCCAAGCAGTCGTCGTCGATGCCGGGCTTGCGCTCGGCCAAGGCCTGGGCGGTCAACATCCTGTCAGCCGATCAGCGCCTGCTGGCCGAGCGCTTTGCGCGCAAGGGGGTCGACCGTTTCGACGGGGTGGCCTGGCGCACCGGCCTGAGTGGCGCGCCGCTGATCGATGGCGCCGTGGCCACTTTCGAGTGCACGCCGCGCAGCCACCATGACGAGGGCGATCACCTGATCTTTGTGGGCGAGGTCACCCACTGCGCGCGCCGCCTAGGTGCTCTGCCGCTGCTCTACCACGGCGGACGGTTCTTCACGGACCTGCCCTTCTGAGGTGCCCGAGCCGCCTGTCGGCGCAAAGGAGTCCAGCAGGCGCAGCAGCTTGCCCACGTCCAGCGGCTTGGTCAGGTAGGTCACAAAGCCCCGCTCGCGCGCAGCCCGCAACTGGTCGGGCATCACATCGGCCGACAGGCCGGCCTTGCGCAGGCCCATGGTGTGGGGGTGCAAAGCCAGCTCGTCGGCCACATCCAGCCCGCTCATGTCGCCCAGGTGCATGTCCAGCAACAGCAGGTCAGGGGGGTGGCTGAGGGCCATCTGGATGGCCTCGGCCCCACTCATGGCCACCTCGAAGTGCCAGTCCGGCCGCATGCGCATGACCTGGCGCACCAGCTCGATGTTGACGATGTTGTCCTCCGCGTAGAGCAGCCGGAGCATGCGGGGCTCGTCGGTCATTCGGTTGAGCTCGCCATAGCCACTGGGCACGACGTCTGCATCGTCCGGTTGCGGCGGCGCACTCCAGGGCAGGATCACGCGAAAGACCGAGCCCTGGCCTTCCAGGCTGCTCACTTCCACCCGACCACTCATGAGGGTGACCAGGCGGCGCACGATGACCAGGCCGATGCCGGTGCCCTCGATGCCGGTGCGCTCGGCGCCCAGGCGGTTGAAAGGCTCGAACAGGTGGGCCTGTTGCTCGGCGCTCAGGCCCCGGCCCGTGTCATGCACCGAGAAGATGACCTCGGGCTCCAGCACCTGCACGTCCAGGTTGACCTGGCCTTGGGGCCGGTTGTACTTGATGGCGTTGGACAGCAGGTTGACCAGCACCTGGCGCAGTCGCAGGGCGTCGGCACACACAAAAGCGGTCTCGGCCACCTGGGCACAGCGCAGGTTCAACTGCTGCTCCTGCGCCTGGTGGTGGACCAGGGCCATGGCCTCGGCCAGCACACTGCGCACCTGCAGGGGCTCCAGCGTCAGGGGCAGGCTGCCGGCCTCGATGCGGGACAGATCCAGCACATCGGTGAGCATGCCCAGCAAATGGGCGCCGGCCTGCTCGATGTAGCGGACCTTCTGGCGCTGCGAGTCCAGCAGGGGGTGGCGCGGGTCCACCCGCAGCAACTGCGCAAAACCCAGCATGGCATTGAGCGGCGTGCGCAGTTCATGGCTCATGCGGGAGAGGAACTCGGTCTTGGCCTTGCTGGCCCGCTCGGCCGTCTGGGCACTGAGGATGGCCTCCTGGTACTGACGACGCTGGCTGATGTCTTCCACGACCGAGACAAAGTGCTGCGGCTGTCCTTGCGAGTTGCGCACCAGCACCGCGGTGACCTGGACCCAGATGCTGTCGCCATGAGGGCGCAGGTAGCGCTTTTCCAGGGTGTAGCGGTCCTGGTGTCCGGCCAGGGTGGCCTCTCGAATGGCCTGGTCGGCCGATCGGTCGTCCGGGTGCGTGAAATCATGGGTGTCCAGGCCCACCATCAGGTGTCGATCGCGCCCGCAGATGTCGGCAAAGCGCTGGTTCACGTCCAGCAACTCGCCGGTCGGGCTCACGCGTGCCAGGCCCACACCGGCCACCTCGAAGAGGTGCTGGTAGTCGGCATGGTTCTGCATCAGGTGGTTCTGGGCGCGGGTTTGAGCCT
>DAORJC010000064.1:0-15224 GCA_035438885.1 Aquabacterium sp. | reverse complement strand
CCGGATTTCCCGATCGGCATCAAACTCAACTCCGCCGACTTTCAGCGCGGCGGGTTCACGGAAGAAGAATCCCTGGACACCATCCGTGCGCTGGCCGATGCCGGCATCGACCTGATCGAGGTCTCGGGCGGCACGTACGAGGCGCCCGCCATGACTGGCGTCAAGAACCAGGCCGAGCCCGCCAAGGACAGCACCCGCCAGCGCGAGGCCTACTTCATGGCCTTTGCAGAAAAAGCCCGCCTGGCCGTGAAGGTGCCGCTGGTGGTGACGGGTGGTTTCCGCACGGCACAGGGCATGGCCGATGCCATCAACAGCGGAGCGGTCGATCTGGTCGGTGTGGCGCGCATCATGGCCATCGAGCCCGATGTGTGCCTGCGCCTGCTCAAGGGACAGGACCCGGTGCAGACCGTGCGTCCCATCAAGACCGGCATCGGCATGATCGACAAGATGGGACTGATGGAGGTGACCTGGTACACGGGCCAGCTCAAGCGCATTGGCCGTGGCGAAGCGCCTCGACCCAATGAGTCGGCGCTGTGGGTGTTCATCAAGTTCATCGCCGCACAGGCAGGCCTGGGCCGCAAGAAAAAGCCGACCAAGCTGCGCGCCTCGGCCTGATCAGGCTGAATGGGCCGTGGGGATCAACGCGTCAGGCGTGATCTGATCCAGCGTGGCGCAGCCAGACAGCGCCATGGCGATCTCCAGCTCATCGCGCAGGAGGCGGATGGCGTGGGCCACGCCCAGGGCGCCCGCCGCGGCCAGGGCGTACACATAGGGGCGCCCGACCATGACGGCGTCGGCGCCCAGGGCCAGGGCCTTGAACACATCGGTGCCCCGGCGGATGCCACCATCGACGATGAGCATGAGCTGACCGCCCACGGCCTGGGCCACGCGAGGCAGCATCGTGGCCGTTGCGGGGGTGGTGTCCAGCGTGCGTCCGCCGTGGTTGGAGACGATCAGGCCCGCCACACCCAGGCTGGCCGCCTGGCGCGCGTCATCGGGATGCAAGATGCCCTTGAGCACGATGGGCAGGTGGGTGATGCCTTGCAGCCACTGCACATCGGCCCAAGTGGGTGCGTGGTGCAGGAGGTCGCCAAACAGTGCGCTCTGCCCTGCTGACAAGGGACGCGCGCCAGGAGATGTCATGCCGGCCAGGTTGACCGAGCTCACACCGACTGGCAGGGCAAAGCCCGCCCGGCGCTCGCGATCACGCGCACCACTGACAGGCGCATCGACCGTGAGGACCAGGGCTTCGTAGCCGGCCTGCTCGGCCCGCTGCACCAGCTCGCGCGTGAAGCCCCGATCGGGCTGCAGGTAGAGCTGAAACCACAGGGGGCCGCGCTCGGGCTCGTCCTTCATCAAGGCGGCCACCGATTCCAGCGAGACACTGGCCTGGGTGCTGAGCACCAGCCCGGCGCCTTGCGCAGCGGCGGCACAGGCGGTGGCTTTCTCGCCATCGGGGTGGGCCAGGCATTGATGCGCCACCGGCGCCAACAAGATGGGGTGCGGACAGGTCCGGCCCAGCAGGTCCACGCGGGTGTGCCCCCCTGCCGTGGCCCGCAGCACACGTGGCAGGATCTGCCAGCCTTGCCAGGCCTGGGGGTTGTGGTGCAGGGTGACCTCATCGCCCGCGCCACCACTCACATAGGCCCAGGCCTGCGGTGTCATGCGGGCATGGGCGTGTCGGGCGTAATCGCTCAAGGCGACCACATCGGGCGGGATCGAGCTCATGTGTCGGCCCACATCCTCAGGAGGTTGTGATACGTGCCGGTGAGCTTGACGGCCGATGCGCATTCGCCGTGGTCGGCGCGCAGCCTCAGCAAGGCCATGTCCATGTCAAACAGCAGGCGGCGCTGCTCGTCGCTGCGCACCATGCTCTCGACCCAGAAAAAGCTGGCCACGCGCTGCCCGTCGGTCACCGGCTCGACACGGTGCACGCTGGTGCTGGGGTAGATGACCATGTCACCCGCGGGCAGCTTGATGCGCTGGCTGCCATAGGTGTCGTTGATCACCAGCTCACCACCGACGTAGTCATCGGGGTTGGCCAGAAAGAGCGTGCAGCTCACGTCCGAGCGAACCTTCTGCCCGGTGGACGCGGTGTGCATCACGGCACCGTCGACATGGTCACCGTAGTGGTTGGTCTGACCGCCGTAGCGGTTGAACTGCGGCGGGAAGATCTTCTTGGGCAAGGTGGCCGAGAAGAACAGGGCGTGGCGGTTGAGCGCCCGCAGGACCAGCGCCCGAACGGCTTGTGCGCCCTCGCTGTCAGGCGGCAATTGCTCGTTGTTCTTGGCCTGCCCGGCTTGCGGGCCTGCCGTGGCGCGACCGTCTCGCCAAGCCGCCTCGTCCAGGGTGGCGCGGATGGTGCGCAACTCGTCAGGGGTGAGGACGTTCTGGATGTGCAGCAGCATGGCGAGAGAGATCAGAAGGTGGTCTTGAGCGTCAGCTGGGCGGCGCGTGCCGCACCGGGCGCATAGAAACCACGGTACAGGGAGTCAGCATACAACTCGTCGGTCGCGTTGGTCACGTTGAGCTTGAGCGAAGTCTTCGGGTTGATCTGGTACTCGGCCATCAGGTCCAGCGTGGCAAAGTCCCGCGCCTTGATCTGACGTGCACCCTCGGGGTTTTGTGTGCCGCGGTAGTTGATGCCACCGCCCACGCGCCACTGAGGCGCCACAGCGTAGGTGGTCCAGATGCTGGCGCTGTGCTTGGGTGTCAGGCCGGGGCGGTCGCCTTTGCGCTGGGCATTGTTGGGCGTGCAAACACCTGTGTTGACGTTGCAGTTTTGCGCCGCCACATTGCTTTCGTCGATCTTTGCAACAGGGATCCAGGTGTACGACAGGTAGCCTTCCCACTTGGGCGTGATGCGGCCAGAGACATCAAGGTCCAGGCCGAGGGCGTGACGCTTGCCCGACAGCAACTGCTGCTCAGCCGTCGAATCCGGATCGGTGTTGCGCTCGTTGTATTTCTCTGAGTAGAAGATCGACGGATTGAACGACAGGCGCTGATCCATCAGGTCGAACTTGGCACCGATCTCAAAATTGCGGCTTTTTTCGGCGGGTGTGTTGGCATCCTTGGTGCTGGGGCCTTGCACCGCGAACTGATAGGTGTCACCCGACGTGTTGAACGAGGTCCCGTAGGACACATGGTACGAGGCCCATTCCGTCGGCTGGTACAGCGCGCCGAAGCGGCGGCTCCACAGGCGGTCGGAGCGAGAGAACTTGACGCCCGTGGCCGTTTCGTACTCAGCCTTGAACTGGTCCTGACGCAGGCCCGCGATCAGCTTGAGCTCAGGGGTGATGGTGATGGTGTCCTGAGCATAAAAGCCCAGGTTGCGTGCCGAGAATTCATTGAAGATGGGTGCCAGGCGCGTGTCCGCGATGCTCGCGCCATCATTGGAAGCACCCACTGTGGTCGAAGGACGGTTCACTCCGGCACGGTCAGGGTAGCTGTTGGCACGTTTGGCGTCGTCCTTGGAAAAGTCCATGCCGGCCAGCAGGTTGTGACGGGTCGATCCCCAGTTGAACTTGTTGCTGTAATCGCTTTGCACCGCCGTGCCATTGGTCAAGGCGATGCGGCCCTTGGAGGCGCGGCGCAGGATCACGGTGGCATCGCTCAGGTTGCTGACCGTCGTGGTGGCGCCGTTGGTGGTGCCCAAGCCAATGACCGTGGCCCACAGTTCGCGCTCGTAGTGGCCACGTCGGACCGTGGTCCTGAGTTCGCCGCCATCGTCGAAGCGGTGAACGTGGCTGAACGTGCCATAGGTGGCGCCACCCTTGTTGTAGTCGCTGCTCAGACCGTAGAAGGCTCCCGCATCCAGGGAGGGAACAATCTTGCCGTCCACCGAAAACCAGGGGTGGTTGTAGATCGGGTTGTTGTCGTATTCCAGGTGGAAGAGGCCCACCGAGAATTCATCGGCCGTGCCGATGCCCCAGCGGAAGGTCGGCGCAATGCCTTTCTTGGACACGGTCGCGCCGGAGTGGTCACCCTCTTGCACCATGGCATTGATGCGCAGGGCCGCGGACTCCCCCGTCTTGAGGTTGAAGTCGCCGCCCAGACGCCATTCGTTGCCGGTACCGACCATGGCCTCGACCTCGTGCTGGTCCATCAGGAAGGGCTGCTTGCTGACCTGGTTGACGATGCCACCGGTGGAGCCACGTCCGAACAGCATGGAGGCTGAGCCCTTGAGCACTTCCACCCGGTCGTTGTTGAACGTGTCGCGCTCGTACAGCGACGCATCACGCATGCCATCGATGTAGATGTCGCCCGCTTGGCTGAGCGAGAAGCCGCGCAAGCGCACATCTTCTTCGCCGGTCTCGCCCGCCTGGAAGGTGATGCCCGCGGTGGTGCGCAGCAGTTCCTTGAAGTCGTCCAGGTTGCGGTCGTCCATCAGCTTTTCGGTGACCACGGTCATGGACTGGGGGATGTCGCGGATGGCCTGCTTGCCCTTGCCCACGCGGGTGGTGGTGGCCTGGTAGCTTTGTTTGGCTTCAGGCGTCTTGTCGGCTTTGGCCTTGACGGTCACATTGGGCAATGCCACCTCCACCGCTGGTGGGGCCGCGTCGGCCTGTGCCACGACGGTCGGACTGAGCAGGGACAGGCCCACGCCGGCGGCCAGGGCGCCCAGGGGCAGGAGGGAGGGACGTGAAACAGACATGAACAGAGCTCCAGGAGGAATTTCCAAAAACCGGGGACCTCGTGGAGCTGGCTGGACCTGTGAGCGCATCGGGCAAAAAGACCCGATGGGGTGTGGCTGGCAAGCGAGATGACCTTTCGGCAACTTCGCTAATGATAATCATTCCTATTCGCGTTGTAAAGGTTTCCGCAGGACGCCCCCCCTCGCCTGAGGGGCGGGCCTGATTCACCCCAGGTCTTCGCGGGCGTCTTCCTTGACGGTCTGGCGCCACGTTCGCACGCGCGCATCCATCACCGACAACTCGATCAGGTCCCCGGCGGCGGCCTGGGGGTAACGGCGGCGCGCCGACTCCACCCGGTCGATGGCCCCTTGCAGATCGCCCGACGCGGCCGACGCCTCCGCATCGGCCCGCAAGGCCCGCAGCGGCTGCCCCAGGCGAGCCCACAAGGCACTGAGCAACTGCCAGGCTGTCGCATCCTGTGGGTGCAAGGTGACCAGGGTCTGCAGGCGCGAGGCCGCATCGGCCCACATGCCCGTGTGGTCACCGGCTTCAGGCAGGTTCAAGGCGGCACGCGCCCGCAGGATCAATTCCGGACGGGCATCGGGCAGCAAAACCGATGCGCTGCCCGGCTCGGTGGGCTTGCCCATGAACATCCCCGCCTGCAGCAACTGCAGCGCCTGCTGGGCACGGCCCATGGCGATCAGCCCCTCGGCCTCGGTCAGCGTCAGCACCCGACGAGCCTCGCGCTGTTGCGCCGGGCTCAAGCTTTGCAGGTCCTGCTGGGTCAACTTCAAGGCCGCCTCGGTGCGGGCGCGATCCTTGAGGGCCACGGCCGCCACCAGGTTGGTGTAATGCGCAGCCAGCACCGCCACCGGCTTGCTCTCAGGGGGCAAAGAGGTGGGCTGCAACCAGGTCTGCAAAGAAGCGCTGCGGCGGTCCATCAACACCCGCGATCTGGCCGACATCAGGGCCTGGCGCAGGTCCATCACCTGCCGCACCTCGGTCACGGCGCGGACCTGCTGACCCACGGGATCCAGCCCGCTGGAGCCCATGCGCGAGCGCGCCTCGCCAATGCGTTCGGTGGTCAACGGGTGGCTGCGCAGGTACGGAAAATTGTTGTCATCGTTCAGGCGCGAGGCCTGGGCCAGCAGCTCGAACATCTGGGCCATGCCGTTGGGGTCGTAGCCCGCCTCGGTCAGCACACCAAAGCCGATGCGGTCGGCCTCGCGCTCCATGTCACGCGAAAAGTTGAGTTGCCCCTGCGCCGCCAGGCCCTGACCGCCCATGATGATGGCCTGCGCGCCCTCCGGGCTGCGACTCATGGCCAGCGCGCCCAGCACCATGGCCGCAATGCTCAGCCACGAGGTCTGCCTGGACTGACTCATCAGGCGGGCAATGTGCCGCTGCGTCACGTGCGACAACTCATGCGCCAGCACCGAGGCCAGCTCTTCGGTCGATCGGGTCACGGCCAGCAAGCCCAGGTGGATACCGATGTAGCCGCCAGGCAGCGCAAAGGCATTGACCGAACGATCTCGCACCAGGAAGGACGACCAGGCATAGGTGCTGTCCAGGTCTTCGGTGATGTCGCCCCGCAGACGGGCACTGGCCAGCAAGGAGGTCCAGATCAGTTGCACGTGCTCGGCCACCAGGGGGTCGTCGACCACGTCGGGGTCGCGCAGCACCGCGCGCATGATGCGATCACCCAGACGGCGTTCTGCGGCGGGGCTGAGCGCCTGCGAGTTGGTGTCACCCAGGGCTGGCAGGGCGTTGTCACTGGACATCATCAACCCCCGAGAGACCGGCGCCGCAGGCTGGGCCTGTGCGTGCACCAGCGGTGTCAACGAGGGCGCCAGCAAGCTCAGGCTGCAGGCCAGAATCACAGCAGGTCGTGCGCGGCGCATGCCGGCCATCAAGGTGGAAGCCATCCGGTCATCGGGAGTCTGTTGAATCCACAGTATGCGCTGTCCACCCGAGGCCTGCAGGCGGTTTGAGGCCACAATCGGTGCATCGCAGCCCTCTTTTACACACCAGCAATGTCCACCCCCAAGAGCCCGCTCACCCACTTTGACGACCAGGGCCAGGCCCACATGGTGGACGTCTCCGCCAAAGCTGCCACCTTGCGAGTGGCCGTGGCGCAAGGACGCATCGAGATGCTGCCCACCACACTGGCCATGATCGAACAAGGCCAGGCCGGCAAGGGCGATGTGCTGGGGGTGGCGCGCATTGCCGCCATCCAGGGCGCCAAACGCACCGCCGACCTGATCCCCCTGTGTCACCCCCTGCCCTTGAGCAAGGTGGCCGTCGAGTTCGAGGTGGACCGCGCGCAAAGCGCCATCACCTGCCGCGTCACGGCCCAGACCGTGGGCCCCACCGGCGTGGAAATGGAAGCCCTGACCGCCGTGCAGGTGGGCCTGCTGACCATCTATGACATGTGCAAGGCCGCCGACCGTGGCATGACCATCGGTGGCGTCTGCCTGCTGGAAAAGTCAGGCGGCAAGAGTGGTCACTGGCGACGCGATGCCACCGCCATCACGCCCACCACCCTGCTGGCCCACCACCCCAAGGGTCAGTAAAAAGTCAGTAAGGCAGCACCTCGCGCCAGGTGTAGCGCCGTCTGGCGGGCTCGCACTGGAAGGGCTTTTCTGCCCCTTGGGCCAGTGGCTTGCTGCACTGCGCCAGAAACTCTCGCCCCTGCCGGCTGTTGAACTCTCGCAGGCGTGCCACCACGTAGCGCGCCTTGTCCAGGTCACCATGCTCGGCCAGCGAACGGGCATAGGCGATCATCAACCGCGAGTCGACCAGGTTGTGCAGCGTGCGCGTGAAGGCCTCTGGCGGCTCCGAGGGTTCATCGTCCTCCGGCCCGGTCACCTTGGCGTAATCGGCCTGGTAGCCAAACCACAGACGTTGCTGCCCGGACGTGATCCGCGCGTCCAGCGGCCCCGCCCCAGGACGGGGCGCATACACATTGGCCGCCCACTGATAGTCGATGGCACACCACAGCGCCCCGACCATCACCGCACAGGCGGGCACCGCGTAGGTCCAGGAGGCATGCGCCTGCGGCGAAGCGTCGTCTGCGTGGCGGGAGACCTCCGGGCGGGACAGGGCCGCACCGGCCCGAGCCGCCAGAGCGACACCCCAGACAAACGCCAGGGGCAAGAGGAAGTAGCTGTACCACAGCGGGTACTCCAGCAGGCTGTGCAGCCCTGCCATGGTGACCATGGTGGCCGTGACCGCCACCACACCCAGGCGCTGGCCCTCGGGGCCCTCGGCATCGCCGGGCTGCTCGCCCAGGCGCCGCCAGGGAAACCACAACACACCAACGGCAAACGTCGTCAAGGCCGTCAGCAGCAAGGCCATGGGCACCCCCAGCTCCACCGCCCATTGCAGGATCACATTGTGGGTGTGGTCAAAAAAGGCCACCGGCCGGTTGGGCAACTCCGTGAAAGTCCACGCCAGGTTGAACTGTCCCCAACCCACCCCCGTCCAGGGCTCGGCCCGGATCAGGCTCAAGGTATCAGACCAGATCTTGAAGCGCGAGCTGGAAATGTCACTGCCATCGTTGAGTCGGGCCCCCGCCGCAAAGGCATGGTCCGTGCCCACATGCGCCCACCAGTCCATGCCCAACCACCAGGCGGCATAGATCAAGGGGGCTGCCCCCACCACCCAACGCAGTCGCGTGGGCATGTGCCGGTCGCGCAAGGCCCACAGCGTGAGCAACAAGGTGCCCAAGATGCCCGTGCGCGATGCAGTCCACACCACGCCGCCCATGAACATGAACACCGCCAGCGCGGCCAGCGGCCAGGCCAGCAGGCGCCGACGCCCCATCCAGGCGGCACCACATGCAGCCCAGATCAACAAGGTGCTCAGGTGATTGGGCTGCCGCAGGTTGCCCACGGCCCGGCCCGCCGTGGACGTCTCGGCAATGATCAGGCCGTCCGTCCAGGACGGCACAAACACCTGCAGAAAGCCCAGCGCCAACCCTGCCGCCCCCGTGATGGCCAAGGCCTCGGCCATCACATCCAGGGTGTCGACCGTGCCCAGGCGGTGTGAGCTGCGCCACGCGGTCGACATGACCAGCCACGCTGCTGCCGCCATGCCAGAGGCCATCATGGCCAGCCCCACCGGCAGGTGGTTGACCGCGCTGGACCACCAGGCCGCCGCACCACACACCGCCAGCACCAGCGTCAATGCCCACCAGGCCCGACTGCCCTCGGGCACCCTGACAGGCAGCCCCCCCTGCAAGCGCAACAACGCCGCCATCCACAGCCCCCAGCCAAACACACTGAGCACCTGGTTGTAGAACGTGACCGACGGCGGGTCATTGGCCGCCAGCAAGGTGGGGGCAGCCACGGCCAGAAAGGCCAGGGGCCAGTGAACGGCAGGAGTGATCTGAGACATGGGAGGCGACGCATTCATGGCCGCCATTGTCAGCCATCAGGGACTACCCTTCCCAGGAACAAGGGGCAGGGGTGTCCCTGAGACCACGGTAAATGCCAGGTGTTGCACGTCAGAATCGTGACATATGACTTCCACCGTCTCGTCCCCCACCCCATTGCGCACCAAAGCCCTGCGCGGTGTGGGCCCGGAGTCGGACACCCGCGACGCCATCGTCAAGGCGGCGCTCACCTTGTTTGCCAAGCACGGCGTCGATGGCGTGTCCCTGCGACAGATCGTCAGCGCCGCGGGACAGGCCAACCCATCGGCCGTTCACTACCACTTCCAGAGCAAGGATGGCCTGATCTCGGCCGTGCTGCAGCACGTCAACAGCCAGTTGCAGCCCTTGCAGGCACAGGCGGTGGCCTCCATGGACGAAGCCAGGCGACTGGGCACCCTGAACGTGCGCGAAGTGATGCGCCTGTGGGCCACGCCGCTGGTGCTGCTGTACTCGTCCTCTGACCAGGGGCGCATGGCCGTGCGTTTCATGTCGCGCCTGACCTGGCGCCCCCAGTACATGGGCCAGGAGCAACTGATCGGCGCCTGCATGGCGCACATGGATCAGGTGTGCGACCACCTCCAGGCCCTGCTGCCAGCGGAACGCCCCCGCGAGCGCACGTTTTTTCTGACCCTGATGGCCACGGCCAACCTCATGCACACCCTCTCGGATGCCAGCATGTTGAGCCGCCACCCGAACCTGGGCATGAGCCAACTGTTTCTGGAACAGCCCTTCATGCTGATCGACTGGATCGTCGACTACATGGCCGCGGGCCTGAGCGAGCAGCCCGCCATGATCCGCCAGGGCCAGAGTCCGCGCGACAGCGCCGCCTGAACCGCGCTTCCCCATCCCGGCGATACTGGCAGGCTTGCCCCGCCCGGAATCGCCATGAGTCAGCCCACCGTCCTTTTGTCCACCCGCCAGGAACGCTGGATGCTCTGGAGCCTGGCGGCCGTGCAGTTCACGCACATCGTGGACTTCATGATCATGATGCCGCTGGGGCCCCAACTGACCGAGCTGTTCCAGCTCAACATGGCCGAATTCGGCCTGCTGGTCTCGGCCTACTCACTCGCCGCCGGGGCATCGGGCCTGCTGACCTCCCTGTTCATTGACCGCTTCGAGCGTCGCAAGGCCCTGCTGACCCTGTACGGCTGCTTTGCGCTGGCCACCCTGGCCTGCGGCCTGGCCCCCACCTACGGCACCTTGATGGCCGCTCGCGTGCTGGCCGGCGTCTTTGGTGGCGTGCTGGGCGCCCTGGTGCAGACCATCGTGGGCGATGCCATCCCCTACCAACGCCGAGGCCAGGCCATGGGCACCGTCATGGCGGCCTTTTCCTTGTCCACCGTGGCTGGCGTGCCCGCCTCCTTGTGGATGGCCAGCCAATGGGGCTGGCACATGCCCTTCATCGTGATCGCCGCCGTGTCGGTGGTCGTGCTGCTGGCCAGCTGGAAACTGGTCCCCCACCTGGATGGCCACGTCCAGACCGGCCCCAATGCCCGATCAGGTTGGCAAACCCTGCAGGCCGTGGTCAACGAGCCGCGCCACTGGCATGCCTTTGCCCTGTCGGGGATGATGATGGTCGGCAGTTTTTCGATCATCCCCTACATCACCCTGTTCACCACCATCAACCTGGGCATCAGCGCCGACAAGATCCCGCTGATCTACCTGGTCGGCGGCGTGGCCACCTTCTTCACGGCGCGCCTGTGGGGCCGCATGGCCGACGACATCGGCAAGGTCAAGGTCTACCGCCTGCTGGTGCTGCTGTCCATCCTGCCCATGATGGGCCTGACCCACCTGCAAAGCAGCAGCCTGCCCCTGCTGATCCTGATCACCACTGCCTTTTTTGTGCTGGTCTCCGGCCGCATGGTGCCCGGCATGGCCCTGCTGACCGCCACACCGGCACCCGCCCTGCGCGGCGGCTTCATGAGCGTCAACAACGCCATCATGTCCATGTCCATGGGGCTGGCCTCCTGGCTGGGCGGCGTGCTCACGTCCCGTGCGCCCAATGGCATGGTCGTCGGCTACGAACATTGCGGCTGGCTGGCCCTGGGCAGCAGCCTGGTGCTGCTGTGGTGGGTGGGCAAGCTGCCGCAACCGCAAGCCCAATGAAAAAAGCCTGCGGTGACAACACCGCAGGCCTGGCTGGTCAGCCGCCGAAAGCTCAGGGAGCAGGGATGTCAGCAGCCACCAGAGGAACGGCCGACACCTTGGGCGTACGCTTGTACGACGTCACCTTGACGGCGATCGTGCCCCAGTCGGTGGTGGCCAGGGTGGCCTTCAGAGGCGCCGACAGGGCCAGCTCGGAAGCGACCAGGTCTTGCAACTCTTGCGTGAAAATCATGTTCTTGACCGACTGCGTCTGATTCAGAACCAGGCCCTTGAAGGAGATGACCAGGTCGTCGTTCTTGACGAGGTTGTAGATGGCGACCTGCTTCTTGGTGGTGCCATCCTTCAGGATCACGTCACCGCGCAGTTGCTTGTTCTCCAGGTCGAGGCGGAAGTTGGCCAGCGTCATGGTGCGCAGACCACGGATCAGTTGCAGGCCCGAGCGCGTGGCATTGCCAGCCACGGGCGTGATCTTCAGGTCCCAGCCGATCTTGATGTCCACCTTGGTGATGGGCTGGTTGTACGAAGGCGTGGGGATCATTTCGCCGGTGTCAGGATCCAGCACGTCCACGTCCGCCAGGCGGGTCATGTTGCCCAGGTGACGGTAGCTGATGCCGGCAGCGGTCGACGAACCGTAACCTGCGACCGAGAAGGTCAGCACCGAGTCGGCCTTCAGGCCCGCGGTGTTGAGCGACAGGTTCAGGGCAGAAGCACCACCGCTGAAGGTCATACCCAAGGACAGGACGCTGGCGGTCAAAGCAATTTGGGACAGTTTGAACATGATCATTTCCTCTTGAAAAAGGTTTTGCAACCGATGGCTTCATCATGCCCACTCGAGACTGGTTGGTGGGGGCCCGGATCCAAGGGCTTGCCCTGCCTTGCCCGCCATCCGTGAACGAATCACTCCCCTTGCATGAGGGGGGCACACCAAGGTTTCTACCCACACACCGCCTTGCCCCCCGCCAGACCCTGAATGCAGAAGGCCCCCGGCGACGAATCGCAGGGGGCCTTCTTGGGTGCGTTCAAACCTGAGCACGAGGCTCAGGCCAGGCTAAAAGCCCGAAGCTCAGGGAGCAGGAATGTCAGCAGCAACCAGGGGCTTGTCCGACACGGCGGGCGAGCGCTTGTACGAAGTCACCTTGACGGCGATCGTGCCCCAGTCGGTGGTGGCCAGGGTGGCCTTCAGAGGGGCAGACAGGGCCAACTCGGAGGCGACAACGTCTTGCAGCTGTTGCGTGAAGATCATGTTCTTGACCGACTGAGTCTGGTTCAGAACCAGGCCCTTGAACGAGATGACCAGGTCGTCGTTCTTCACCAGGTTGTAAATGGCGACCTGCTTCAGGGTGGTGCCATCCTTCAGGATGACGTCGCCAACCAGTTGCTTGTTCTTCAGGTCCAGGCGGAAGTTAGCCAGCGTCATGGTGCGCAGACCACGGATCAGTTGCAGGCCCGAGCGAGTGGCGTTGCCAGCCACGGGCGCGATCTTCAGGTCCCAACCGATGTCGATGTCCACCTTGGTGATGGGCTGGTTGTACGAAGGCGTGGGGATCATTTCGCCGGTGTCGGGATCCAGCACGTCCACGTCAGCCAGACGGGTCATGTTGCCCAGGTGACGGTACGAAATGCCGGCAGCGGTCGAAGAACCGAAACCAGCGACCGAGAAGGTCAGCACCGAATCAGCCTTCAGGCCGGCGGTGTTGAGGGACAGGGTCAGTGCAGAAGCTGCACCGCTGAAAGCCAGGCCGCTGGCCAGGATAGCAGAACCAAAAGCAAGCTTGAAAGAAGCCATGTTATTCACTCCGAGTTAGAACGACGTGTTTGTCTCAACCGACGCCTCTATGATGCCCAACGAAGCGCGTCATGCGCACACTGAATGATCAAGGTTTGCCCGCAGTTGCCCCCAAACCTAGGGTCAATCACCCCCTCCGAACCAGGGGGGTGAGCTAGGGGAAACGCCAGATTCAGGACGTGCACCCGTTTGGCCACCGCCCAACGCAAAACGGCTGACCTTTCGGTCAGCCGTTCAAAACAAAGCGAACGTGCGCAGAAGGGAGTGCACCAAGAATCAGAAAGACCGGCCCACACTCAGGAAGAACAAGGTGTTGGTCAGCGTCAGATCCGTTTTGCGCACATAGGTACCCAAGTCGGACTGGCCGCGATAGGCAGCGACCGCTTTCATGGTCACGGCAGCGACACCACCGTTTTGCTTGATGACGTACTCCTGCGTGCGGCTCGTTGCCGAGCCGTATTCGGCATAGACGGTTTCCGCCGCAGCAATCGTTTCCTGGTATGGCGCACCCAAGTCCTGAATCGCCGGGGTGGCCGACGAGAAATTGGAGTTACGCGTCATCAAAGTGGCCTGCGTGTTGACCTTCATATAGGCCACGTTCAAACTGGCATGCCATGTGTCGTTGAAGTTGTACTTGAAGCCCAAGGTCGGGCCAAAACCCAGCTTGTTCTTCATGGACACGGTCGTGCCGCCAGGGTTGGAGCCACCCACGTAGGTGTTCAAAAAATCCATGGCCTTGGTGTCATAGAACATGAGGTAGCTGGCCATCCCGCCGGTGAACAGCTGGAACCTCGCATCTTTACCACCCCAGTAACGCCCCAGAATCACCGTCGGCGGCAACAATTTGGTGGTGACGATTTTTTTTCCGCCGATCACGAGATCTTCGCTGGTGGGTGCATTTGCCCCATCGTTCAGACGCTGCGTCTTGCCTTCTCCAGCATAAGCGCTGGTGGACAAAGGCTTGGCCAGCACATAGGCCTCCACCATCCACTTGTACTCATCGTCCAGGTAATAGCCCAGGCTGATGCCACCCGTGGACATGGATTCGGCGGCCTTGGCCTTGATGTTGGGCGGCGTACCAAGGCCTGCAGAATTGTTGGCATTCAAGTTTGTGATCAGCAACGGGACGCCCGTACTCGTTTGACTCAAAGCCGTGATGACGCCAGCTTGCACAGCCTGCTTCTGCAAAGGCGTCAGCGTGATCATGACGTCCGAAGCGTTCGGGACCGAATCCGGAACATAAATTGAAGCCCTTGCCGCGGCAATCGCCTCAGGCGTGGCATCTGGGCCAAAAATGGCCTCCAACTCAGACGTGCGGACCACAGGGCCCGTGACATCGTAAGTACTGCCTGACTTGGTCTTGACCTTGACATAAATCGCTCCAGCCCTCACCACCAGTCGGTCCCTGACCGATGCGGCCATCTTCAAGCCCAGGGTGTCATCGGCAGCCTGCACCATGCCTTGATGCCCCATCGCGCTGATGAATGCAGCGATCAAGCTGACACGGGCCCAGTTCGAACGATTCATGTTGTCTCCAGTCAGATTCTTTTCAAAGAAAAAGCCGCTCGGATGCTGAACGCATGAGCGGCTTGGGCACAAGGCCGGGCAAACCACACCCGGCCTTGCTCAGCAACGCTGATTACTTGGCACGACGACGAGCGGCGAAGCCAAGGCCCACCAGACCGATGGCCATCATGGCGTAGGTCGAAGGCTCAGGGACGGCTGGCGTCACTTCCCGGACCGAGAACTTCAGGGTGGAAGTCACGGTACCGTAGTCGTCCACGCCTTGCAGAGCCGTGATACCCGCGCCAGCCAGACCCAAGCTGTTCTTGAAGAAATCAAAACCAGCAGTGGTGATGCTCAGGCCAGAGATCAGGTTGAGGGACTCACCTTCGTAGTAGATGCCTTGAGCATCAGACTTCTGGACCACGTTGATGAAACCAGCAGCGGTCAGGTCAGCCACAACGTTGTTACCCGTCAGGGCAGCAGGCGGCAGCACGGTAGGGCCGCTCACGTTGGCGATGTTCCACAGAGTCGTGGTGCCCAGGTTGTAGTTGACAGCAGCGGTCGTGCCCACAGCGGCCTTGGTGCCGGTCAGGTCAGCGATCACGACCTTGTTGGCCAGGTCAAACTTCAGGTTGGTCACCGAAGCGGAACCACCGGTCAGCACGCCGCTGATGCGGGTACCGGTTTGCACTGCGCCACCCACGCTTTGCACGGCCAGCACTTGGCCGGTCACGTCGTCAGCGGTCAGCGAACTGAC
>DAORJC010000063.1:0-15275 GCA_035438885.1 Aquabacterium sp. | reverse complement strand
GCACGTGGTACTCGGTGTCAAAGTCCAGGTGGCTGGTGTACTCGTCCAGCAGCAAGAAGCGGGGGTTCTTGTACAGGGCCCGTGCCAGCAGCACGCGCTGCTTCTGGCCCCCGGACAGCGTGGCCCCCATGCCGCCCACCAGGGTCTGGTAACCCATGGGCATGCGCATGATGTCCTCGTGCACACAGGCGCGAGCCGCTGCTTCGGCCACTTTTTCGGGCGTGGCTTCCACATCGTTCATGGCGATGTTGTCGTGGACGGAGCACGAGAACAACTGGTCGTCCTGGAACACGGTGCCCAGCACCGAGCGGAACGTCTCGGCCCCCAGGCGCTGGATGGGCACCCCATTGAGCAGCACCTCGCCCGATTCGGGTTGAACCTGGCCCGACAGGATCTTCATCAGGGTCGACTTGCCGCAACCCGACGGCCCCACCACGGCCACCGCCTGCCCGGTCTGCAAGGTCAGGCTCACGTTGTTGAGGATGGGCTCCTCTCCCGTGGCATACCGGAAGGTCACGTTGCGTGCCTCCAGCGTCATGGGTTGATCGGCCTTGAACAGGGAGGCGGCCTGGGTGGGTGAGGGGGCCTCTGGTTCGGTCAGCACGATGTCGGCCAGGCGCTCGCCCTGCAGCTTGAGCAGGCGCAGGCTGATCACGCGCTCCAGCAGCTCCGAGGCGCGTTGCAGGAACTGGCTTTTGTAGGCCATGAAGGCCACGAGCATGCCGATGGAGAATTGGTCGTCCAGGATCATCTGTGCGGCTAGGAACAGCACCAGCGATTGTTCGACGGCACCGATCACACCATTGACGCCCTGGTAGAGCATGCTGATGCGTTGCTGTTTGACGTTGGCATTGACCCACGCGGCCTGCTGGTTCATCCAGCCGGCCACGCGCCAGCCGGGCTTGGCAAAGAACTTGATGGCGGCCACGCCCCGCAAGGTCTCCAGCAGGAAGGTCTGCGCGTTGGCTTCGCGCACGATCATCTCTTCGGCCGCCTGTCGGTAGGGCTTGAAGACGGCAAAGCGCACGATGGCATGCAGCACGGCCACGCCCAGCACGATGACCGCGAGGGTCGGGCTGTACATGAACATCAGGCCCAGCGTGACCAGGCTGACCACGCCGTCCAGAACGGCTTCGACCAGGTGGCTGGTGATGGTGTCCTGAATGGTGTCGACCGAGCCAAAGCGCGAGAGCACATCGCCCGTGTGCCGCTTGTCAAAATAGGACAGCGGCAGCTTGAGCATGTAGCGAAACACGTTGGTGCTGGAGGACACCCGCCACGACATGCTGGCGCCCAGCACCACCCAGCTGCGCAGCAGGCGTGTGCCCATGGCCATGACCGCCAGCAGGAAGGTCGCCAGGGCCAGCACCGCCAGCAGGGGTGCATCCCGCGTGACCACCACGTCGTCAATGATCCATTGGCTGAGCATGGGCATCAGGATGGAGAAGATCTCCAGCACGATGGACAGCACGGCCATCTGCCCGAACGCCCGCCACAGGCCGCTCTGGCCGGTGAGCAGCACGCGCAGGTCAAAGGGGGTTTTTTCTTCCTTGCGGACAAAGTTCGCACTCGGCGCCATCTCCAGCGCCACGCCAGTGAAGTGAGGGCTCACCTCTTTCATCGTCAGGGTGCGCTCGCCCACGGCGGGGTCCAGGATGGTGATCTTCTGGTTGGTGGCTTTGGTCAGCACCACAAAGTGGTTCAGGTCCCAGTGCAGCATGCAGGGGGTCTGCAGCTCGGGCAGCTCTTCCAGCTCCAGCCGCACCGCCCGGTTGGCAAAGCCCAGTTGCTCGGAGATCTCCATCAGGCGGGCCAGCGTGGCACCGCGAGAGGACAGCTCAAAGCGCCGGCGCAGGGTCAGCAGGTCGGTCTCGTGTCCATGGGCGCTGGCCAGCATGGCCAGACAGGCCAGGCCGCACTCGGCCGCTTCGGACTGCAGGATCATGGGCACGCTGCGGCGCGGCCACAAAGAAATCAGGTTGTTCTTCATGTCAGAGCTTGCCGCTGAAAGCGAACAGGGGGTCGAGCATCCAGCGGAACAGCTTGCGGCGGTCCAGCTCGATGTCGGCCGTCAGGGTGTGTCCGGGGCGCAGGGTGATCTCGGTGCCGTAGGCCTTGACCTGGTCGCTGGCCAGGGTCACGCGGACCATGAACACGGCCCGGCGGTCGCCATTGGGGCTGGGCTGCACGGGCACATCGGTCTGGGAGATGCTGCGCACGGTTCCTTCGTACTGGCCAAAGCGCTGGTACGGGAAGGCGTCGTAGCTGATGCGCACTTTCTGGCCGGGTTGGATGAACCCTATGGCGGTGCTGGGCACCATCAGCACGGCCTGCAGCCGCGAGTCAGAGGGCACGACGGATCCCAGCGTGCTGCCGGCGGCCACGGTTTGACCAGCGGTGGCGACCAGGCCTGAGATCACGCCATCAAACGGGGCCTTGAGCAGGTTCACACGTGCCGAGCGACGTTGCAGCTTCTCTTGCTGCAGGCTCAGCAGGTCGCGGTCCAGGGTGGCCACGGTGACGCGGTGTTGGGCCGCCTGCCGGTTGCGCTCGTCCTGAGCCTGGGCCAGGTCCGCCTCGGTGGCACTGCGTTGGCGTTTGAGGGCTTGCAGACGTGCCGTCTGGTCCAGCAGCACCTGGCGTTGTTGTTCGTACTGCAGGTCGGAGATGATTTTCTCTTCCAGCAGGGGCTGCAACTGGTTGAGCAACTTGCGGGCCGAGGAGATCTGCTGGTCCTGCAGCCGGATCTCCTCGGCCAGGGTGCCCAGGTCTCGTCGAGCTTGGGCGATGCGCTGTTCCAGCGCCGCCAGCGCGGCCTGGTTGGCTTGCGCCTGACCGTCGGCCTGGTTCAGCACCTGGCTGCGCTGGCCTTCCAGGTTGGTCTCCAGCAGGGCCTGTGTGTTGCCCGCATCGCTGAAACGATCATTGGTCATCTCGGCGATCACGTCTCCGGCCTTGACGCGCTGTCCCTCCTGCACCAGCACCCGCTTGATGGTGCCTGGCTCGGGCGGCGTGATCATCGCCACACCGGCCTCGGGTTGCAGGGTCCCTTGCACGCGCTCCTTCTTGGTGTAGGAGGCAAAGCTCAGCAGCAGCAGCACGATGGTGGCCAGGCCTGCAAAGAACAGGGTCAGGCGGTCGGCGCTGACCGGCCGGATGTTGAGGGCCGGGCCGGAGAGGGTGTCTGACTTGGCCGCCAGCACCTCTTGTCGGAACAGCGATTGCGGGTCGGAGCTCATGGGGTGGCGGGTTCCTGGGGCGAGAGGTCAAACAGCGGCATCAGTGGCGCCACGTGTTCGGCATCGAGTTGGTTGATCAGGCTCAGGATCGTGACCTGTGCATTGAGCCCGGTGATGGTCGCGCTGACCATGTTCTGGCGCGCAGCATAGATCTGCTGCTGGGCGTTCAACAAATCCAGGTTGGTGCGAATGCCGGCCACAAAGGCCTTGCGCAGGGCCTCGAAAGTGGCCTGGGCGGTTTGTTCGACCTGTTGCTGCACGTTCATCAAGGTGTGGGCCTGGGCCAGGTTCTGGTACGCATCCCTCAGGCCGGTCTCGACCTGACTTTGCGCATCGTCCTGGCGCGCCTGGGCCTGGGACAGCAAGGCCGCGGCCTCCTTGACCCGACCGTGCTGGACGCCGCCGGTGAACAGTGCCCAGTTCATTTGCAGGCCAATCGAGGTGGACTGCGTCGTCTCTGCCAGGCTGAAGCCTTCCAGCTTGGGCACCTGCTTGACCCGGCTGGCCTGGGCCACGGCATCCACCGTGGGCTGCCAGCTTTCGGCCTGTCGGGCCTGGCTGCTGGCCTGGCTGGCGCGAATCTGGGCCTGGGCATCCTGAATCTGGGGGTTTTGCTGCAGGGCCAGGTTCAAGGCTTCCTGCAGGGGCGGGACGACCTCAGGCCAGGGGGCGTTCAGCGCCATCAGGCCTGCAGGGGGCGTCACCGGCTGTGAACTCAGCCGGGAGAGCGTCAGGCTCAGGGTCTGGATCCGGCTGCGCTGGTCTTCGATTGCCGCTCGGGCCTGATCCACGCGGGTGCGCGTCTCCAGAGTCTCCAGGATGGTGCCGGCCCCGGCTTGCAGGCGCCGTTCATTGATGCGCAACTGTTCTTGCAGCAAGGTGGCCTGGGCCTGCAACAGCCGCTGTTGCTCGGCCGCCTCCACGAGGGCCAGCCAGGCCTGGCTGACGTCGCGTGCCACGGTGCTGCGCACATCCTGGGCCTGCCATCGGGCCTGCTCTGCCAGCGCGGCCTGTGCCTGGGCGGTGGCGCGGTCTGCGGCTCGCCACACCGGGAGGGTGGCAGTCAGCGCCAGCGAAGTGGTGGGCGTGCGGACCGAGGGGTTGTCGTTGACCTGTTGCCGGTCACGGGTGGTGCTGCCGCTGGCATCCAGTCGGGGCATCCAGGCGGCCGCCCAAGCCTGGTCCTGCTGGAAGCCTGCAGCGCGAGCGCCTGCATCGGCGGCGCGGGCACTGGCGGCGGTGGTTGCAGCAGACTGCAGCAATTGTGGCCAGGTCGTCGCGCTGCGCGTGCCCGGTATCGTCAATGCAGGTGCTGACGCCTTCAAGCGGGCCAGGTCCAGCCCGTGGGCCCATCGCAAGGCGTCAGCGTTTGCCCATGTGAGGTGGGGCGAGCTCGCCAGGATGACCAGTGCGAGCGTCGGTCGGCAGAAGCGGTGAGGTCGGATCACAGGGCGCATGGGCGGAACAGAAAATGAACAAGGCGCTTTCGCGGCCCTGCTGCTTCCCTCAGTATCGCCTGATGTCGATCAACGATCGGCAGGGATTTCCTCCATTGGAGGTGGTGTCGTGCCGCCGCAAGGTGGCTTGGGCGCGCACACAGGCTTGGGCTTGCAGGAGAACCAGGACAGGTTCCACTGGATCTGCTTGGAGCGCGGGGCGCCGCCGCAGGACGACGCCTTGCGTGGGCCGCGATGGGTACCGCCACTGACGGTCGTGATTTCCAAAGTGTTCAACGTGCGCATGAATCGTCTCCTCTTGTGTGACGCCACCAAATTGACGTCTCGGATCAATAGGTGCATTGTGGTGCTGCCATGACGGCTTGACACTCCCTCACTCAAGGGCCGTGCATTCAGGGGTCAGGGGGTCAGGGGGTCAGGGTGCGATGGTCAGGCTCACGCCCCATTCATGCATGCGGGCGGGCAAAGGGGAGGGTGGCAGGGCTTCCGTGAACACCCGATGAATGTCGCTCAGGTGGCCTGCCACGGTGGGGTGGCCCTGCATGAACTTGCTGGCATCGATCACCATCCAGGCTTGCTCGACCTGGCTCAGGATGGCCTGCAACACCGGCATTTCACGCTCATCGCGATCCAGCAGTTGCCCTTCGGCGCTGACCCCCAGGGCGGACAGGATGGCCACATCTGCCTTGAAGTGGCGCATGGCGTCGGCCGCCTCCGGCCCTTCCAGGGCGCTGTCACGACGCCGCAGACGCCCCCCGGGCATCTTGACCTGGCATTCAGGGTTGTTCACCAACACCTGGGCCACATGCAGGCTGTGGGTGATCACGGTGATGTTTTTGCGCACGGTCAGGGCCTGTGCGACGGCTTCGACCGTGGTGCCGATGCCCAGAAACAGCGTGGACCCATCCGGGATGGCTGCTGCCACACATCGGGCCAGACGCGCTTTGGCGTCGGCCCGCAAGGCCTGCCGCTCCTGCCAGGCCAGCGTGGGGCTGGCCGGTTTGCCGTTGGGCGTGGTCGGCAGGCTGACACCGCCGTGGAAACGGGCCAACAAGCCGGCCTCGCTCAAGCGCTGAATGTCGCGCCGGACCGTCTGCATGGTCACATCCAGCCGTTGAGCCAACCGCTCGACCGACACGGCCCCGCGAGCGCGAACCTCGTCCAACAAGGACTGTTGGCGTGGGTTGGGTGCCCACGCGTCGCTTTGTGGCGAGTTCATGGCGGTCTCCTTGTTCTGTATGGCTCCGCACGTACTGTAATTCAAGCGTCCTTGCCCTGGCCCTGTTTTGGCCCTGGCAAGTCGATAACATGCGGACATGAACCACATCAAGGACCCTTCTGCCAGCCAGCATGCATCTGGCGATGCCCCATGTGACGTGCTGGTCATTGGTGGCGGCCTGCACGGCGTGGCGGTGGCGCGCGATCTGGCGGGGCGTGGTTGGTCCGTGATCCTGTGCGAACAGGGCGACTTGGCCCAGCACGCCTCCTCGTCGACGCTCAAGCTCGCGCTGGCGGGGGTGGACGCGCTCGCTTTCGGGCGACTCAAACCACTGCGCCAGTCCCTGGTCGAGCAGGAAGTGCTGCTGCGCAGCGCGCCTCACCTGTGCTCGCCCGTGCGCCTGATCGTGCCTGAGGGCGCCGGTGCGAAGCCGCTCTGGCGCAGCGGGCCGGGCCTGTGGCTCCTGAACCAGTTGGCGCCCCGAACCTGGCTGCCTGACAGCCAGTCGGTGAGCTTGTCCGGGTCGTCGCCCGCGGAGCCTCTGCAGCCTTCATGGCGCACGGCAGTGATGCATTCCGAGCTCCTGGTCGACGACGCTCGCCTGGTGGTGGCGTGTGCGCAGGACGGCCGGGATCACGGCGCTCACATTCTGACCCGCGCCCATTGCGCCGAGTTGCGTGCCCATGACGATGGCTGGCAGGCCTTGTTGGCTCACCACGACCCGCACACCGACCGATTGACCCACCAGACCGGCATCCGGGCACGTCTGGTGGTCAACGCGGCGGGCGCCTCGGCGGGGCGCATTCAGGCCATGCTGGAAGCATCCACATCAACGACTGCTTCCCCAGCCGCCGCATCCCACGACACCTGGGTCAAAGGCGGGCACATCGTGATCTCGCGGCGTCAGGCGCAAGACCATGGGCACTGGTTCGAAGTCCCGGGGGGGCGATCCGTGTTTGCCGTGCCCCTGGCGCCACACTTCACCTTGATCGGCGCCGAGGTGCTGGGGCCGGTCACCGATTCTCGGTGCACCGCCCTCGATCCCCAGGACATCGAGCACCTCTGCCAGGTGGCCAGTCGCTATTTCAGATCGCCCGTCATGCCGCAGGATGTGGTCTGGCAGCAGGCCATCGTGCATGCCCCCGACCGCCTGTCGTCGCTTGCTCACATCCGTCACTGTGGCGGTCCCGCGCCCTGGGTCACGGCTCGGTCCGGCCGGATGACCACCTTCCGCCGCCAGGCTGAAGCGGTGGTCAATCAGGTGGCCGAGCTGTTCTCGGATCACCGGCCGCCCTGGACGCGCGAGTCCACCCTGCCCGGCGGGCGCCTGATCGACCTGATCGATGCGGAGCAAGACCCCGTGTCCGATCTGATCGAGTTTCAGCGTCGATTGCGTCAGCGCTTTCCGTGGCTGGACCTGGCCCTGGCCCGACGCTGGTCACGTCAGTACGGCTCGCGCGTGTTGTCCATGCTGGAGGGGGTTCAGGATCGATCCGAGCTGGGTGCAGAGGTCGCCCCCGACCTCTACGAGCTCGAACTCCGGCACCTGATGCGCACGGAATGGGCGCGCACGGCGGACGATGTCCTCTGGCGCCGAACCCGGCTCGGCCTGCACTTGAGCGAGCCCCAGCACCAAGCCGTGGCCCAGTGGCTGCAGCGCTCGGCAGCCGTCTGACTCAGGTGCGAGGCAGCAGGCAGTGACTGCGCGCCGACACGATCGGGCGTGAGGGGTCGTCTTGCCAAACCGTCACATGCACCAGGGCCACTCGGCTGCCCTGACGGATGGTGGTGCAGCGGGCAAAGGTGTCGATGGGTTTGGCCGAGCGCAGGTAATCGATCGCGAAGTCCACGCCGCGTGGCGACGACACCTCGCTGCCCGGGGCTTGCGAGTTCGTGAAAATCAGGTGCAACAAGGCGGCGGTCTCGGCAAAACCAGCCACCACGCCCCCGTGCAACGCTGGCAGCATCGGGTTGCCGATCAGCTCCGGCTTGAAAGGCATGCGATACACATCGCCTTCCTGTCCATCGGTGGACACCTGGCGCTCGATGCCCAGGAAGGCAGCGTAAGGCGAGACTGCCTGGGTCACCGCCAATTCCCCATGCCAGGGTGTCGGGGCGGCAGCCTCGCCATCGGCGGGGTTGGCGACATCGGCCCTGGGCGTGGCGCTGGCAGACGCCGGCACATCGTGTCGGCGCACGTTCGCGGTCGACAACATGAACGTGGCGTTCACCGCGGCCACGGCCTCGTCCGAACCCTCCTGGAACACCTCACCCCGCACAAAAGCCACGCTGCGCGACAGACGGTGGCAATGGGCGTCGCAACGCAGGGCTGATCCGGCCTTGGCCGGGCGCAGGTAGTCCATGCGCAGGTCCAGCGTTGCATAGGGCTCGATCGGGTTCATCGCAGCTCCGACGGCCACACCGCAAGCCGTGTCGGCCAGCACCGTCAGGCAGCCCGGGTGGATGTGTCCTGCCGCGGCATGGCCGGTCCAATGTTCGCTGGCCATCATCGTCACGGACGCTCGGCCCTGGCTCATCAACACGGGCACCATCCCCGCAGCCCTGGCAAAAGGAATGCCCTCCAGGAAGGCTTTGGCAAAGTGGTCCAAGGGGATGTCCGTGAATATGTCGCTCATGGCGTTCAATCGTTCTCAGTCAAGTCAAATGCAGGCCGGGGTCACGATTTCGGGGCCAGCGCAATGGCCAGACCTTTTTGCGTGATCTTGATGTCGGTCACCGTCAGGCCATGCTTGTCGGCCTTGACCAGATCGTCGGGGGTGAAGCGATGCACCACGTAGTTCTGCAGTCGGTCCTCGGTCAACCACGAGCCAAAGCGCGTCAGGTGGCGCTCGTAGGTTTCTGGCAGGCCTTTGAAAGTGATCTTGTCGATCTTGACGTTCTGCAGCCGGATGGTCTGGTCCCGGGGCTCGTAGCGCAGCCCGAAGCTCATCCACAGGCTGCCTTCGTACTGGCGGGCAAACAACTTGTCTTTGGCCGCCAGGTCCACATCGGCCAGCACGCGGTTGGCCTCCGGTTGCAGCGTCAGCCGCGGCGTGGTGCAGGTCACGTCAAACAGATCCAGCACGGTGTTGCGCATGGGGAACTGCTGACTCAGCTTGTCCAGCAACTCACCCTTGGTGATCTCCACGGTGCGAGGGGCCAGCAAGCTGGTCATGGAGCTGCAAGCACCGACCGCCAGCACCACCAGTGCTGATGTGGCCCAGATCAGTGCGCGGGCCGCCCATGGGCGACGAGAAACAAGAGACGTCATCGTTGACACATCCAACAACAAAAATTGATCCAATGGCAGGTGGTCACCAGACGGCACCCCGTGCCACCCACTGCTGCAAGCTGGTCACCTGCACGCCCTTCAGGCGCGCCCTCTTGGCCAGTTTGAGCAAGGCGGCATCCTTGGTGAACAGCCAGCGTGCGCCCACATGCAGTGCTAGGTCGATGAAGACCTGATCGTCCGGGTCCGTGCAACGCAGGGGACCGCGCGGGGGCTCCTCGACCATCTGCGCCTGTTCGAACACGGTCTCGGTCAGCGCGGGTTCTGGCTGCCAGCGCGCAAACACCGACCGGGGCCACACGTGGTTCCACTCCACCTGCATGGCGGGGCTGGCCAGCCAGCGAACGCGCCCAGCGGCCAGCGCCTCGGCCACCGGGTGGGCTGACGGGTCCTTGAACACGCGCCAATCCAGCAACGCGTTCGTGTCCAGGATCACGATGGGTCGAGCCGCGTCATCGGCCAACGCTGGAGTGGCCGTCATTGGGCGACCCCGATCACGCCGCCACCCAGGCACACCTCGCCCTGGTACAGCACCGCCGACTGACCTGGCGTCACCGCCCATTGGGCGTCGTCAAAATGCAGGCTCAGCGAGGTCGCGTCGCTGGCGGTGACCTGGCAGGGCGCATCGGCCTGTCGGTACCGACTCTTGGCACCCACGCCCGGCGCGCCCACCTGCGGGCCGTGGCCGGCCACCCAACTCAGGTCCTGGGCCACCAACGTGTGCGACAGCAACCACGGATGGTCATGCCCCTGGACCACGTACAAGGTGTTGGTCGCCATGTCCTTGCGGGCCACAAACCAGGGGTCGTGCTCGCCACCACCACGGGGGCTGCCTTTTTCCTTGACGCCGCCAATGCCGATGCCCTTGCGTTGACCCAGCGTGTAAAAGCTCAAGCCCACATGCTCGCCCAACTGGCGCCCCCGATCATCCCGAATCGGCCCCGGTTGGTTGGCCAGGTAGCGATTGAGAAACTCCCGAAACGGGCGCTCGCCAATGAAGCAGATGCCGGTGGAGTCCTTCTTGCGCGCATTGGGCAGGGCGATGTCGGCCGCAATCCGACGCACCTCGGTCTTGGGCAACTCGCCCACCGGGAACATCGTCTTGCTCAGTTGCGCCTGGTTCAGTCGGTGCAAAAAATAGCTCTGATCCTTGAGCGGATCCAGCCCTTTGAGCAACTCAAAGCGAGAGCCCTGGGCTTGGGCGGCATCGGCCACCTCGCGCACCCGGGCGTAATGTCCGGTCGCGATCTTCTCGGCGCCCAGCCGCATCGCGTGGTCCAGAAACGCCTTGAACTTGATCTCCGCGTTGCACAGCACGTCCGGGTTGGGTGTGCGCCCGGCCTGGTACTCCCGCAGGAACTCGGCAAACACCCGGTCCTTGTAATCGGCCGCAAAATTGACGTGCTCGATCTCGATGCCCAGCACATCGGCCACACTGGCGGCGTCCAGAAAATCCTGACGACTGGAGCAAAACTCGCTGTCGTCATCGTCTTCCCAATTCTTCATGAAGATGCCGATGACCTCGTGCCCCTGCTGCTTGAGCAGCCAGGCGGTGACGGCGGAATCGACCCCGCCACTGAGACCAACGACGACACGGTGAAGTTTCACGTAACGCGGCAAGAGAAGCTGTGGATGAATCCGCGATTGTCGCAGGTTCGGGAAATCCCTTGCCTGAATTTCTCACACCTTCTGGGCTGGCGTGGCGCTGGGGCCGTGCCAGAGGTGTGCCTCAGGCGGCCCGGTTGGCGGCCGGAGGCGTGAACAGGCTGTCGTGCGTGGTCAGGATCGACAAAGGAAAGCGCTGCCCGGCCAGATAGGCCTCGATGCACTCGAGGATCAAGGGGCTGCGGTGCCGCTCCGGGCAGGCGCGGATCTCATCGGCCGTCATCCAGACGGCACGCAGGACCCCTTCGTCCAGTGCCAGGGTGGGATCTGGTTCAGACACCGACCCGAAATACGCCAGACGCAGGTACGTGATGTCCTCGCCTGTCCGTGTGCGCCGAAAACGCGACATGAACATGCCCAGGAAACCCTCGGGCGTGAACTGGCAGGCCGTTTCCTCCAGCGTCTCGCGGATCACGCCCTGCACTGGCGACTCACCCGGATCCAGGTGTCCGGCCGGGTTGTTGAGCAAGATGCCGTCAGAGGTGTCTTCCTCCACGAGCAGAAAACGCCCGTCGCGCTCAATCACCGCCGCAACGGTGACATTGGGCTTCCAGCGTACAGCGGGGGCGGCTCCCAGAGGTTTGGCGTTCGTCATGAGCGAAAGATTATCCGCCAATCTTGCGACAGTCGTGCGACGGCAATCCCCCGGGAAAGCGGCACGAGGCATCAGGTATGATGCCGAGCTTCTGACAACATATATTGTCAATTTTGACCTTGCTGGAGGCTCGCGCGGTCCAGGATTCGGTGCTGTCGCGTCTGGCGGCAAAGCAAACCTGTGTATGCTCGCGCGTCCGTCATTGATTCTCGTCCCCGATCGGGGCATCAGCCGTAGGAGACAAGTATGCTCATTGGCATACCCCTGGAGACAGTCGCGGGTGAAACCCGTGTGGCATTCACGCCCGAGACCGTCAAGAAACTGAAAGCTCAGGGGCACACCCTGCGCGTGCAATCGGGCGCCGGCATCGCGGCCAGCGTCACCGATGAGGCCTATGTGGCTGCCGGCGCAGAGATCACCGACGCTGCTGGCGCCCTGGGGGCCGACATGGTCCTCAAGGTGCGCGCACCCCAAACCGCCGAACTCGCGCTCATGAAACCAGGCGCAGTTCTGGTGGGCATGCTCAATCCGTTTGACAAGGACGGATTGCAGGCCATGACCGACACCCGTCTGACCGCGTTCGCCCTCGAAGCTGCGCCCCGCACCAGCCGTGCGCAGAGCATGGACGTCTTGTCTTCGCAGGCCAACATCGCCGGCTACAAGGCCATCATGATGGCCGCCGACAAGTACCAGCGACTGTTCCCGATGCTCATGACGGCAGCGGGCACCATCAAGGCCGCTCGGGTGGTCATCCTCGGGGTGGGCGTGGCTGGCTTGCAGGCCATCGCCACGGCCAAGCGCCTGGGGGCGGTCATTGAAGCGTCCGACGTGCGCCCCTCCGTGAAGGAGCAGGTTGAATCCCTGGGCGCCAAGTTCATCGATGTGCCCTACGAGACCGCCGAAGAAAAAGAAGCCGCTGAAGGCGTGGGCGGTTACGCCCGTCCCATGCCGCAAAGCTGGCTGGACCGCCAGAAGTTGGAAGTGGCCAAGCGCGTCGCCGCCGCCGACATCGTGGTCACCACGGCGCTGATCCCCGGTCGCGCCGCGCCCGTGCTGGTCACCGAAGACATGGTCAAGGCCATGAAACCCGGCTCCGTCATCGTCGATCTGGCTGCAGCCCAGGGTGGCAACTGCCCCCTGACCGAAGCCAACAAGACGGTCGTCAAGCACGGCGTCACCTTGGTGGGTGAGACCAATTTGCCCGCCCTGGTGGCGGCTGACTCCTCGTCCCTGTATGCGCGCAACGTGCTGGACTTCCTCAAGCTGGTCTTCAACAAGGACGGCCAGTTCCACGTCGACCTGGAAGACGACATCGTCAAGGCTTGCCTGATGTGTCGAGATGGCCAGTTGCTGCGCGCCTGATTGTTTTTCGAGGATTTGACATGCAACGCAACATGCTGCGGGCCAAACTGCATCGCGCCACCGTGACCGAAGCGGACCTTCACTACGAAGGTTCGTGCGGCATCGACGAAGACCTGCTGGACGCTGCCGACATGAAAGAGTTCGAGTACATCGAGCTCTACAACATCAACAACGGCGAGCGCTTCTCCACCTACGTCATCAAGGCGCCCCGCGGCTCCGGTGTCATCTCGCTCAACGGTGCGGCGGCGCGCAAGGCCCATGTGGGTGATCTGATGATCATCTGCACCTACGCTCCCATGACCGATGCCGAGGTTTCGACCTACAAGCCCAAGGTGGTGCTGCTGGACGGCACCAATCGCATCAAAGAAGTCCGCAAGTTCTGACGCACAGAGCCGTCTGATTTTTTTAGCTCTCTGGAGACCACGATGGAAGCTGTTTCCCACGTCGTCATCAACCTCTCGATCTTCGTGCTGGCCATCTATGTTGGCTACCACGTGGTCTGGACGGTGACGCCTGCCCTGCACACCCCCTTGATGGCCGTGACCAATGCGGTCTCTGCCATCGTGATCGTCGGCGCCATGCTGGCTGCGGCCCTGACCGAAACCACCCTGGGCAAGTCCATGGGTGTGCTGGCGGTGGCCCTGGCGGCGGTCAACGTCTTTGGCGGCTTCCTGGTCACTCGACGCATGCTCGAGATGTTCAAGAAGAAAGAAAAGAAGACAGAGGTCAAGCCATGAGCATGAACCTGATTGCACTGCTGTACCTGATCGCCTCGGTGTGCTTCATCCAGGCCCTCAAAGGCCTGAGCCACCCCACGACCTCCATTCGAGGCAACCTGTTCGGCATGATCGGCATGGCGATCGCCGTGTTGACCACTGTCGGCCTGATCCACGGGCAGGCGCAGGCATTGAGTGTCGACTTCACGCAAGGCGTGGCCTGGGTATTGGGCGCCCTGGTGGTGGGCGGCGGCGCTGGCGCCATCATGGCCAAGCGCGTCGAGATGACCAAGATGCCTGAGCTGGTTGCCTTCATGCACAGCATGATCGGCCTGGCCGCGGTGTTCATCGCCATCGCCGTCGTCGCTGAGCCCTATGCATTCCAGATCGTCGCCAAGCCCACCGATGGTTCGCTGCCCCTGATCCCGGTGGGCAACCGCTTGGAGCTGGCCCTCGGTGCGGCCATTGGCGCCATCACCTTCTCCGGCTCCGTCATTGCGTTTGGCAAGCTGAGTGGCAAGTACAAGTTCCGCTTGTTTCAGGGCGCGCCTGTGGTGTTTGCGGGCCAACACAAGCTCAACCTGGTGCTGGGCCTGGTGGCCGTCGCGCTGGTCGGCATCTTCATGAGCAGCCAGAGCATGGAGTCCTTCCTGGCCCTGGTCGCGCTGGCCTTCATCCTGGGCGTGCTCATCATCATCCCGATTGGTGGCGCGGACATGCCCGTGGTGGTTTCGATGCTGAACAGTTACTCGGGTTGGGCGGCCGCCGGCATCGGCTTCTCGCTGAACAACTCCATGCTGATCATTGCGGGCTCACTGGTGGGCAGCTCGGGCGCGATCCTGAGCTACATCATGTGCAAAGCCATGAACCGCTCGTTCTTCAACGTGATCCTGGGTGGCTTTGGCGGCGACGCGGCTGCGGCGACCTCAGGCGCCACCCAACAGCAGCGCCCCGTCAAGAGCGGTTCGGCCGATGACGCCGCCTTCGTGCTGGGCAACGCCGAAACCGTCGTCATTGTTCCCGGCTACGGCCTGGCCGTCGCTCGCGCCCAGCACGCCGTCAAGGAACTGGCCGCCAAGCTCACCGAGAAGGGTGTCAGCGTCAAGTACGCCATCCACCCGGTGGCTGGTCGCATGCCCGGTCACATGAACGTGCTGCTGGCTGAGGCCGAGGTGCCTTATGACCAGGTCTTCGAGATGGAAGACATCAACGGCGAGTTCGGTCAGGCGGACGTCGCCATCATCCTGGGTGCCAATGACGTGGTGAACCCCGCTGCGCACGTCAAGGGCAGCCCGATCTACGGCATGCCCATCCTGGAGGCCTACAAGGCCAAGACCGTGATCGTGAACAAGCGCTCCATGGCCGCGGGCTATGCCGGCCTGGACAACGAGTTGTTCTACATGGACAAGACCATGATGGTCTTTGGTGACGCCAAGAAGGTCATCGAGGACATGGTCAAGGCCATCGAGTGAGTGCTCGTCGCTGACCTCTCCCTTGAAAGCCGGGCCTTGTGCCCGGCTTTTTTGTGGCGAGTTCCGCGTGCGGCCTGACGCCGCACCAAGGACATCTTGAAGAAACTTTCAAACTTTCTTCCCAAAGTACTTGCGCACCGCTTCAAAGGTGTGCCATAATTGACTTCTTCGCTGATCACGACGCCGCAACGGCAGATCAAAAAGCGAAACGTTCTTTAAAAATTAACAGCCGATAAGCGTGGGTGTTTGGTGCCAAGTGTT
>DAORJC010000062.1:0-15366 GCA_035438885.1 Aquabacterium sp. | reverse complement strand
TGCCACGCCACGGTCGCGGGCTCTGCGCACGCCACCAAGCGGGGCGCCAAAGGGCTGGGCTGATTGCCGGCCGGGTGCCTTGTGGGGGCTGAGGAGCGCAGCGTCGAGGTGGGCGCGCGCAGCGCGCATCGTTGACAAACTTGCCGGAGATGTTTGAACGAAGCGGCTGTCAGGCCGCGAAGTGAGTTCTCCGGCACCACCTCGGCGCGAGCATCGGAGGGTAGTCCCGCTGAAAGTGGGACCCCCCACATGAAGCCCGGCCGGCAATCAGCCCAGACCCCAGCCCCGCGCTCCCCGAACAAACTCTCGGGTAGACCCCACGCACGATGCCGTCAGCCGCAACAACAGTCGTTGTACATTGTTTGCCATGCGCCTGTTGATCCTTCGGTGGGGTGTTTGTCTGCTGGGCCTGTGTCTGCCCTGGCAGGCCTCGGCCGTGGATGAATCGTCCCTGGTGGTGATCTACCCCGACATTGCCGGCCCGTATCAAAGCGTCTTTGCCTCGATCATCAATGGCGTCTCAGAGGCTCGCCAGCGCGACCGCGTCACCCGATGGCCCATTCGTCAGGGAGCGGTCGTTGAGGACGTGGCGGCCGAGGTGAAGCGACGTGAGCCTCGCGCGGTCATCGCGCTGGGGCGTCAAGGATTGCAGGTGGCCTCTGCCATGCCCAAGAGCTCCGCCGTGGTGGCGGCGGGCGTCCTGTCGGTGCCCGAGGTTGAGGCACAGGATTTCCCCGTTCACAGCCTGGCCCCGGACCCATCCCTCATGTTCAATCACCTGCGCACGTTGGCGCCAGGCATCAAGCGGGTGCTGGTCGTGCATGACCCTCGGCAGAACGCCTGGCTGATCAGGCTGGCTTACGAAGCGGCTCGGGCGGCCAACCTGGAGCTTCAGGTCTGGCCGGCCGAAGACCTCAAGACCGCGGTCAAGCTGTTCCAGGACATGGCCGCCACAGCCGATCCACGGCGTGATGCCATCTGGTTGTTGCAGGACTCGACCACGGTGGACGATGTCACCGTCTTGCCCTTGATGCTCAAGGCATCCTGGGATCAGAACTTCGTGTTGTTTTCCAGCAGCATCGGACATGTTCGGCGAGGGGCCTTGTTTGCGCTGTACCCGGATCACACCGCGCTGGGCCGAACCCTGGCCTCTGCCACACGCGCGGCATCCGGCGTTCAAGGGCGAGGGCTTCTGCCCTTGAGAGATGTCAAGTTGGCCGTCAACACCCGCACCGCCCATCACCTGGGCATCAGCTTGTCTGCCATGCCGGCTCGCATTCATGCGATTTTCCCGGAGCCCTGAGATGAGCACAGTCAAACAGCGCAGTCCCGGCAAATTGACTTTGCAACATCAGTTGAGCATCAGTTTCATGGCGGGTGTCTTCGGTCTGGCCTTGTTCACCTCGATGGTCAGCGCCTGGCAGGGCGCCAGGCAGATCAGCGACACCTTGATGGCGCAAAGCATGGCCGTGGCCAGCAGCCTGGCATCACAGAGCTCGCTGGCCTTGTTGTCGGGCTCTCCCGACAACGCCAGTGAAGCGGTGGCGGCCACCTTGGCCATGCCGGGGGTGCTGCGGGTCGAGTTGCGCAAGGCCGATGGCGGCACACTCCTGGCCAGGGGTGCCGTCATGCCGGCTGGTGCATCGTCACCGTCCAGCGTGAGTCGCCCGATGTCCATGGCCTACCTGGCCGCTGAAGACGACGACGCCTGGCACTTCATCGCACCCGTGTGGACACGGCCAGAGCCCACCCCATTCGATGTGGTGGAGCCCAAGCCCGAATACCTGGGGCATGTCCGCCTGGTCCACAGCAAGAGCACCCTGAGCCGGCTCAAGGCCAACATCTATGTGGTCAACCTGCTCAGCGCCTTTTTCTTTGCCGTGGTTTTTCTCATCGTCATCCGCATCCTGACCAAGCGCGTGACCCGGCCTTTGCGATCCCTGAGCAGTGCGATGGACCGAGCTGGCCAGGGGGAGGCCCAACTGCGTGCCAGCGAGGAGGGGCCCCGTGACGTGCAGCGCATGGCCCAGGCCTTCAACCGCATGATGCGGGCGCTGGAGGAGCGAGGGGATGAACTCGCCCGCCACCAGGACCACCTGGAAGACCTGGTCCGTGAGCGCACCACCGAGCTGCAACAGGCCCGTGACCGTGCCGAAGTGGCCAGTCAGGCCAAGACGTCATTTCTGGCCCGCATGAGCCACGAGCTTCGCACGCCGCTCAACGCCATCCTGGGGTACGCCCAACTCCTGAAAATGGACCGTGCACTGACGCCTCGGCAGCGCAGTGGGGTCGACACCATCCATGACAGCGGCGAGCACCTCCTGATGCTCATCGTCGACATCCTGGACCTCTCGCGCATCGAGTCCGGCAAGACCGAGCTAAGACCCGAACCGGTGTCCCTGCGCAGCTTCTTGGGCGGGCTGGCCGACATCATCCGGGTCAAGGCCCAGGAGAAAGGGGTGGACTTCGAGTTGTCCGTGGACCCGAGCTTGCCGCCCTCGGTGCTGGTGGATGAGCAGCGCCTGCGTCAGGTGCTGCTCAACTTGTTGAGCAACGCGGTCAAGTTCACCGAGCGAGGCGTGGTGTGTCTGACCGTGCGCCCGACCCCTCAGCAAGATGCCCCCCAGGAGCGGCTCCCCGGCCTTGTTGCCCTGCGCTTTGAAATTCAGGACACAGGGACGGGCATTGGTGCTGACGACCTGGTGCGCGTGTTCGAGCCCTTCGAGCAGGCCGGCAGTGCCGAAAGTCGCGCGGCAGGCACGGGGTTGGGGTTGGCCATTTGCAGGCAACTGGTGCGTTTGATGGGCAGCGACATTCACATTGACAGTCAGGTGGGCACGGGCAGCCTGTTCTGGTTTGACCTGTCATTGCCTGAGCTGGATGCCATTGGCTTGAAGGGCGACACGGAGGTGTCACCAGAGCAGGCGCACATCGTGGGCTACGAAGGTGCTCGGCAGTCCATCCTGGTGGTGGATGACGTTCAGGCCAACCGCCAGATGCTGGTCGACCTGTTGACGCCTCTGGGCTTCGTGGTGCATCAGGCGGCTGATGGCCAGGCAGCCATCGATGACACGCTCGCCCGCCGACCGCATTTGATTCTGATGGACCAGGCCATGCCCGTCATGGACGGCCTGGATGCCATTCGTTGGCTGCGTCAGCACGACCGTGACCAGGGCCATGGTCGCTTGCCCATCTTGTTGTTGTCAGCCCATGCCTCGGCAGACGACGAGGCCGCAGCGTTGGTGGCCGGTGCCGACGCCTTCCTGCCCAAGCCGGTCTGCCGCGAGGCCTTGCTGAATCTGATCCAGCAGCAACTGGGGCTGGTCTGGCAGCGTGAGGACGATCAGAACCGATACGTGGCCTGAAGCGATACCGAACGGCCGGCTTGTGGGTAATCGTTCGGGATGGACACAAAGGGTTGTGCCTGGGATTGGTCGTAGGGCGAAGGCTCCCTGACATCGGCATCGAACAGATTGCGCACGCTCAAGGCTACATCCCAGCCATGCAGCCCCTTGGCTTTGCGCACGGTCAGGTCCAGCGTTTCATAGCCTTTGAGCGGGTCGCGATCATCTTCGGCCACCCGAGGGCGCTCGCTGATCCAGTTCAACTGAGCATGTGCAGACCAGCCCTCCGCCCAACGCCAATCCGATCGTGCGTACAGTTGGTGCTTTGGCGAGTTGGCGGCATCTCGGTCGCTGGTCTTGTCCACCGAGCGCTGCAAGCTGTAATTGCCTCTCAACACCCAACGCGGCGTGGCCCGATAGCTGGCCTCAAGCTCCAGACCTTGTCCGTTCTGGCGGCCGATGTTTTCATAGCGCCTGTCGATCTGGCGAATCAGGTTGCGCATCTCATAATGAAACACGTTGCCCGACAACTGCCAGCGTCCGTCGGGTTGCCAGGTGATGGCGGCCTCCAGGGTGCGGATCTTTTCGGGTTTGAGGTTGGGGTTGCCCTCAACCACCGGGTTGTTCTGTGAGTAAAGCTCGACAAAACTGGGTGCGCGGTAGGCCGAGCCATAGAGCAGCTTGGCCGTGACGTTGTAGGTGGCATCCCAGACCAGGGCCAGCCGGGGGTTGAGGCTGCTGCCGAAGTCGGAGGTCTGGTCATGGCGCACACCGCTGGTCAGCGTCCAGTCCTTGGCCACGCGCCATTCATCTTGTACGTAGAGGTGCGTGTTGGTCCGTGTGTGGGGCAAGATGAACGGCAGGGTTTGGGTCACGTCGATCACGTCTGCCACGGAGCCCTGGCCGATGCGGCTGAAGTCGGGGTTGAAGTTCTTGCTCTCGGTGGCCTTGTAGAGCGACTGCCGATCGGCTCCCAGGCCCATCACCACCCGATGGTCGATCCAGCCGGTGTAGGTCAAGGTGGCGCCCAGGCGCACATGACGCTCCCATTTGGCCGGGTTGCCAATCATCCCGTCCTGGAAGGGGTTGCCGTCAAAGCCCTGAAATCCAGCCGGGAACAAGGTCAGGTCCGAGAGCTCCTTGTAGTGCATCACGCTGGCTTGCATCTTCACGCCCAGGTCAGGCGTCACTTGTGCACGCTCGTAGCTCAGATCGGCACTGATGGCCTGGTTCGAGCTGGTGCCGGTGGGGTCCAGCGCCGAGGCCACGCCCGCACCGACCCCGGCGCGATCTCGTTCCCGATAAGCCATGCGCAGTCGCCAGGCATCCAGGGACAGGTCCACGTGTCCATCAATGAGCTGACGGCCGTGGTTGACGGGCCCGGGTGCCAGCGAAACAGGCGTGCCGCCGAGCACTGCGTCCCAGCCGGTTTGAGCGTCGGCGTCAATGGCGCGACCATGCCCTTCAGTGCGGCCCACGCGAAGGAATGTGGACACTTGTGCCGCGCCCCAGTTGCCGCCATGCAGGACCCAGGCATCCTGGGTGCTGAAGGAGCCCACCTTCAGGCCGATCTCGCTGCCGCCGATTTCGGCGGCCGTCTTGGTGATGACGTTGATCACGCCGGCAAAGGCATCGGCACCATAAAGGGCCGATCCAGGGCCCCGGATCACTTCGATGCGGGCCACATGCTGCACCGGCAGCTCACCCCAGAGGCTGCCCCGGTTGCCGGTGTAAACGGAGGTGATGGGCACGCCATTGATCAGCATGAGCACCTGGGGGTTGAAGCCCAGGTTGATGCCTCGGATCACATACAGCGGCGTGTCGCCTTGCGTGGAGCGGGCCAGGTGCAGGCCGGGCACGGCTTCCAGGACGGTGTCGATGTCGGTGGCCCCCATGGCCTCGATCTCGTCGGCAGTGATCACGCTGGCCACCGCGGGTGTCCGGCTGATGGGCAAGCCCGCGCCTGTGGCGATGCTGACTTCAGGAAAATCGCCTTCGGCCAGCCAGGCGTCGTCAATCTCCAGTTCAGTGGCCCCCAAGGGAAACGCCAGGGCAGGGCCCATCAACAGCGCGACCAGCATGGCCACAGCAGTGGGCCGAATCCGGGGAGCTTTCCCGTTCAAATGAGCATGCCTTCTGCTTGTCAAAACTACCTCAGGCGCATGTTGTCAACTGAATGAGTATCAGCCAGCCAAAGGGATCCGCCTATCCCCATTTCATGGTGCGGGATTCACGCCACAGTTGGGTTTTTTCGTACGATGCGCACCGCCTGTTCGCCCGACAGCGTGCGAGCGCGCAACTGCCCACAGCCGCCCTCCACATCCTGCCCGGCCGATTGCCTCAGCTTGGTCAGCACGCCCCGCTGGTGCAGCCAGCGGGCGATCGCAGCGGCCTTGTCCGGGGCCGGGCGCCGGTAGGGCAGCTCATCCACGGCGTTGTAGGGAATCATGTTCATCAGCGCGTACTTGCCCTTGAGCAGGCGCACGATGCCCTCCAGCTCTTCTTCGCTGTCGTTGACGCCGTCCAGCAAGGTCCACTGGTACTGGATGGGGTAGCCCGTGGTGCGGGCATAGCGCTCGCCCATGTCGACCAGATCGGCCGGGTCGATGCGAGGCGCGCGGGGCAGCAACTGGGCGCGCAGGTCGGCCCGGGTGCTGTGCAGCGACAAGGCCAGCGCGGGTTTGACGCGGCCCAGGGGCAATTGCTCGAAAGCGCGCGGATCGCCCACGGTGGAGAACACCAGGTTCTTGTGCCCGATGTTGCCCACCGTGCCCAACAGGTCGATGGCCTCCATCACGTTCTCCAGGTTGTGCGAGGGCTCGCCCATGCCCATGAACACCACCTTCTTGACCGGGCGGCGGGTGCGGGCCAGCGCCACCTGGGCCACGATCTCGGCGCTGCCCACCTGGCGCAGCAGGCCTTCCTTGCCCGTCATGCAGAACACGCAACCCACAGCACAGCCCACCTGGCTGGAGACACACAGGCCATCGCGTGGCAACAGCACGCTCTCAATCGTCTGGCCGTCTCGCAGGGCCACCAGCAAACGCTCGGAGCCATCGGTGGCGGGGTGCACCGAGCGCAGCGTGAGCAACTGCGCCAGCTCGTCGGTCAGGGCAGGCAGGCCATCGCGAACCGTCTGGGGAATGAAATCCTCAGGGCGGCGCCGGCCGCTGTCCTGAGGTTTGGCCTGAGCCCACAGGCGCAGCACCCGCTGTTCGTGCGGGGGCTTGGCGCCCAGGGCTTGCAGGCGTTGGCGGATGTCCTGAATGCGCATGGCTGCGGGCCTTACTGCATTGGTTGCTGCATTTGCGCCTGCACCCGCTTGTGGATGCGTCGGGTCGCCACCCACACCCCCAGCAGCACCAGCGGCACCATCGCGCCGGTGGCCAGTTCCGGGTGGATGGGCACGCCGGCTGACTTGAGCGCCTTGGTCGCATACAGCAGCAGGCTGATCATGTAGTACGAGATGGCAGCAATCGACAGGCCTTCCACGGTGCTTTGCAGGCTGAGCTGCAAGGCCTGGCCCTGCGTGAGCTTGGCCAGCAACTGCTGGTTCTGGGTTTCGGTGGCAATGTCGACCCGGGTGCGCAGCAGGGCGCTGGCGCGCTCGATCCGTTGTGACAGCGAGGCCAGGCGCTGCGCGGTGGCGTCCACCGTGGCAATGGCAGGTGACAGGCGGCGCTGCATGAACTCGCCGATGGTCTGCGTGCCGGGAATGGCGCGCTCGCGCAGCTCGGCAATGCGCTGGCCCACCAGGGCGGCATAGGCCTGCGTGGCAGAGAAGCGGTACATGTGCTCGGCCGTGGCGCGTTCCACCCGTGCGGCCACATGGATCAGGGTGTCCAGCAGTTCGTTCTCGGACGTGAGCTTGCCTTCCAGTTGCGCGGTCACATTGGCCAGCCCGGCTTCGGATTCGGCCAGCATGGCCGCCAGCTTCTTGGCCACCGGCAGGCCGCGCAGGGCCATCAGCCGGTAAATCTCCAGCTCCAGCAGGCGCTGCGAGACGCGACCCACCCGTGTCTCGCTGGTGTCCTCGGGGGCCAGGACCAGGATGCGCTCGAACCCATCGGCCTGCAGGCGGAAGTTGGTGATGGCCACGGAGTGCCCGTTGCCCATCATGGAGGCCACCACATTGCGCCCGCCAAACCAGTGTCGCCCCACGCTCAAGGTCGCGGCCGCATCGGTGATGTCATGGGTGGCCATGACCAGCATCACGGCGGCCACGGTGCGCCCGGGAATGGCCTGCATCCAGGCATGGTCCAGCACCAGGCTGGACAGCAGTTCGGGCTCTTGCGCACCCGCCCCGGCATGCGCCGGCAGGGGCTGGACCAGCACATAGCGGGTGAACTCGCTGTGCCGCTCCCACTTGAGGGTGTGGCCCTCAAAGCGCAGCCTCAGGAAGTTGCCTTGCAGGTCCGCCGGTGTCAGGTGGGCCTGACCGGGCAGGCGTTGCAGGTGGGCGCATTCGTCTTCACGGCTGACACCCTGGTTCATCACCGCCACCGAGACCACCAGCGCGGGCAGGCGGATGCGTGCCGAGGGGCGGGCGTGGACCTCGTTGTGCAGCGTCTCCCGAAGCTCGTCGTCGTCGGGCAGGGCGCTGTGGTGGTGGGCAGGATCAGTCAAGGCGGATGCGTTCATGGTCAAGGTCTGACCACCAGGTTCAACAGTTCGGGTGGTTCTGACCCAAATCATGCCGCACAATTTGTGCATCCCACTCTGGAGATCGCATGCATCACACCGGCCATGGCGAAGCCGCCGACGACGACCTGCCCGAGGGCGCAGTCCCGTTTCGGGGGCTGATCCGCTATGAGCGGCAGACGCCGGTTCGGCAGGTGTCGTACTACCTCAGTGGCGACCTGATCGAGCCGCAGCACTACACCGAGCTGTTCTACACGCTGCGCACAGCAGTCGACACGGACCTGATCTACCTGCACCTGAACTCGCCCGGGGGCGATTTCAACACCGGGCTGCAGATCATCAACAACGTGCTGGCCTCCAGCGCGCATGTGGTGACCATCCTGGAGGCGCGGGCGTTTTCGATGGCGGCGCTGATTTTCCTGAGCGGGGATGAGCTCATCGTGCACGACAACTGCCAGTTGATGTTCCACACCTACTCGGGCATTTTCTCGGGCAAGGGCAATGAGCAGCAGGCCGAAGTCGCCGCGGTGGGCAACTGGTTCGAGAAGATCATGACGCGGCTGTGCACGCCGTTCCTGTCCGATGCCGAGGTCAGTCGCATCCTCAAGGGGGCGGATTTGTGGATGGATTCCGACCAGATCCGGCGCCGGCTGACGCGCAAGCGGCCCGGCACCCGCAGCAACACGTCTGGGACCCGCGCGCGGAAGGTGGCGCCCAAGGCTTCCGCCAGCGACTGAGGCCTGGCTTCAGCCGGTGGCGGGCAGGGTGAGCGTCGCGCCCAACCCTCCGGTGGGCGTGGGCGCCAGCACGAGCTGCCCACCGTAGAGGTCGGCCAGCTCTTTGACAATGGCCAGGCCCAGGCCGGTGCCCGGCACGGATTCATCCAGCCTCACGCCTCGGGCCATCACGGCCTGCAGGTGATCGGCCTGGATGCCGGGGCCGTCGTCCTCGATGTGGATGGACAGCAGGGCAGGGTGGCTGCCGGGGATCGGTTTGGCCTGGACCGACACACGGGTCCTGGCCCACTTGCAGGCGTTGTCCAGCAGGTTGCCCAGCATCTCCTGCAGGTCTTGCTCCTCGCCGGCAAAACACAATGCGGACTCGGCCGGAGCCATCTGGATCTGCAGGCCCTTGTCGGCGTGCACCTTGCCCATCACCCGCACCAGTCCCGCGAGGGTGGACGCGACCTCGGTGCGCTGGCCTGGCAATCGCTGCGTGGCGGCCAGCCGCGCGCGCGCCAGGTGCCAGTCGATGTGGCGGCGTGCCACGGCCAGTTGCTCGCGCACCAGTCGGGTCAGGTCGGCATCGGCGGGCGTGTTGGGGCGGGTGGCGGCCTGGTCCAGCACCGACAGCGGCGTCTTGAGCGCATGCGCCAGGTTGCCGGCCTGGGTGCGGGCGCGGGTCACCACCTCCTGGTTGCGGTCCAGCACGGCATTGAAGTCATCGACCAGGGGGCGCACTTCGCTCGGGAACTGACCTTGCAGCCGCGGCGCTCGGGCATCACGCACCGCCTGCAGGCTGTGCTGCAGCGCACGAAGGGGTTTGAGGCCCATGCTCACTTGCACCCAGGCGGCCAGGGTCAGCAAGATCAGCAGTGTGGCCAGCGACAGGGCCAGCACCTGGTTGAACTCGGTCACCGCCTGGTGGGTGTCTTTCAGGTCGGCGGCCACGATCAGGCGCCAGCGTTGCGGGGTGTGCTTGTTGCCTACCTGGTCATCGGCCGAGGCCTGCACCGTGCGCTCCAGCAGCAACAAGCGGCTGTGCTGGGGCCCCGGGGTTTCGTGCACGTGGATGGCGCCATCGCCCAGGGCGTCGGCACTCAGGTCCAGCCGGGCATCCCACAGTGAGCGTGAGCGCAGCACGCCAGTTCGACCCCGGCCGCCGTCTGTCATCTCGTCGATCTGCCAGTACAGGCCGGAATAGGGCTTTTGCCAGCGCGGGTCTGACAGGGTGCGCGCATCGATCAGCGGCTGGCCTGTGGCATCAAAGTCCAGGCGGGCCGTGAGCTGGTCCAGTTGTTGCGTCAGGTTGGACTCAAACTGCTTGAGCACGTGCGCCCTGAACAGGCTGCCCAGCGCCACCCCGGCCAGCAGCAAGGCCACGCTCAGCCCGGCCACGGTGGCCGCCAGCAAGCGAAACCGCAGTGACTGCGCCCAGGCGGCTTTCATGGGGGCGTCAGCCGGTAACCCAGCCCGCGCACCGTGTCGATCTGCACCGTGGGCAGCTTTTTGCGCAGGCGTCCCACAAACACCTCGATGGTGTTGGAGTCGCGGTCAAAGTCCTGGGCATAAATGTGCTGGGTCAGCTCGGTGCGAGAGACCACGGTGCCCGGGCGGTGCATCAGGTAGTCCAGCACCTTGTACTCGTGGCTGGTCAAGGTCACGGTCTGGCCTTGCAGCGTGACACGACCGGCGCGGGTGTCCAGCATCAGATCGCCGCATTGCAGCACGGGCGATGCCAGCCCGCTGGCCCGGCGGATCAGGGCTCGGATGCGCGCCAGCAGCTCTTCCATGTGGAAGGGCTTGGTCAGGTAGTCGTCTGCACCGGCGTCGATGCCTTCGACCTTTTCATGCCAGTTGTCCCGCGCTGTCAGGATCAGCACGGGCATGGTTTGTCCTTCGTCGCGCCAGCGCTTGAGCACGCTCAGGCCATCCATCATGGGCAGGCCCAGGTCCAGGATCACCGCATCAAACGATTCGGTCTGGCCCATGAACAGGGCGTCCCGGCCGTTGTCGGCCTCGTCGACGGTGTAGTCCGCCTCTTCCAGCCCTGTGCGTAACTGGGCACGCAGGGTGGGTTCGTCTTCAACCAGCAGGAGTCGCATGCCGTGACCTTACCGCGGCTCAGTGCTTGTGCCGCGTTTTCAGGCGCAGCACCGCAGCGGTTTTTGCATCCAGTTTGAGTTTGACCAACTGCCCTTGAGGTTTGAGCAGCCGGATTTCATAGATCCATTGCCCATCTTCGTGTTCCAGCTCGACCTCCAGGACCTGCCCCGGGTGTTCGCGCGCCAGGCGCTCCAGCACCGTGGGCAAGGGCAGCACCTGACCCGACTGGACCGCCTGAAGGGCTCGGTCATGGTCATCGTCGCCATCGCTGGAGCGTGCGGGCAGGCTCAGCAGGCCGGCGGCCACCAGCACCACCATCACCAGGAACGACATGACACGGTGTTTGTTCATGGCGCCATTGTCTGCACCTGAATCTGAACGTCGGCTGAACACGCCCTTCAGCTTGCGTACACCTGGCCAGGCGCAGCATGAGTCATCCATTCGAAAAAGCGTGTGTTGCCATGTCTCTCTTGTCCCACCCCGTCTCCTTGACCGCCGCACTCACCGCGGCACTGGCGGTCGTGCTCTCCGCAGTGCTCTGGCCTGGTCTGGCCGTGGCCGCCGACACCTCTGCCGCCCAGCAATTGAGCCACTGGAGCGCCCAGGCGGGCAGCCCGGGCAACGCGGCCCGGGGGCAGGTCTTTTTCAAGTCCACCCATGGGGCCGAGTGGTCCTGCTCGTCCTGCCACGGCGTGCCGCCCACCGGCCAGGGCAAACACGCCAGCACGGGCAAATCCATCTCGCCCCTGGCACCTGCGTTCAACGCCCAGGCCTTCACGGACACCGCCAAGGTCAACAAATGGTTCCGCCGCAACTGCAAGGACGTGCTCAGCCGCGAGTGCAGCGCCGGTGAAAAAGCCGACGTGCTGGCCTACCTCCTCAACCTCAAGCCCTGATCGGAGACTGTCATGCCCCCTGTCCTGTCCCTGCGAACGCTGACCCTGACCCTGCTGCTGGGCGTCACCTGCTTGAGCGCTGCCCGTGCCGACAGCGGTCGCATGATGCCCGCCAACCCACCCGCGGCGTATGCCCAGGAGTGCGCAGCCTGTCACACGGCCTACCCACCCGGCCTGCTGCCTGCCGCCTCCTGGCAGCGCATCATGAACGGGCTGGACAAGCACTACGGCACCGACGCGTCGCTCGATCCGGCCACCGTGCGGCAGATCAGCACCTGGCTGCAAGCCCATGCCGGCACCTACAAGCGCGTGTCAGCGACCCCTCCACCGCAGGACCGCATCACCCGCTCGGCCTGGTTCGAGCGCAAGCACCGCGAGGTCGATCCCCAGGTGTGGAAGCACGCCAGCGTCAAGACCCCGGCCAACTGCGTGGCCTGCCACACCGGAGCCGACCGCGGTGATTTTGACGACGACCACCTGCGCTTTCCGGCTGGGCTGGATGCCCGGTACCGCCGCGCCTGGAACGACTGAACCTTTTGGAGCATGCACATGCCAACCCCTTCTGCGACCCCCGACATCCATGTCGACCACAGCGTTGCCTCCCGCACCAGCCCTGGCCGCCGCGTCACCGATGCACCCTCCCGGATGTTTCACTGGCTCTTTGCCCTGAGCTTTCTGGGGGCCTACCTCACGGCCGATGGCGAGCGCTGGCGCCTGCTGCACGTGACCCTGGGTTACACCATGATCGGCTTGCTGACAGCCCGGGTGCTCTACGGCCTGGTCGGGCCCCGCCAGGCAGGTCTGGGCCTGATGTGGCGCAAGCTGGCCAACCTGCCCGCCTGGTTGCGCTCCCTCCTGTCGCTGCGCTCTGTGGCCTCGCTGGGCGATGTCAACTGGCGCCAGGGGCAGAACCTGTTGATGGCGCTGGCCGTGGTCAGCCTGCTGGTCATGACGGTGCCGCTCACCCTCAGCGGCTATGCCACCTACAACGAATGGGGTGACGCTCTGGGGGGCGACTGGATCGAGGAAGTGCACGAATTTTTTGGCAATGCCTTCCTGGCCATCGTGCTGGCTCATGTGGGCCTGATCATGGCCTTGAGCGTGTGGCGCCGCAAAAACCAGGCCTTGCCGATGCTGACTGGCCGCACCGAAGGCGCCGGCCCTGACCTGGTCAAGAAAAACCACCTCTGGCTGGCTGCCCTGGTCCTGATCGCGGTGCTGGCCTTCTGGGCCTGGGAGTGGCAACAGTCACCCAATGGCTTGATCCCGGGCAAGGGGCAGGCACATGTGTCGGCCCAGGATGACGAAGACGACGACTGAGCGGTATAACAGCGCATGAACGAAACCCCTCCCGCAGGCCTGGACCCACTGGTGGCCGCACAGCGACTGCAGACAGAGGGCCCCAACGAGCTGGGCGTGACCCAGCGCCGCACCTTGCTGGACATGGCCTGGGACGTGGTGCGCGAACCCATGTTCCTCTTGCTGCTGGGCGCAGGCGGCATCTACCTGGCCATGGGCGATGCCCGTGAGGCCATGATCCTGCTGGGCTTTGTCGTCATCATCATGGCGACCACCATCCTGCAGGAGCACCGAACCGACCGGGCGCTGGACGCCTTGCGGGACCTCTCCAGCCCGCGTGCGCTGGCCTTGCGCGGTGGCGTCACCCAGCGCATTCCGGGGCGCGAGGTGGTGCGTGAAGACGTGCTGCTGCTGGCCGAGGGCGACCGCATCCCGGCCGATGGCGACCTGCTGCAGGCGCACGAGCTGGCCACGGATGAATCCATGCTCACCGGCGAGTCCGAATCCGTGCCCAAGCAGGTGCCCAGTGGTCGTGTGTTTGCCGGCACCCTGGTGGTGAGCGGGCAGGGCGTCATGCGGGTCAGCGCCACGGGCCGTGAGACCGAGCTGGGGCGCATCGGGCAGTCGCTGCAGACCATCGGCCTGCAGGCCTCGCCCCTGCGCGATGAGGTGGCCTTGCTGACGCGCCGCCTGGTGTTCATCAGCGTGTCGCTGTGCATGGTGCTGGGGCTGTTGTTCTGGGTGCTGCGCGGCGGCTGGCTGGAGGCCGTGCTGGCGGGCATCACCCTGGCCATGGGCATCCTGCCGCAGGAGTTGCCCGTCATCATGATCGTGTTCCTGGCCCTGGGTGCGCGCCGCCTTGCCTCAGCCCAGGTGCTGACGCGGCGCCTCAACGCCATCGAGACCCTGGGGCAGACCACCGTGCTTTGTGTCGACAAGACCGGCACCCTGACCCAGAACCGCATGGCCGTGGCCGCCCTGGTGGCGGGCGATCAGGAGCTGGACACCCGACACCTGCCCGCCGACGGGTTGCCCGAGCCATTTCACGAGCTGCTGGAGTACGCCGTGCTGGCCAGCGAGATCGAGCCGCACGACCCGATGGAGCAGGCCTTTCACCAACTGGCGGGCACGCAGTTGCGCAACACCGAACACCTGCACCCCCAGTGGGACCTGGTGCGCGAGTACGAGCTGTCTCCCCAGTTGCTGGCCATGAGCCACCTCTGGCGCGGCGAGGCCGCCTCGCACGACGTGGTGGCCAGCAAAGGCGCGCCCGAAGCCGTGGTCGACCTGTGTCACCTGCCGCCTGCACAACGCGAACACATCGCCGCACAGGCCGCCCGAATGGCCGACCAGGGCCTGCGCGTGCTGGGCGTGGCCAAGTCCCGCCATGGCGCCAGCACCGACTGGCCCGACATCCAGCACGACTTTGACTTCGAGTGGGTTGGCATGGTCGGCCTGGCCGATCCGCTGCGCCCCGAGGTGCCCGACGCGGTGGCCCAGTGCCTCAAGGCGGGCATCCGCGTGGTCATGATCACGGGCGACCACCCCCGAACGGCGGCGGCCATTGCCGCGCAGGCCGGGCTGCGCAGCGACGACGTGTTGACCGGCGATGAGCTCGCGGCCATGGACCCGGCGACCCTGGCACAGCGACTGGCCCACACCCACGTGTTTGCCCGTGTCAAACCCCAGCAAAAACTGGCCCTGGTGGAGGCCCTCAAGGCCCAGGGCGAGGTGGTGGCCATGACGGGCGATGGTGTCAACGACGCGCCCGCCCTCAAGGCGGCTCACATCGGCATCGCCATGGGCTTGCGCGGCACCGATGTGGCCCGAGAAGCGGCCTCCCTGGTGCTGCTGCAGGACGATTTTTCATCCATCGTGCAGGCCATTCGGCGGGGCCGCGCCACCTTTGCCAACCTGCGCCAGGCCATGATCTACACGCTGGCCGTGCACGTGCCCATCATCGGGCTGGCCCTGTTGCCAGTGCTGTTTGGCATGCCCCTGGTGCTGGCGCCCTTGCACATCGCGTTTCTGGAACTGGTGATCGACCCGGCCTGCTCGGTGGTGTTCGAGGCCGAAGCCGGCAGCCCCTCGCTGATGACACAGCCCCCAAGGCAGACCGGCGAGTCCCTGCTGCCGCGCCCCTTGGTGCTCTTGAGCCTGATCCAGGGCGGCCTGGTGACCGCTGCGGTGGTGGGCCTGTACGCCTGGGTGTTGGCGCAGGGCTGGTCCGCGACCCTGGCCAGCACCATGGCCTTTGTGGTGCTGGTCACGGCCAATGCCGCCTTGATCCTGCCCAGCCGGTCCAGCCAGACCACCTGGCGCAGCCTGTGGCAAGGCCTCACGCCGGTCAGTGGCTGGGTG
>DAORJC010000061.1:0-15691 GCA_035438885.1 Aquabacterium sp. | reverse complement strand
GAAATGGGGTGGTTTGGCGCCGGAGTCGGCCCGCATCATCGAAAAACGAGTCCTTGCGTCAGCAGCGAAGCTGCGCCCGTTGGGTATTTCCGCAGCCTGCTAAGGATGGCGTGCAAAACCCGGCCGCAGCCCAGAGCCTGCAAAGAGCCTCTTTGGTTGGCACATGATAGAAATCACAGGCTTACACAAAGTGCAGGCACCACCGTTCGATGAAGTCAAAGACCAAATCGCAAAACGGCTCAAGCAAAAAAAGGAACATCCCCGATGACCAAGGTGACACCCTTCCTGATGTTCAACGATCAGCTTGAGGCGGCCATGGCGTTTTACACCGCCACGTTCCCGGATTCCCAAATCAGGAACGTCGCCCGCACCGGCACGGACGGTCCAATCACCTCCGCCGAGTTCGTGGTCGGCGGTCAGGTCTTCATGGGCTACAACGGGGGCGCGTACTTCACCTTCTCCGAAGGCGTGTCCCTCTTTGTGGACTGCGAGGACCAGGCGGAAGTCGACGAGTATTGGGACAAGCTGGTCAAGACAGGCGCAACACCCACCGCGTGCGGCTGGATCAAGGATCCGTTTGGTCTGTCGTGGCAGATTGTGCCGCGACGGTTCATGGAGCTGATCCGCGACAAGGATCCCAAGAAGGTCAAGGCGGTGATGGAGGCCATGATGACAATGGTGAAGCTGGACGTGGCTGCCCTTGAGCGTGCCTACGCTGAGGCGTAGCAGTGTGAGACGCCCGCGCCTTGAACACCAGACGGCTGCGTAGCACCGCTTCACCCTGGGCGGCAAGGCCAAGGTCGATGGGCAGTTCAAGCTCTATGCCATGATGCATAACATCAAGAAATTCGCAGGGAGTGGCTATGCGCAGTGAGCCAGTGGCGCCAGGGGGAAATGCCCCCTATCAGGCCTTGAACTGGCCATCCTGGGCCTTTGCGGCCTCTCCAGCCAACTTGGCTGACCAAATTCCGGCCAACGCCACCAATACCCTGCCGAAGGCGCTGTTGCGCCAGAGTTGTTGGCCGCTGGGCGCGGAAGAAGCGTGATGCCCTGAAGTGACAGGCCAAGGCCCTTCACCGCGATGCTCCAAGACCGACCTCAAAAAACTCACCATCATGAACATCAAGGCCCACGCCCTCTGGATGATCGCCTTCGCGTCATCCCCTGCATATTCAAACGAAATTCTTCTTGGCAACTTCGGACACGAATTCACCCGAACCTCAAAAGACATCGTCTGGACAATCAAGGCAGCGGGTGAAAAATTTGATATCACCTACCATGGAGACAACACCAAAGACAGGCTCCGACCACTATCCTCAAAAGCAGTGCGAAGCCTCTGGCAAAAGCTCCACTGGCCTGATGAAACGATGAGTTCTGCATCCTGCCTCGGCAACGAGGAAGATACATTCTGCCACGTACCAAAAGAACAGCGGGCCAACATTGACTGGTTGATGGATTACAAATCTGACTTCTTTTACTACAGCGTCATGGGCGGCATCATGCAGATACACAAGATGGGGCAGTAACACCAACCCTACGCCAGAAAGAAAGCCGCTCATTGCCAAGCCCCGACCTTGGTGCATCACAAAAATTAACCCCACAGGAGAAAAGCCTTGAACCTCGCATTCGCCGGTTTCGTTTTTTTGATCGCAGACCTGTTCCCTATAGGCTGGGAATTTGCAACCATCGTCATGGATCCAATTCACCAAACATCGCATGACGAACCAATCGCCTTCGCCACCCAAAGAAGCATTACCGTACTACTCTCATTTTTGCCAGCAACTGTAGCGGCGGCATTTTTTTTCAGAAAAACCCAATTGCGCGAACGCATCACCCAGCAACAAATCGAAACGAAGTGGCTTTCAATTGGGGCCACACTGATGATAATTAGCACGCTCTTACAGGTTGCAGGGGCCTTCATTCCACATGATGGCTTACCGTTTGTAGTGGCTCTATCCCACTTGATGGAGATCATTGTTTGGCCGGCCAAGGCAATACTATTTTTTGGTGCAACAAGCCTCCTCATGTACACCAATTTCAAAATAAAAACACACCCTGACTGAACGCGTTCTTTCAGCGCCGCGAAACATCTTGCGTGGACGCAATAGACGATGACTTCCGAACCCCTGTGGTCAGGCATGCCACCATGCCTTCTGCCGCGCTACGGCGCGACTCACCTTCTGAGTTGGGTCACGTACAAACACATCGAGGTTGCCCACGAATCACATCAAGGTAACCATCAAAAGGAGCACCCACGATGACCAAGGCGACACTCATCCTGGTGTTCAACGATCAGCTTGAGGCGGCCATGGCGTTTTACACCGCCACGTTTACGGATTTCAGAATCAGGAACGTCGCCCGCAATGGAATGGAAGCCATGATGACGATGGTGAAGCTGGACGTCTCGGCCCTTGAGCGAGCCTACGTGGAGGCGTGGAGATGAGCGCTCACGACCTATTGAACGCTGGCAAAGCAACAACGGAACAGGCGCTTGAGCTGTTCGATTCGCTGGAGCCTGTGGATGTCGGCTTCATGATCGGCAACTGGAAGGGCAAGGGGTTTCCAACCGGCCATCACATGGACGGATTGCTGGAGGCATACCACTGGCACGGCAAGCGGTTCGAGAACCCGGAAGACGTCCACCCTTTGGTCTTCTCAACCTTGGGTGGCGGTGTGGCTTGCGTGAACCCCGCTTTCATGGGGCCGGCGTTGAGCCTGAGCGCGTACTTCCCGCTGCCAAAATCCGCATTTTTTGGGCGGCTCTTTCAAGTCGTCATGCCGCTGTTGACTACGTCCAAATCCCGGGCCAGGCTGCGCATGACCACCTATCGTGACAAATCCAGCGCGACCATGGTTTATGACCAACTGCCCATCAACGATGTGTTCCGCAAAATCGACGAAAGCACTGTGTTGGGCGTCATGGATCTGAAGGGGATGAAGCAACCGTTTTTCTTCATTCTGCGTCGTGAGCAGGGTGAGCAGCTTGCGCATCTCGAACCGAGGACACCATGGGACTTTTGACCTTCAGCATCAACCTCACCCTGGACGGCTGCGTCGACCACCAGGAAGGCATCGCCGACGATGAGACACACGCCTTCTTCACCCGCCTCATGGACGAGGGTGGAGCGATGCTGTGGGGCCGCGTCACCTACGAGATGATGGAGGGCTACTGGCCAGCAGTGGCCCGCGGCGACGTGGCGGCACCACCAGCAATCCGCGAGTGGGCGGTCAAGCTGGAGGCTAAGCCGAAGTACGTGGTGTCCTCCACGCGAGAGGACTTTCCATGGACCCACAGCCACCACATCACCGGCGACCTGCGCGCGGGCGTGCAAAAGCTCAAGGATGCGACCCCGAACGGCGTGCTGCTTGGCAGCGGCAAGCTCGCGGTCGAGCTGGACCGACTGGATTTGATCGACGAGTACAAATTGCTCGTCCACCCCAGGATCGCCGGCCACGGCCCGACCTTGTACGAAAGCGGGCTGCCCAGCACGCGACGGCTCGAGTTGATCTCGGCAACGCCGCTCCGCTGCGGCGCGGTTGCCATGCACTACCGGCGCGCGCTTTGACCATGCGATGGGGTCACACAGTTCAACGCAGGTCAGGCGCGTATTGGTTGTTCTTGTACGCGGCGCAAAACCCGGTCTCGTTGCCGCTGAAAGCTGGATCCAGCTTGACCAGCGCCGGGCGAACGGCGTTCCATACGTTGTTGTGCCCTTCGTTGCTCGCATCACCCCGCACGACCATGACCAGGTCCAGGCCCGGATGGATCACGACCTTGTGACCACCCACGCCAGCAGCCCAGCGCGTGCCCACGTCGTATTGCTGCGTGCAGGTGGCGTTGCCGCCGTTGCAGTTGGGCGCCGCAAAGAACGGGCGGTGGGGATAGCTTGACCAGAGCGACACGGGGGCGCAGTTCGGATCGTTGCTGCCGGATGAATACTTCTGGTTCTTCAGCGCATTCATCATGAACAGGTAGCCATAGCCGGTGTTGGTGTCCTCGAAGGCAGGATGGCTCATGCGGAAGGTGTATTCCTCGCTCAAGATGGGCTGTCCGTTCCACATGCCCTTGCGCAACTGCAACAGGCCCAGGCGCGCCACGTCGCGCACGTTGCTGTTCATGCTGTAGGCGACGGAGCTGCCCTTCCAGGTGGTGCTGGCCATGCCGATCTTGTCAAAGAGCTGGGTCTTGGCGAGTTGTTCGATCGTGGTCACGCCAGGGAACGCTTCCGGTTCGCGGGCCAGTGCGGTCTCGATGATCGGGATGAGCTTGTCGATTTCACGCCAGCCCAGAGCGTCGTAGCTCCACGTGCCTTTTTTGCCCCAGGCCAGGTTCCATTTGGTGGACGTCATCGCCAGCACATGGGCGATCTTGGCCTGGCGGTTGATCAGGCCCATTTGCGCGGGCTTGAGATAGTCGGTGACCAGCGCCTCGTCGGACAAAGCGGTTTTGGTGGTCGCGATGCCAAAGGTCAGGCTCGCCATGAATTTGGTGATGGAGGCCACGTGAAAGGTGTCCTTGGTGTCGCCAAACTCGTGACACAGCTTGCCGTAGCGCACCACGGCATAGGGGTTGCCGCGCATCTTGGTGTCTGCCTCTGCCAGCAGGGCAGGATCCAGGCCACACTCGGCAGCGACATTGGCAGGATCGACGCGGACCCATTCCTGGAGGCCAGGGTCGGCGGCGGCCATCACGTGCCCGGCTGTCATCAACGCAATGCCGAGGGTGGTGGAAATGGCCGTCCTGCTGGTCTTCGGTGTCATGGGGCTTCCTTGGTGTCTTGTTTCATTGTGGGGTGGTGCGTTCACAGCAACGCGATGGCCCCGGGAAATCGAGCAGGGATGAAACCCTCTCTTCTACGTGCGCCAGCGCCAGTTGACACGTGAAGTGCAACACTCAGTCCTCTGAAATCTCCAACGGGACAAGTCATGACACAGTACCTGATTGCCATTCATCACCCTGACGGCTACGACCCGCTCGTTGCAGAAGATGCCGCCATGGGTCGCGATATTGATGTGCTCAACGACCAGATGGTGGCTGCTGGGGTCAGGGTCTTCGTCGGTGGTCTATGCCCACCAGGCAGTGCACGGTCACTGCGGGCACAACCAGATGGAACGGTGCTTGTCACAGATGGCTTGTATCTGGCAACCAAAGAGCATGTCGGCGGCTTTTGGGTGTTGGAGCTTGCTGACCTGGAAGAAGCTCTGGCATGGGGGCGCAAGGCAGTGATCGCCTGCCGGGCACCCGTCGAGGTGCGCCCGTTTCACTGACAGAATCCACCACTTGAGCCATCAAGATAGAACCCATGGGAAAGAACATCACCATCATCCTGGGGCACCCCGATTCCGCAAGCTATTGCGCATCGATGGCCACGGCGTACCAACAAGCCGCCATTGCCGCTGGCCACAAGGTGCGCCTGTTCAAACTGGGCGAGCTTGATTTCGACCCCATCCTTCATCAGGGGTACAAGGTGGTTCAACCTTTGGAGCCGTGCCTCGTGGAGGCGCAAGAGGCCATCACCTGGGCCCATCACCTGGTGTTTGTGTACCCCATCTGGTGGGGCGCCATGCCGGCCCTCTTGAAAGGCTTTTTTGACCGAGCCTTTCTCCCGGGCTATGCGTTCAGATATCGGCCGAACTCTCAGTTCTGGGACAAGCTGCTCAAGGGGCGAAGCGCGCACGTCTTCAGCACCATGGACACGCCGCCCTGGTACTTCTGGCTGGTCTACAACATGCCGGGCCACCATCAGATCAAGCGAACGATCCTTGGGTTTTCTGGCGTCAGCCCTGTCAAGATCACGTCTTTCGGGCCGGTTCGGTACGCCTCGCAGCAACGCAAAGAGGCGTGGCTGGCCCAGGTCGCGCGCTTTGCGCAGGGGGCGTAGTTTGGGCGGTCAAGCATTGGGCTTCTCATGAAAATCGTCAAGGCGCTGCTGATCTGGCTCGTGATCCTGGGCGTGGCATTCCTGAATGGCGGCCTGCGGGAACTGGTCCTGGTGCCATCCTTGGGCATGGCCTATGCGCTGGTCCTGAGCGGTGTCATCCTCTCGGTGTGCATCCTTGCCATTGCAGTGGCCGCTGTGCCCAGGTTGGGCCCCATGGCCACGCACGAGGCCTTCGGCATCGGGGTGTTCTGGTTGTTGCTCACCCTGCTGTTCGAGTTCGGGTTTGGTCGCCTTGTTCAGCACAAGCCTTGGCGTGAACTGCTGGAGGCTTACACCTTTGCAGGGGGCAATGTGTGGCCCATCGTTCTGCTGGTCGTCGTGCTCGCCCCTGTGATCGCTAGGCGTTGGCATTCAAAACTGCATCAAGGTCATCCATGAAGCGCATCAAGATTTCACTCCTGGCCATCCTTCTGCTGCTGACGGCGCTGTGGCTCACGGCCGATACGCTGTGGCCAGACCCGTTCACCTACTTCTCGTTTCGCGCCGTGTTCATGCAATACAGCGGGGTGGTCGGCATCGGCTTGATGAGTGTGGCCATGCTGCTGGCGCTGCGCCCCCAATGGCCGGAGCGCCACCTGGGTGGGCTGGACAAGATGTACCGTCTGCACAAGTGGCTGGGCATTGCCGCGCTGGTGGTTGCCATCGTTCACTGGTGGTGGGCCACAGGCACCAAATGGATGGTGGGCTGGGGGTGGCTGGAGAGACCTGCTCGCAAGCCGGGCACTGGGCAAACGCTGGGTGCGCTGGAGGGCTGGCTGCGCAGCCAGCGGGGCTTGGCTGAATCCGTGGGCGAATGGGCGTTCTACGCCGCGGTCGTGCTGATCGCGCTGGCCCTGATCAAGCGCTTCCCGTATCACTGGTTCGTCAAGACCCACAAGTGGATCGCGGCCGCCTACCTGGCGCTGGCGTATCACTCGGTCGTGCTGACCAAGGCGGATTACTGGTCACAGCCGGTGGGCTGGGTGCTGGCAGCCCTGCTGCTGGGCGGCAGTGTGGCCGCGCTGGTGACACTGACGGGCCGGATCGGGGCCAGTCGCCAGGTCAAAGGCACGATCGTGGCGCTGACCGACTACCCGGCCCTGCACGTCCTGGAGACGAGTGTGAAGCTGGAGCACGGCTGGCGCGGCCATGCTGCCGGGCAGTTCGCCTTTGTCACATCAGACCGCCACGAAGGCGCGCACCCCTACACCATCGCCTCCGCATGGAACCCGGCCGACCCTCGGCTGGTCTTCATCACCAAGGCGTTGGGGGATCACACCAGCCGCCTGCCGGAGCAATTGAAGGTTGGGATGCCGGTGACGGTGGAAGGCCCCTACGGCTGCTTCGACTTTGAGGATGATCGGCCCCATCAGATCTGGGTGGGGGCGGGCATCGGCATCACGCCTTTCATTGCCCGCTTGAAGCACCGCGCTGCGACACCAGGCGCCAAGAAGACGATCGATCTTTTTCACCCGACGGCCGAGTTCGATCAGACGGCCATTGGCCGCCTCACGGCAGATGCCGAGGCCGCGGGTGTGCGCCTGCACCTGCTGGTCGATGCCAAGGATGGGCGCCTCAATGGCGACCGCATCCGTGCCGCTGTGCCGGCATGGCAATCGGCCAGCATCTGGTTCTGCGGGCCGCCGGGGTTTGGTCAGGCACTGCGCGAGGACTTCGTCGCCCGCGGCCTGCCGCCAGAGCGCTTCCATCAAGAGCTGTTTCAGATGCGTTGAGGATCGGTCCGATCCCCAAGGACTTCAATCGCACCCCTTTGCCTGACCAATGAAATACCGTGCCCAGATGGCCACACAGGTTGTATTCTGCCTGGTGGCATTGACCGCGTGCAGTCGCGGTTTTGAACAAAAATATGCCGACGATGGCATGCCCATCTTCGATGATCAGAGCTTTTCCAACCTGCACCCTGAAGGCGCTTTTTACCCAGAACAACGGGCAACGGAGAAAGCCAATGGCTGCACCGTGACGGTGGTGTCAACCGACACACCCAAACACGTCCTCACGACCCGTTATGAAGTTTGCGATGAGAAGTCACGAGACCATGCGTTGGTCCACATGCGTGACAAAGCCAATGGCACCGTGACAGAAGTTCATGACTTGACGGCAGACCGGGAAGCCCATTTTGAGCACTCCCTGCGTTTTGCTGACATTGATGGAGACGGCACCGCAGAAATGGCAGCGCTCAGTTGCAGCGGCGCGGCCAAGGTGGATGACTGCAAAAGAGTTTGGCTGTACCGGCTCTCTAAGGAGGGGCGATTCATCAATTTCTTTGCCGCTGCCTACCAAAAGCTCTGGATCAACGAGCACTACATCGTGACCGCAAGTGATGCGCAGAACCATCGCACCCATCAGGTTTACCTGCGAAACCCGCCCAAGGAACTCACGGGTGATGAAACGCTGGACAAGTACAACGAAAACACCGTGACATGGAGCCACGGCTTGCTGTTCGTCACGGAGATGGATGCCAGCACAGGCGCATGCAAAATGCAGTTCAAATCGCAGTCAACGGGCGAGATACGCCCCATGCATCCGATTCCTGAACCTCTGCAACGTTTCTGCTCGGCCCAAACAGATCAAGCCCCTGCAGCGATCAAGCACTGAACCCCTGACAACGATGAAGAAATACACATTCGCTGCGATCGCCCTCAGTGCCAGCATGCTCTCTCACGCGGAACTGCCATCTGGCACGGTGGCATCCCTGCTCCAGAAAGCTGAGGCAGGTGATCTGTTCGCCATGTACTCCTTGACGGGGGGCCTGCGGCAACTCTCCATCGACGCAGACGACACCATGAACGCCCACATCAACGGGAAGACCATCCCGGCCGTTCTGGTGGCGCAGCTCACCCCGGCCACCTCTGCCTACACCATTGCCATGATGTACAACCGGCCACTCCCTGAGATGGAGGCCATGGCGTTCTTTTGCAAATGGGCGCAGCGATCATTTGTGCTGAACCGAACCGATCCCATGGGTGACGCTGAGACGCAGATGAAGTGGCAAGTGGCCCAGGACACGTTTGAAGAAATCGTCGAGTCACTGCCCAAGGAGCAGAGAACCGCTTGCGACGCGCAAGTCAGGAATTGGGAACTGAAACGCCCATGAAACGGATCGTCTTGTTCAGGTTCCACAAAGACCTGAATATTTGCATCAACAGGCTCAAACTGCTGCATCGGTTCAACCCGGGGATACAGATCATCGGGCTGTGGGGTGGCGAGGCATCGGGATTTCAAGAAGCCCAAGCAACACTCGCCCCTTACCTGGGGCGGATTCAAAAGTGAAGCACACCTGCCCGCATTGCAATGTTTCGCTGAAATGGCGGCTGGTGGGGTCCAAGCCGCTCCCCGGCGAACGCAAGACTCTGCCCAACCAGGCCACTCAGGTCTGCCCCAGGTGCCAGGGTGCCATTGCGCAAAACACGCATTGGGGAGAAACCGTCGCTGGCGTGGTCATGTGCCTGTCCATCGTCATGTGCTTGGCCGCCAGGCCTTACGTGTCCAAGGCTGAAGCCGGCTGGATCGTCGCTGGGGTTTTGGTATCGTGGGTTGGCATGCTGGTGTACCTGCACCACCGCTACTGGCGGAACTGGCCGAGGTACAGAAAAGCTTGAGTGCCCCCCTTAAGGGCGATCCGACACCACAGAATGAGCTCTTTTTTTGAGCTCCAATGGCGTTTTAGTGCCCCTCTCGCGCCCAAAGGAAAGCCAGAAATGTCCCGCTACTCGCCCTCCATCGCTCTCTCCATGGCCTTGTTGATGGCCTTGACAGCCTGCTCCAAAAAATCGGAAGAGCACAGTGAGCCAGCACCGAGTGAGCCAAGCACGGCAGCCCAGCCCTCCAGCCCCGCTGTTGCCACTGAAGCAGCGGAAGAGGATCGTAGAAAACAAGCCGAGCAGGCAAAAAAGCAAGGCCAACTGGATTACGCCACGATGGAAGACGGCTACATCAACGACCCCAAAGCGCAGTGGGCTGCAAGCGCCAAAGCGAGTTCGACATTTGGCCAAGACAGGGGTGAGCCCAGTGGATCCAACCTGGCTACGAACATCGTGGGCAAAGTCGATGGCAAAACCTGGACGAACAACAGCCAGAACATTGGCTTTGACTGGGTCGAGGTGAGCTTTGAGAAGCCGGTCCATGCCACCGAGGTGCGCTTTGTATTTCCCGACGGAAAGGACGTAGCAGCAGCCAGCAAGGTGGAACTGATCGAACCCGATGGCACGGCACACGTCATCTGGAGCGGGGTCAGCGACACTCAATCTGACGCACGGGGTCCACGCACCTGGTTTGTGCGCAAGTTCGATGCAACGCCTTACCAGGTGTCGGCCGTCAAGCTGACCCTGGCCAACAACATGGAAAACGGCTACAAAGAGCTCGACGCCGTGCAGATTGTCGGCAACTGAAGGTTGAACATGGTGTTGCCGCTCCTCTTCATCGTTGTCACCGTCGCTTTGCTGGCGGTGTCCCTGAAGCTGTGGCAGCACCGCATCCGTCAGGCGCGTGAGGATCACATCCGGACCTTTGCGTTTCCCAAGGGTCTGTTTGCCAAGGTGATTGCCAAATACCCCCACCTGACGCAAAAGGACATGGAGCTGATCAGCCATGGGCTGCGGCAGTTCTTTCTGGCTTACCTGAAAAGCGGCAAGCGCTACGTGTCCATGCCCTCTCAGGTGGCCGACGATCTGTGGCACGAGTTCATCTTGCACACCCGGAGCTATCAGCAGTTCACCCAGCAGGCCTTTGGGGGCTTTCTGCACCACACCCCTGCGGTGGCGCTGACCCACAAGGGGCAAAGCAATGTGGGGCTGCGCCGTTGCTGGCGCCATGCCTGCCATGAAGAGCACATCAACCCGCGCAAGCCCACCCGGCTGCCCCTGCTGTTTGCGCTGGATGCCAAGCTGGGCATTGCCAATGGCTTTCATTACGTGCCGGACTGCCATGGCGTCCGCCGCCAGGGAGCCAATGACGGTACGGGTGGCACGGTGCATTGCGGCGGGGACTTTGCCGATGGATCGTTCGATGGCAGCACCGATGGCCTCGCTGATGGCGACGGCGGCGCCGATGGGTCTGACAGCGGCTGTGGCGGTGGTTGCGGCGGCGACTGACGCCACCCCTTACTCGCGCGGGTGGTGTCCCAAATTCATACCACGGCGCCACTGATCGCCATTAAGATGCCCCTGCCTACAAGCACCGATGACAGGCGCAGGGAGCTCCATTTCAGGGATCGGCCACAGAGCCGAACAGACCAACCTTGCTGACTTCAGATTGGCCAATCATGTTCAGATGAGCCAAGGGATCGGTGCGTTTGAAAAGATTCCCATGTACAGAATTCGGTTGTTTTTGCTGATCATTCAATGCCTGTTCGGCCAGCAGCGTTCATTTGCTGCCCACCGCACCTTGACATTCAGGGCGATGCCCCTGTTTGATACTGACGTGACCAAAATGTTCACGCACGGTTACGGGCGTTTCATGGAGCTGGGTTTGTGGAATTTGCTGCTCAGTTCGGACCTGCGCAAGATTGCGTTCAAGAAGAAACTGGCACCCACCACGTCGAATGAAATCTTCAGTTATAAAAAATCCATCAAGGCGTTTCAGAAGCTGGAACTGACGACCCAACTGGTCCATTGGGATGATCGGACCTTTTACCTGGAGCACATCATTCGCTCCGAGGACGGCAGCGTGTGTGCCACGGCCATCGTGACGGGCGTGATGCGCAGCCCCGGCGGCGTGGTTCGGCCGGCCGACATCATTCGCGAGGCGGGGCTGTTGGTCGAACCGGGTGCGCTGTCGGCGTCCACGTCCAATGCCATACTGGCGCTTCAAGGGATGGACGTTCAGTTGCCGCAAAGACTGGCAGCTTGAGGCGTGCGCTTGAGATGTGCATGAGCGGCCCCTGCCTGGCTCGCGTCCACTAAACTGAGCGCCTTCGCGAATCAGTCAGCTAAAAGGACATCGGCCATGGGCGCTCAGTGGAAAGCAAAACACAAGGATCTGGCGGCCAATGCCAAGGGCAGGCTGTTTGGTAAGCTGGCCAAGGAAATCATGGTCGCCGCGCGTCATGGCGCCGACCCTGCGGCCAACGCCCGGCTGCGCCTGGTGGTGGAGCAAGCCCGCAAGGCCTCCATGCCCAAGGACACGCTGGAGCGCGCCATCAAGAAGGGCGCAGGCCTGACGGGCGAGTCCGTTCACTTTGAACACGTGATCTACGAGGGCTTTGCCCCCCACCGTGTGCCGGTGATGGTGGAGTGCCTGACCGACAACGTGAACCGCACGGCGCCTGAGATGCGCGTGCTGTTCCGCAAGGGGCAGTTGGGCACCTCGGGCTCGGTGGCCTGGGATTTTGACCACCTCGGCATGATCGAGGCCGAAGCCGCCACGCCCGGCGCCGACCCCGAAATGGCGGCCATCGAAGCCGGCGCGCAAGACCTGGAGCCCGGCGAGGAAGGCACCACGCTGTTCCTGACCAACCCGACGGACCTGGACCTGGTCAGCCGCGCCCTGCCCGCCCAAGGTTTCACGGTGGTGTCGGCCAAGCTGGGCTACAAGCCCAAGAACCCGGTCAGCTCGGGCAGCCTGAGCGCCGAGCAACTGGAGGAGGTCGAGACCTTCCTGGCAGCGCTGGACGCCAACGAAGACGTGCAGACCGTCTATGCCGGGCTGGGTGATTGAGCATGGGCATTGTTGTGTACTGGCTGAGCCAGGGCCGCCCCTTTGTCGAGTCCTTCACTGACGCACAGTTGCTGGATGCCCTGGCCTTTTCCGAAGCCAAGCGCAAGGAGAAGGACGCCGAGGGCCGCCCGCTGAACAGCCATGTGGTCACCAGTTCGGAGCTGGGTGACAGCGTGGGCAAGCCGGGCGTGAGCGATGAGCTGCCCGCGGATTACAGTTGGAGCAAGGCCCACCGAGGCGGGCCACCAGGAGCCACGTCTTGATTGTTCGACCTCGCCCCAACTGGCTGCGCATGCTGTTTGTGTGGCGTGGCTCGATCTTGAACAAGATCCTGCCGCAGCTGTGCTTCACGGCGGCCCTGTCGGGTCTGGTGGTGATCTTTCATGGGGAATTGCTCAGCCTGAAGATCACGTTGACGGCGGTGCCCTTCTCACTGGTGGGCGTGGCGCTGGCCATTTTTCTGGGCTTTCGCAACAACGCCAGTTACGACCGCTACTGGGAGGCGCGCAAGCTGTGGGGCAAGCTGCTGATCGATGCCCGCAATGCGGCGCGGCAGTACGTGTCTTTTGTGCCGGGCGATGCACGGCCGTTCGTGCAGGGGCTGGCGGCCTATGTGCACGCGGTTCGGCACCAGTTGCGTCAGTCGGACAACCAGCCTGACCTGCAGCGCCTGTTGCCACCGGCGGTGCTGGCGCAGGTGGTCGACCGCCGGACACCGGCCTTGCAGATCATGATGTGGCTGGCCGATCAGTTGCGCCAGCGTCGGGAGTCGGGCGAGCTGACGCCCATCCTGGCGGCAGAGCTGGATAGTTCGCTGTCGGGCCTGAACGATGCGTTTGGCGGTTGCGAGCGCATTGCCTACACACCCCTGCCCTTCACGTATTCGGTAATCCTGCACCGCACGGTCTACCTGTACTGCCTGATGCTGCCTTTTGGCCTGCTGGACTCGATTGGCATCATGACCCCGCTGATGGTGACCTTTGTGGCCTACACCTTCTTTGCGATCGAGGCACTGAGCGACGAGATCGAGGAGCCGTTTGGCACCAGCCCCAATGACCTGGCCCTGGATGCCATGGCGGTCAACATCGAAATCGCCTTGCTGGAGATGCTGGGCGACCGCGACCTGCCCAAGCCGCTCCAGCCCGTGAACTACCTGCTTTCCTGACCCGCATGGGGGGACTGGTAAAATCCCGCATACCCCCAGTCAATGTCAATTTGATGACATGCGAGAAAAGCCATGATCTTTGGAAAGCTGATGCCCCGTGAGGGCAATTTTTTTGAGCTGTTCAACCAGCACGCGCAACACACTGTGGAGGCCGCGCACGCCTTTGCCAAGCTGGTGGCGCACTACAACGATCCGGCGCTGCGCGACCAATACAACCAAGACGTCGACACGGCCGAGAGCAAGGCCGACGACGTGACCCGTGAGGTCAACCGCCTGCTGCACAAGACTTTCATCACCCCGATTGACCGCGAGCAGATCCACTCGCTGATCAACACCATGGACGATGTGGCCGACCTGATCCAGGACGCCGCCGAGACCATGGCCCTGTACGACGTGCGCCGCATGACTGACGAAATCGTGCGCCTGACCGAGCTGTGCGTGCGCAGTTGCGAGCGCCTGAAGTCGGCGGTGGCGCTGCTCAAGGACATTGGCAATGCCAAGACCGCTGAAGCTGCGCTCAAGACCTGCGAAGAGATTGACCAGTTGGAGACCGATGCCGACCGTGTGCTGCGTGCGGCCATGAGCAAGCTGTTCCGTGAAGAGCCGGATGTGCGCGAAGTGATCAAGCTCAAGGCCATTTATGAGCTGCTGGAGACGGTCACCGACAAGTGTGAGGACGTGGCCAAGTTGATCGAGGGCGTGATCCTCGAGAACTCCTGATCAGGCGGGGTTGACCATGGAAACCATGCAGGTGGCCCTTTGGGTCATCGTCGCGCTGGTGGCGCTGGCGCTGCTGTTCGACTTCATGAACGGCTTTCACGATGCCGCCAACTCCATTGCCACGGTGGTGTCCACAGGCGTTTTGCGCCCGGCACAGGCGGTGCTGTTTGCGGCGTTCTTCAACTTTGTGGCCATCTTTGTGTTCCACCTGAGTGTGGCGGCCACGGTGGGCAAGGGCATTGCCCAGCCCGGGGTGGTGGATGTCCATGTGATCTTTGGTGCCCTGACCGGTGCCATCACCTGGAACGTGATCACCTGGCTGTACGGCATTCCCAGCAGTTCGTCGCACGCCTTGATTGGCGGCATCGTGGGCGCCGTGATGGCCAAGGCCGGGGCTGGTGCCCTGATCGCCTCGGGGCTGGTGCGCACCGTGACCTTCATCTTTGTGTCGCCACTGCTGGGCTTTGTCTTTGGCTCGCTGATGATGGTGCTGGTGGCCTGGGTGTTCCGCCGGGTCTCGCCCTCGCGGGTGGACCGCTGGTTCCGCCGGGCACAGTTGGTGTCGGCCGGGGCATACAGCCTGGGTCATGGCGGCAATGACGCCCAAAAGACCATCGGCATCATCTGGATGCTGTTGATCTCCACGGGTTATGCCGCGTCGACCGACGCGGCCCCGCCCTCGTGGACCATCGTGGCGTGTTACGCGGCCATCGGCATCGGCACCATGTTTGGTGGCTGGCGCATCGTCAAGACCATGGGTCAGAAGATCACCAAGCTCAAGCCTGTGGGCGGCTTTTGTGCCGAGACCGGCGGCGCCCTGACGCTGTTCATTGCCACGGGCCTGGGCGTGCCCGTGTCCACGACGCACACCATCACCGGTGCCATCGTGGGCGTGGGCTCGGTTCAGCGTGCCAGCGCGGTGCGCTGGGGCGTGGCAGGCAACATCGTGTGGGCCTGGATTCTGACGATCCCGGCGTCGGCCACGGTGGCGGCGCTGGCCTACTGGCTCAGTCTGCAGTTGTTCTGAGCCCGGGCAACATCAGGTATTTGCTGGCCTGAAACAGCAACAGCATGGCCGCTCCGGCCCCGCATGACGCCAGCCACCGTGCTGGCGTCAGTGCTTCAAAGCCAAAGGGGCGGGCCAGCAGGGGCACGGTGGTCACGGCGGCCAGGGCCAGCATGGTGCCGCCCAGCACCCAGCCACTGACCG
>DAORJC010000060.1:0-15700 GCA_035438885.1 Aquabacterium sp. | reverse complement strand
GGCGAGCATGACCGACCGGACCTTGGGGTCGGTGGCGTGACGGTCATCGGTGCACCGGATCAGCAGATCCGGCAACTGCCACGCATGCATCAGTGACTGGGCCAGTTCGTCCAGGGTGATGTTGAGCACCTGCTTCTGGACTGCGCCAGATCGCAGCGTATGGTCTTGCGCCAGGCGCTGCTCGATCTGTTCCATCAAGGCGGGGTGGTTGCACCACATCAACATCTCTGCAAAGTCGTGGAGCAAGGCGGCTTGCTGAATCATCACGGCATCTTCGTCCTGACGGTGCATGGCAAAGTGAACGGCCAGGTGGGCAGAGCGGCGCGCTCGCCGGATGGTGCGCTGCAGGCCTTTCCAGGCCGAGGGGCGCTCTGCCAGGGCCTCGTCCACCGTCGTCATGTGCCCGAACGCGGTGAAGAAGGGCCCGATGCCCAGCATCACGATGGCGCCAGTCAGTGTCTCAGGGGGCTCGACACTCAAGCGGGTGCAGTAGCGCGAGACATGCGCCAGCACCTTCAGGGTCATCAGCGGGTCACCACCGAGGGCCTGCGTCAGCATGTGCGCATCGACGTTGCTGTGGGCCTCTTCGACCTCATTGAGCAGTGCCACTTCTGACGCAGAAGTGGAAAGCACCGGGATGTCCGCCTCAATCAAGGCTTCAGTCCAGGCATTCAAGGTCGGCAATGGTTTGTCCAACATGGCACCGACGTGGTTGACGACGATGCCATGGTTATCGGCTCATTCGCCTGAAAATACAATCAGGACGTTCCCAGCAGCGCTGCCTTGAGATCGGAGTCCACGGGTTTGTTGCCCAACCAGATGCGCATCAGGCACTGGTAGAAGTCTTCGCCAGCAATGTCGGCACCGATGCGTTTGTCATTGAACCAGATGCGGGTGCCGGTGCCAGGGATCAGTTCAATGCGAACGCGACTGCCCTTGGGGGCATTCTTGGTGCTCAACATCATGGTCTCCAGGGCCTGCAGTTGTGGCTGGAGCCGGGCCTGATCGGCCTCTGTGTTGTTGGCCTTGTAGCCCTTGACCAGTGCTTCGACAAACTCAGCCGCCGTCAGGTCACGCAGCAGGACTGCATGCACGCTCTTGGCCCCAGGCATGCTCAGTGCTGCTGGTGCGCTCTGTTGTTTCTGCGGCAGGTACAGGCTGGCGGCGTAAACGTCAAAGATGACCTTGACGCGCACGCCCGCACCGTTGAGCTGCAGCGTCTGATTGGCGACCACGTCGGTGTCCTGGAAGGTCACACCCTTGACGGTGACGGCGGCCAGCGCGGTGCCGGCGTGCAGGGACAGGGCCAGAAGTGCAGTAGCAAAGGAGTTTTTCATGTCGCGCATGTTAAGTGAATACCCTATGATATCGGATCCGCCTGGCCATCTTGTCGCTGAGGGGATGTTGTCGTCGGAAGGGCCTTGAATTGTCACATTGGGCCCTCTCAGCAGACCTGAATGCCACAAAAGTGCCGCGGCCGAGCGCCCTCTGGGGGTTGTCGCGGGCACAATGGCCGGGGACGCCGGCACAAGGTGGGCCACAGACCAACACCAAGCGTGCAGATGACTCCGGGGAGGCTGCACGTCAGACATTCAGGTATTCATGACGTTTCTGGTCATCGACATCGGCAATTCCCGCCTCAAGTGGGGGTTGTTCGAACAGGCAGCCCCCAAGTCAACCCTGCTGGCTCACGGGGCGGTGGTCCTGGAAGACATTGACCAGCTCCATCAGACGGCGTGGCGTCACCACCCCAGTCCCAGCGGGATGCTGGGCTGCGTGGTGGCGGGCGACGCGATCAAGCGTCGGGTGGAGGAGCAACTGATCCGCTGGGGGCAAAGGCCTCGATGGTTGATCTCCAGCGACAAGGGCGGTGGTGTGACCAATGGCTATGACCACCCGCAGCGTCTGGGTGCCGACCGTTGGGCTGCCCTGGTCGGGGCACGTCAGCATGCCCAGGCCACGCAGCAACCGGCTTTGGTCATCATGGTCGGCACGGCGGTCACGATCGATGCGCTCGATGCATCTGGCCGCTTCCTGGGCGGTTCGATCATGCCGGGTTTTGGTTTGATGTTGCGTGCCCTGGAGACGGGGACGGCTGGCCTGAAGGTGCCCATGGGCGAGGCCTGCGATTTTCCGACCAACACCAGCGATGCCCTGACCAGTGGCGGTACCGATGCCATCGCGGGGGCCATCGAGCGCAACTTTCGTCGTCTGGCCGCTCACACGGGGCAGCAGCCCTTGCTGCTGATGTCCGGGGGCGCCGCACCCAAGCTGATGCACCTGGCCGAAGACCTGCCGGTCCAGGTGGTGGATCACCTGATCTTTGAAGGGCTCCTGACCCTGGCTGCCGAGCAGAAGCTGGCCTGATCAGACCAGTTGCAGCTTGACCTTGGCGTGCTCGGTGATGCCCATGGCGCCAAAGAAAAGGGCGACCAGGCGATGCGGATTCACGAAGGTGATCGTGCGGTTTTCGGTGCGACGCGAGAGCACCCAGTTCAGCAGGTCCCCCGCAGCGATGAAGTCGACACGGATCAGGTGGGTGCAATCCAGTGCAATGGCCACACTGGCGCCCAGTTGCTGATCCAGTTCGGCCAGGGTGTCGCCGATGTCACCGACCAGTTGCCCGGACAACTCCAGCGTGGCTTGCTGGATGAACTCGATGTCGTCATCCTGCAACTGTGATTCGACAAAGCTGGTGGAGACGTCACCGATGTGGCTCAGTGAGACGGTTTGCGTGCACGTGGCATCGGCCATCAGACGAACGGTGCAGCGTGCGCGCTCCCAGGATGGGGGCGACAGCTCGTAGGTCATGCAGTAGTCAATGGCAACTTCGTCGAACTGATCGGGGCGATTGCTCAGGCGCAGCAGTTCCAGGCGGAGCATCCAGTAGGCAGGATCCGAGTCTTTCACGCCGGTTGGGGCCAGCTCGACCAGCACGTCGTACAGACGCTCCGAGCCGATCCAGGTCATCTGGACCTGATCCTGTGCCCACTGGCGGAACAGGCCGGCCAATTGGCTGGCGCCTTCGGGGGTGACGCTTTCGATGCCCAGCCAGTCCATGGCCCAGGGGCGCGGCAGTTGCAGCACCTCGCAGCGCAGGCGGCCAATGGCATCGGCGTCCATGATGGGGGGGGCGATCCAGCCCTCCATGGCCTGAATGCCATGGTCATTGAGGACGACTTCCTTGGGGGCCGCCTCAGGCTTGGCCACGGGGGCCTTGGCGGATTTTTCGCTGAGGTGATTCGACACCCGCTCGGGCAGGGAGTACCACTGAGGTGCCGATTGCCCGAACTGATGCGCAAAGGCATTGGCCAGCGACTCAAATCGCTGGGGGATGTCCAACGCCCTGTAAAGGTCAAACAACACCATCCACGACTCGGGCGTGTGGTGGCGGCTGCCGCCCGGTTGCAGCAGACTGACCAGACTGCTTTCGCACTGCTCGAAGTCGGCATTGGCAAAGGCGATCACGGCCTCATCCAGGTCCGGGTCAAGGATGATTTCGCTTACATCCACGGCCAGGGCGTTGGCAAAGCCGGCGCCACCCATGGGGGCCTGGTTGCCACGGCTGGCCGAGAGCGTTTCGCCAGCCGGACTGGCATTCTGGGCTCGCGCCGCGGCCAGCACTTCTGGGGAGATGTCCAGGTTCAGGGCAGGCAATTCGCGTGGGGGCGGACGATCGGCCGTGGTGGCCGAACCCGTCTGCCCCATGCCGGGCATGGGGGCGGTGGGGGCGTAGGCACCCACGCCGGCCGAGGGCTGGGTGGGGGCCAGCATGCTGGGTGTGACGGCGGGAGCGGCCTGGGAGGTGCGCCGGCCTTCCGAATTGCCCACCATCTGCTGCTCGATCTCGTCGATCTTGGCCTTGACGGCAATGTCCGAGCGAGCACCGCCACTGGAGCGGGATTCAGAGTCGAGGTTGGATGGACCTGCCAGTGCCAGCGCGCTGTCGGGGCTCAGACCTTCGCGCCGGATCTTGCGCAGCATGTCGAGCTCCCGCTTGCGCACGAAGTCGTTGCGGCGCTTGCGCTCGATCATGGCCTTGATCTCGGCCTTGGCGTATTCGCTTTCACGGTCATCCACCCCGGACGCGTCGAGTTCGGTCCAATCCGTCGTCGGGTTGGCGACGAATTTGACCATTTTGCGCAGAAAGTTTCCTGCGTCGTTACTCATGTGAACTGCCTGGATGACATTCGGTACCTGTGCTCAGTCTCCGAACATTTTCTGCTTGAGTTCGCGACGCTGTTGCGCCTCGATCGAGAGGGTGGCCGTCGGGCGGGCCAGCAAGCGGCCCAGTCCGATGGGTTCGCCCGTTTCGTCACAGAAGCCGTAATCACCCGATTCAAGGCGGGTCAGGGCTTGTGAAATCTTCTTGAGCAGTTTGCGTTCGCGGTCGCGGGTGCGCAATTCCAGCGCATGTTCTTCCTCGATGGTGGCGCGGTCGGCCGGATCGGGGACGATGGAGGTGTCTTCTCGCAGGTGCTCGGTGGTTTCGCCGGCATTGGAGAGCAGGTCGTCCTTCAGAGCTTCGAGCTTGGTGCGGAAGAACTCCTGCTGCTTTTCGTTCATGTATTCGCTGTCAGGCATGGCCATGAGCTCAGGCTCGGTCAGCTGTGCACCGGTTTTGGTCTTCCAGGCATTGGCAAGCTTGCTGTCAACCTTGGTGGCTGCTGTGGTCATGTTGTTCTGAACCTTGGACTCTGGTACTTTGGATTCGGCACGTTTGGCCGAACCTTGAGCCGTTTTGGCCGCCGGTTTGGCGGTTTTGACGGCTGGGTTGCTGGATTTCTTGGCGGGGGTCATGGTCAAAGGATCCTCCTTCCCGTAATGGTCGATCCGTTGGCAGGGTGTGAGCCGGGAGCACTTGGCCCCGATGCCCGATCCCAGATCATGGGAGCGCGCGGCATTGTAGCCACATCACACCAGACATCCTTCCAGGCCCGCCTTGAGCAGCTCCTGGGGCAGGTTGATCCCGATGAACACCATCTTGCTGATGCGTGCTTCTCCCTTGCCCCAGACTGGGCCGACATCGCTGCCCATCATCTGGTGCACGCCCTGGAACACGACCTTCTTTTCCATCGCCTGGACGTTGAGCACGCCCTTGTAGCGCAGCATGTTGGGGCCATAGATCTGGACCACCGAGCCCAGGAAGTCTTCCAGCTTGGTGGCGTTGAAGGGCCGCGTGGACTTGAACACGAAGGACTTCACGTCGTCGTCATGGGCATGGTGGTGCGGGTGATTGCAGTGTTCGCCGTGTTCATGGCCATGGTCGTGACCGCAGTCGGGGCCGTGCTGGTGACCGTGTTCATGGCCGTGGGCGTGCGTGTCGTCCTTGAGAAAGTCGGGGTCGATGTCGAGCTTGGCGTTCAGGTTGAAGCCGCGCAGGTCCAGCACGTCCTTGATGGCGACTTCTCCGAAGTGAACCCGGTGCTGTGGCGCACGGGGGTTCATGTGCTTGATTCGGTGGCTCAGGGCATCGGCTTGCTCGGGCGTGACCAGGTCGGTCTTGCTCAGGAAGATCTGGTCGGCAAAACCGACCTGACGGCGAGCTTCCTGGCGGCTGTCAAGCTGGGCTTCGCCGTGTTTGGCATCCACCAGGGTCAGGATCGCGTCCAGCAGGTACTGGTCGGCGATGTCGTCGTCCATGAAAAAGGTCTGAGCCACGGGGCCAGGGTCAGCCAGGCCGGTGGTTTCGATCACGACGCGCTCGAACTTGAGCTCGCCGTTGCGCCGCTTGGCAGCCAGATCGCTCAGGGTGGCGCGCAGGTCCTCTCGGATCGTGCAGCAGATGCAACCGTTGTTCATCTGAACGATCTGCTCGTTGGTGTCGGCCACCAGGATGTCGTTGTCGATGTTTTCTTCACCGAACTCGTTTTCGATGACGGCGATTTTCTGTCCGTGACTCTCGGTCAGGATGCGTTTGAGCAGGGTGGTTTTGCCGCTGCCGAGAAAACCGGTAAGGATGGTGACGGGGATCAGACTCATAACACAAGTGTAGCCTTGACGGTGCGTCCCTGTGACCACAGGGTTGCGCTATTCTTGCTGTGTCTCAACTACGACACCGATTCCGTGTCCGAACCCTCCCAGAGTCGCCCCCAGCGGGCTGACAAAAAACACAGTGTGCAGGCCTCTCGTGACCGGCGCAGTCTGTTCGAGCGCGTGGTTGAGTTCATCAACCCCGGCCCCGATTCCACGGACGAGTTGATCGAATCGCTGGCCGAGGCCGAGCACCGCGAGCTGATCGAGCCGCAGTCTCGGATCATGCTTGAGGGCGTGATCCGGATGGCGGACATGACCGCGGGTGACGTCATGGTGGCCGCCCCCCGCATTGATTTCCTGGACATCGAGCAGCCTTACGAGGCCTTGCTGGCCGAAGTTATCAACACGGGGCATTCCCGTTTTCCGGTGTTTGATGGCTCGCGGGACAACATCATCGGTGTGTTGATGGCCAAGGACCTGCTCAAACTGCAGCGGGCACCAGAGCTGAGCTTGCGCACCTTGCTGCGCTCACCCATGTTTGTGCCGGAGTCCAAGGGCCTCAATGAGTTGCTGCGGGATTTCCGAACCAGCCGCAACCACCTGGCCATCGTCATCGATGAATTTGGCAAAACCGCCGGACTGATCACGATCGAGGATGTGCTCGAAGAGATCGTGGGCGAAATCGAAGACGAATTCGACGACGCAGCCCGGGACAGCAGCATCTTCACGCTGGCCGACGGCAGTCAGCGCGTGGCAGGTGACACGCTGATCGAGGATGTGAACGAGGCATTCGGGACCCAGTTCCCGGTGGATGAGTTCGACACCATCGGTGGCCTGGTGGCTCATGAGCTGGGCAAGGTCCCGCGCCGGGGCGAGGTGTTCGAGCTGGGCGGGCTGCGCCTGTCCGTGATGCTGGCCCGTGGCGGGTCGGTGCGCTGGTTCAAGGTCACCCGCCTGCCGGTGAGCGAATCCTTGCCCGAAGCCTGAGGCCACACATGCAGATCCAGGAACGTGGCCTCCAGGCCGGGGCCGGCTGGCGCTTTGCTCTGGTGGGCAGCCTGGCGGGAGGCCTCATGGCCGGTGCCTTCACGCCCTGGGTGGCCCAGTGGAGCGTTGCATGGCCGGCTTTGTTGGCGGCCTTGGCCGTCTCTTGCCTGGTGGCGTTGCTGCATGTGGCCACCAGGCCGGGGCAGGGCGCTTGGGCAGGTTGGGGGTTTGGCACGGCCTGGTTGACAGGCTCGACCGCCTGGCTGTACGTCAGCCTGCATCAGTTTGGCGGGTTGCCCGCCTGGATGGCGGTGGCTGCCGTGCTGGCCCTGTCGGCCGCCTTGTCGGGCTACCTGGCCTTGCTGGGCGCTGCCTGGGTGCGCTGGCGTCGCCGCCAGTGGGGCAGCGATGCGATCCTGATGGGTGCCCTGTGGCTGCTGGCCGAGGCCGCTCGGGCCTTGATTTTCACGGGCTTTCCTTGGGCTGCGACGGGTTATGCCCTGGTGGACTCTCCGCTGGCAGCGTTGGCGCCCTGGCTGGGGGTGTACGGTCTGGCCCAGGTCATGGTGACGGGGGTGGCGGCCCTGGTGCTGGCCGCGTGCCTGCGTCAGGGGCTGGTGCAGGCCTCTGCGCTGGTTCTGATGGGTGTGGCAGGCCTGGTGGCATTGGCAACCTGGGGCAATCAATTTGTGGTGCCACAAGGACGCGCCTTGAGCGTCAGCCTGATCCAGGGCAATGTGCCGCAGAACGAAAAATTTGAATCCACCTACCAGATCGAAATGCTGGGCTGGCATGCCGATCGCCTGATGGAGGCCCGCACGGACCTGGTCATGGCCCCGGAGACCGTGCTGCCCTTGCTGCCAGCCGACCTGCCTGAGGGTTACTGGGAGGGGCTGGTCAAGCATTTCAGCCAGGGGTCGACGTCTGCGATGCTGGGTTTGCCTCTGGGCTCGTTCGAGGACGGGTACACCAATTCGGTGGCCGGACTTTCTCCGGCAGCCCGGTCCCTGCCCGGTGGTTTTTACCGGTACAACAAGTACCACCTGGTGCCGTTTGGCGAGTTCATCCCCTGGGGGTTCCGCTGGTTTGTCGACCTGATGAACATCCCTTTGGGCGACTTCACCCGTGGCCCCAGCCAGGCGCCGTCCTTTGGGGTGGCCGGGCAGTGGATTGCGCCCAACATCTGCTACGAAGATTTGTTTGGCGAAGACCTGGCCGCTCGCTTTGTGGGTGGCCCGACCCCGACGCCCACCATCATGGCCAACGTGAGCAACCTGGCCTGGTTTGGTCCGGACATGATCGTGTTCCAGCACCTGCAGATTGCCCGCATGCGCTCGATGGAGTTTCAGCGGCCGACGCTGCGTGCCACCAACACCGGCGCCACCGTGGTGATTGATCACACGGGGCGGGTCACGGCCGAGCAACCCCGCAACACCCGCGGCGTGCTGCAAGCGTCGGTGCAAGGCATGACCGGGTTGACACCCTTTGCGCGCTGGGCCGGACCCTGGGGGCTGTGGCCCCTGATCCTTTGTTCTGCGGGTCTGATCGTGGGACTGCGGTGGCGCCCTTTAAAATAACCCTTTCAGCCCGCGACAGCCTCGTCAGCGGGCGCTTGAATCCAAGGCGATTGACATGCTGACTTTCCAGCAACTGATCCTGCGTCTGCAAAGCTATTGGGACGCCCAAGGCTGCACCCTGCTGCAACCCTACGACATGGAAGTCGGGGCCGGCACCAGCCACACCGCGACCTTCCTGCGCGCCCTGGGCCCTGAGCCCTGGAAGGCGGCCTATGTGCAGCCCAGCCGTCGCCCCAAGGATGGCCGCTATGGCGAGAACCCCAACCGCCTGCAGCACTACTACCAATACCAGGTGGTGCTCAAGCCCGCGCCCTCCAACATCCTGGAGCTTTACCTGGGCTCGCTCGAAGCCTTGGGCTTTGACCTCAAGAAAAACGACATCCGCTTTGTCGAGGACGACTGGGAGAACCCCACGCTGGGCGCCTGGGGCCTGGGCTGGGAGGTCTGGCTCAATGGCATGGAAGTGACGCAGTTCACCTATTTCCAGCAAGTGGGCGGCATCGACTGCAAGCCCATCACCGGCGAGATCACCTACGGTCTGGAGCGTCTGGCCATGTACCTGCAGGGCGTCGAGAGCGTGTACGACCTGGTCTATTCGCCCGGCGTGAAGTACGGCGATGTGTTCCACCAGAACGAGGTCGAGCAATCCACCTACAACTTCGAGCACAGCAACGTCGAGTTCCTGCTGGGGGCCTTCACGAACTACGAGACCCAGGCCAAGTACCTGATGGAGCAGCAATTGGCGCTGCCCGCCTACGAGCAAGTGCTCAAAGCCGCTCACACCTTCAACCTGCTGGATGCCCGTGGCGCCATCTCGGTGACCGAGCGCGCCGCCTACATCGGCCGCATCCGCAACCTGGCCCGCGCCGTGGCCGCGGCCTACCTCGACAGTCGGGCCCGTCTGGGCTTCCCGATGGCCCCCAAGGCCTGGGCTGACGAGGTGATCGAACAACTGAACAAGAAAGCCGCCTGAGCATGACGTCATCGACCCTCAAGGCCAACCTGCTGGTTGAATTGTTTGTGGAAGAGCTGCCCCCGAAGGCGCTCAAGAAGCTGGGTGAGTCCTTTGCTCAAGTGCTGGCGGACAGCCTCAAGGCGCAAGGCCTGGCCACTGCCGACGCGGCGGTGACCTCGTTTGCCTCGCCTCGCCGACTGGCGGTGCATGTGACCTCGGTGGGCGGCAAGGCCGAAGACCAGGCCGTGCAGCAAAAACTGATGCCCGTGGCCGTCGGCCTGGACGCAGCCGGTCAGCCGACCCCCGCGTTGCTCAAGCGTCTGGCCGCCCTGGGTGCTGGGCCTGAAGCCGTACCAGGCCTCAAGCGCCTGCCCGATGGCAAGGCCGAAGCCCTGTTCTACGACAGCATCAAGCCTGGTGCCACCCTGGCCGAGGGCCTGCAGAAGGCCCTGGACGAAGCCATCGCCAAGCTGCCCATTCCCAAGGTCATGACCTACCAGTTGGAGCAAGGCGACGGTGCCGATTTCCAGCCAGGCTGGACCAGCGTGAACTTTGTGCGTCCCGCGCATGGCCTGGTGGCCCTGCATGGCGACCAGGAAATCGCCGTGGGCGCCCTGGGCCTGAAAGCCGGTCGCAGCACCCATGGTCACCGGTTTGAAGCCCGTGTGGACCCGGTGATCGTGCGCACGGCTGACACCTACGCCGAGCAGTTGCAGCACGAGGGTGCCGTGATCGCCAGTTTTGCCGAGCGCCGTGCCGAGATCGTGCGCCAGCTGACGGCGGCCGCAGCCAAGGCCGGCCCCAACCTCACGCCCATTGACGATGACGCTTTGCTGGATGAAGTGACCGCCCTGGTCGAGCGCCCCAATGTCCTGACGGGTCGCTTCGAGGAGGCCTTTCTGGAGGTGCCTCAGGAGTGCCTGATCCTCACCATGAAGGCCAACCAGAAGTACTTTCCGCTGCTGGATGCCTCGGGCAAGCTGACCCACCAGTTCCTGATCGTCAGCAACATCAGCCCCGACGACGCCAGTGCGGTCATCGGCGGCAATGAACGCGTCGTGCGCCCCCGCCTGGCCGATGCCAAGTTCTTCTTTGACCAGGACCGCAAAAAGACGTTGGCCTCGCGCACCGACGGTCTGGCCAAGGTGGTCTACCACGGCAAGCTGGGCACCCAGGGCGATCGCGCCGAGCGTGTGCGGGCCATTGCGCATGCCGTGGTCAACCAACTGCGCCTGGGCACCTTGCCCTACACGGTGGACGACAAGGATCACTTTGATGTGCTCGACAGCAAGGCGCAGGAAGCCGCGCGCCTGGCCAAGACCGACTTGCTGACCGACATGGTCGGTGAGTTCCCGGAGCTGCAGGGCATCATGGGGGGCTATTACGCCCGCCATGAAGGCCTGCGCGACGGCGTGGCCATTGCCATTGAGGACCACTACAAGCCCCGTTTTGCCGGTGACGCCTTGCCGCGCAACCACACCGGCACGGTGGTCGCCCTGGCCGACAAGCTCGAGACCCTGGTGGGTCTGTTCGGCATCGGCCAGTTGCCCACGGGCGACAAGGATCCGTTCGCCCTGCGCCGCCATGCCCTGGGCGTGATCCGCATCCTGATCGAGAAGAACCTGCCGCTGGAGCTGCCCGCCCTGATCGCGGCGGTCGTGCCGGTGTTCGGCGAGTTGATCACCAACCCCAGCCAGCCCTTGCTGACCTTCATGGCCGACCGGTTGGCCGTGTCCCTGCGCGACCAGGGCTACAGCGCCCAGGAGGTCGATGCGGTGCTGGCCTTGAGCCCGGCTCGCCTCGGTGATGTGCCCCGTCGCCTGGAAGCCGTGCGTGCCTTTGCCGCCTTGCCTGAAGCGGCCTCGCTGGCCGCGGCCAACAAGCGCGTGGGCAACATCCTCAAGAAGGTCGAAGGCGAAGTGCCTGGTGCCGTCGATGCCGCCTTGTTCAAGGAAGCGGCCGAGGCTGCCTTGTTCGAGGCGCTGCAAGTGGCTGCGCCCAAGGCCCATGCCGCCTTTGAGGCGGGTGATTACACCGGGTCCTTGCTGGCCCTGGCTGTGCTCAAGGCCCCGGTGGATGCGTTCTTTGATGGCGTGATGGTCAACGCGGACGATCCGGCCCTCAAGGCCAACCGCCTGGGTTTGCTGTCGACACTGCACGCGGCCATGAACCGGGTGGCAGATCTGTCACGTCTGGCGGCCTGATGAAGCGCCCCACCGCAGCCACAGGTGCGTCATACTGATGAGCATGAAGCTGGTCATCCTTGATCGTGACGGCACGATCAACCACGAGCGAGACGACTACATCAAGTCGTCCGAGGAATGGGTGCCCCTGCCGGGCTCCATGGAAGCCATTGCCCGTCTGAACCATGCGGGCTGGCACGTGGTCGTGGCCACCAACCAGTCCGGCATTGGCCGTGGCCTGTTCGACATGGCCGCGCTCAATGCCATGCATGCCAAGATGCACCAGATCCTGGCACGCCATGGCGCACGGGTGGACGCGGTGTTTTTCTGCCCCCATACCCCTGAAGACCAGTGCAACTGCCGCAAGCCGCAACCCGGTCTGTTCAACATGATCGGCGAGCGCTTCGGGGTCTCGCTGGATGGGGTGCCCATGGTCGGCGACCTGCCGCGTGATGTCCTGGCTGCGCAGTCGGTGGGGTGCGAGCCTCACCTGGTGCGCACCGGGCAGGCCGCCAGCATGACCGAGGCCGAACTGGTGGCCCTGCGGCGCCAGGTACCTGACCTGACCATTCACCCGGACTTGTCTTCGTTTGCCGACTTTGTCATCCTGCGGGACCGCCGCTCGCATGGCGAGGACAGCCCCGTGGCCACGCACATGGGGGAGCTTTCATGACCTGGCGCCCCCGACATGAGGGCAGGGCGCCTGGAGGCATGGGTGCATGAGCCCCCTGCAGTTGACACTGCCCTGGTGGGACGACGATCCCGCTGACTCTCCCGCAGCCACGCTGCCTCTCGTTCCCCTTTCTCCGAATTTGCCTTTCAGGCCCCATGACTCCGGCATGAGCAGTACGCCTTCTTCCTCCCTGCGCAGCAATCACGCATCCGACAGTGTCTCTCCTGGCGGTCTGGCCGTGTTCCGTCATCCTGCCGCCGAGCACGAGATCCGCCTGGGCCAGTCTCTGGTGGCGTTCGAACTCAAGCGCTGCAAACGCCGCAGCATCGGCATGGTGGTCAGCCCTGAGGGCCTGAGCGTGCGCGCGCCACGTTGGGCCACCTGGTCCGACATCGAGCAAGCCTTGCAGGACAAATCCCGCTGGATCTGCGGCAAGCTGGTTGACCAGCGCGACCGCGGCCACAAGGTCGCGGCGGCGCGGATCGACTGGTGCGAAGGTGGCACCCTCCCGTTCATGGGCGAGCCGGTGATCATGGTGCTGGATCCCCGCATTTCCGGGTGCGAGCTGCACCAAGAGGCGCAGGCCCTGCCGGGTGTGGCCTGCCAGACCTTGCACATTGGGCTGCCTCAGCATGCGTCGCCCGATCAGATTCGCGAAACGGTGATGGACTGGCTGCAATCTCGCGCCCACTCGCACTACGAGGTTCGCCTGGCCCACTATGCGGCGCGCCTGGGCGTGTCGGTCAAGCGCTTGAGCCTGTCTTCGGCGCGGACCCGCTGGGGCAGCGCCAGCGCGGATGGCTCCGTGCGACTGCACTGGCGGCTCATTCATTTCAGTCCTGCCATCATCGACTACGTGGTGGCTCATGAACTGGCGCACCTGCGAGAGATGAACCACAGCCCCCGCTTCTGGGCCGTGGTTCAGTCCTTGATGCCCGACTTTGATGTGCCGCGCGAGCAGTTGCGGCACGTGATCATTCCGGATTGATCACCGAGCGTTCGCAGAGTCCTTGCCTTGAGCGGGTTCTCTGCGCGGGGCATTAAGATATATCTCATCTGTATCTTCAGTGAGTCCGATGAGCAAACCCGCGCGCTGGAACGTTCTTTTGCCGCGATCCGAGGTCGGGCTTGCATGGCGCCGTTCGACGGTGGCCTGGCTCCGCGCTTTCCTCCCAGCGCCTGTGCTGGTCGATGCCCAGGAGCGCTGGCGCGTGGTGGTAGGGGCCTTGCTTGGCGTGTTACTGACCGCTTTGGTGGCGCGCTGGTGTTTGGGCACCTCGCTGACAGGAACCTGGCTGGTGGCTCCCTTGGGGGCCAGTGCCGTGTTGGTTTTTGCTGCGCCGGCCAGCCCCCTGGCCCAGCCGTGGTCAGTGGTCGGGGGCAATGGCATCTCGGCCCTCGTGGGGCTTTTGTGTGCTTCCCACCTGTCTGACCCGCTGGTGGCGGGCCCGGTGGCGGTGTCGCTCTCGATCGCGGTCATGTTTGCCATGCGTTGCCTGCACCCCCCTGGCGGTGCCATGGCCCTGTCGGTGGTGCTGGCACATGCGGCGCACGGACACTTCCCGGTGGTGGCGGCGGTGCTGGATTCCCTGGTGCTCGTGGCCGCTGGTGTGGCCTACAACGCAGCCACAGGGAGACCTTATCCACATGCGCAAAGAGTTCCTGCAGCGGTGCCGGTGGCATCAGCCACTCGCTTCACCTCGGCCGATCTGGATGCCGTTCTGGCACGCTACAACCAGGTGCTGGACGTGAGCCGGGACGATCTGGAAAGCATCCTGCAAGCCGCTGAGCTGGAGAGTGTTCGCCGGCGTACGGGTGAACTCTTGTGCAGGGATGTCATGTCTCGGAACGTGTTGGCTGTGCAGTTTGGCTCCACGCTGCAGGAGGCCTGGCGGACGATGCGCACTCACAAGATCAAGGCCTTGCCGGTGATCGATCAGTCTCGGAGAGTGGTGGGCATCATCACCATGGCCGATTTTTTGCGTGAGGCCGCCATTGACGACGCCCAAAGCCTTGGCAACAGGTTGCGTCAGTTCATCCGACCCGATGGCTTGAGCCACTCCGGCAAGCCCGCGGTGGTCGGGCAGATCATGACGCGCCAGGTCAGGGTCACCAGCGCCCATGTGCATGTGGTCGAGCTCATGCATCTGTTCACCGAGGATGGGCACCACCACATCCCCGTGATCGATGGCGACAAGCGCCTGGTAGGCATCATCACGCAGTCCGATTTTGTTCGGGCGCTGCACCGCGCCAACGAAATGGGGTGAATCCCGAGGGGCGAGGGCGCAGGGCCTTTAAGATGGATTAGAAATGCATCTTATAATGACTCCTCGCAGGGCCTGAGACACGGCCTCCCGCGCAGATAAACATGTATCAACAATATACCTAAAGGACATCGCATGCTGGCTCCCTCCATCCGCCGCCTCGTCAAGGGCACGGCGCCAGTGCTCAAGGAGCACGGCGTGGCCCTCACTCGCCATTTTTATGCGCGCATGTTCGAGCACAATCCCGAGTTGAAGCCGATCTTCAACCAGGGGCATCAAGGGTCAGGAAGCCAGCAGCAGGCCCTGGCCATGGCCGTGGCCGCATATGCCGAGCACATCGATGATGCTTCGGTGCTGGCACCGGTGTTGACCCGAATCGCCCACAAACACGTCAGTCTGGGCATCCGTGCGGAGCACTACCCCATCGTGGGGCAGCACCTGCTGGCTTCGATCAGGGAGGTCCTGGGGGCAGAGGCCGCCACCGACGAGCTCATCGCGGCCTGGGCGGCCGCCTATGGGCAATTGGCCGATGCACTGATGGCTCAGGAGTCGGGGCTCTATGCCGAAGCCGCGTCGCAAACGGGCGGCTGGACGGGCTGGAGGGGCTTCAGGGTGGTTCGCAAGCGCCTGGAGAGCGAAGAAATCATGTCATTGCACCTGCTGCCAGCCGATGGTGGCGGGGTGCCCCTCTATCGCCCGGGGCAGTACACCTCGGTTCGGGTGTTCGTCCCAGCGTTGGGCATGGTGCAGCCACGTCAGTACAGCCTGTCGGCGGCACCTGGCGACAAGACGTTGCGCATCTCGGTCAAGCGTGAATCGGCGGGAGACCTGTCGCCCGCCGGTTGGGTATCCAACGTTCTGCACGACGGCGTGAATGAAGGTGATCTGCTGGACCTGGCCCCGCCGATGGGGGAATTCTTCCTCCATGAGGAGCGCTCCACCCCCGTGGTATTGATCAGTGGCGGGGTGGGTGTCACGCCCATGATGGCCATGCTGGACCACCTGCTGCAACAGGGTTCCTCGCGCGAGATCCGCTTCATCCACGCCTGTCGCCACGGCGGTACGCACGCGTTCAAAGCGCATGT
>DAORJC010000059.1:0-15876 GCA_035438885.1 Aquabacterium sp. | reverse complement strand
AAGTTGGCCATGTCGGGCGTCATGAGCACGGTCATGCGCAGTTGGTGGCGTTGGGCGTCGAGGTCCATGGGGCTGCTTCGGGGGGGGAGGGTTCTGGCCGGGTCAGCCGTGATGCGGGTGCAGCACTTCAACGTGCACCCGCGGAGAGAGGGCACACATCAGCTCGTAGCCAATGGTGCCGCAGTGGTGGGCCACCTCGTCGATGGACAAGGTGGTGGCATGGCCATTGACCTCGGGGCCTTGGCCCCACAGGGTCACTTCGCTGCCGATGTGGGCCTGGGGCAGGTCGGTCAGGTCCACCGTGAGCATGTCCATCGACACGCGGCCGATCAGGCGCGTGCGCTGGCCATCGATCAGGACCGGGGTGCCGTCGCTGGCGTGGCGCGGGTAGCCATCGGCATAACCACAGGCCACCACGCCGATGCGCATGGCCTGCGGGGCCGTGAAGCGGCTGCCGTAGCCCACCGTCTCGCCCGGCAGCAGGTGCTGAACGCCGATCAGCCGCGAGCGCAAGGTCATGGCTGGCTGCAGGCCCCAGTGTGTGGCGTCGTGCTCCGGAAAGTCGGGCGAGGCGCCGTACAGCATCACCCCGGGGCGAACCCAGTCACCCCGGATGGCGGGATCCTGCGCATGCCGCAGGGTGGCGGCGCTGTTGCAAAGGCTGCGCTCGCCGGGCAGGTCGTCGCAGGTGGTGTGAAACACCTGCGCCTGGTGGGCAATGCCGCGCGGGCCATCGGCGTCCGAAAAATGCGTCATCAACGAGATCTCGTCCACCTGCGGCAGGGTCGACAGCCGCACCCACGCCTGCCGGAAGGCCTCGGGCCGAAAGCCCAGCCGGTTCATGCCGGTGTTCATTTTCAGGAACACGTGGTGCGGCCACTCGGTCTTGTGCATGGCCAGCCAGTCGATCTGCTGCTCGCAATGCACCGTGTGCCACAGCCCCAGGCGTGAGCACCACTCCAGGTCGCGCACATCAAAGGCGCCCTCGATCAGCAGGATGGGACCCCGCCAGTCCATCTTGCGCAGGCGTTCGGCCTCGGCGATGTCCAGCAGCGCAAAACCGTCGGCGGCGCGCAGGGCCTCAAACGCCCGGTCCAGCCCGTGGCCATAGGCGTTGGCTTTGACCACCGCCCAGACCCTGGCATCGGGCGCCGCGGCGCGGGCTCTGAGCAGGTTGTGTTGCAGGGCTTCGAGGTGGATCAGGGCTTCAAGCGGACGCGGCATGTCGACATTTTGCCAGCGTCTGCCCCGGACCCCCGGGTTGCAGGACTTCTTTCGGGGGGTGTCATGCTATAACCGGCGCCCACAAGCCCGCATTGTGCGAACCCTCGCCAAGGCCACAGATCGTTTGACCGTCGCGCACCTGATGTATCGATTGCACTGCCCACGATGAAAAAAGGCTTTTACACCATCATGGCGGCGCAGTTCTGCAGTTCGCTGGCCGACAACGCCTTGTTCGTGGCAGCGGTGGAGTTGCTCAAGACTTCCGGCGGCGCGGAGTGGCAGCGGGCGGCCCTGGTGCCCATGTTTGCGCTTTTTTACGTGGTGCTGGCGCCTTTTGTCGGCGCGTTCGCAGACGCCTTCCCCAAGGGGCGGGTCATGTTTGTCTCCAACAGCATCAAGGTGGTCGGCTGCCTGATGATGCTGTTTGGCACCCACCCGCTGGCGGCCTACGCCCTGGTGGGGTTGGGCGCGGCGGCGTATTCCCCCGCCAAGTACGGCATCCTCACCGAGCTGTTGCCGCCGTCGCAACTGGTCAAGGCCAATGGCTGGATCGAGGGGCTCACCATCGCCTCCATCATCCTGGGCGTGGTCCTGGGTGGGCAACTGATGGGGGCGCACATTGCACCTTACCTGCTGGCGCTGGACGTCCCTGGTGTGGACCTGGGCATCGAATCGGCACCTCAGGCGGCCATCGCCTGCATGGTGCTGCTGTACATCGCGGCGGCCTTGTTCAACCTGCGCATTCCCCGCACCACTTCGACCATGCAGGCCTTGCCTGACAGCATGTGGTCCCTCGCCGGTGATTTCTGGACCTGCAACCGCCGCCTGTGGCAGGACAAGCTCGGCCAGATCTCGCTGGCCACCACCACGCTGTTCTGGGGGGTGTCGGGCAACCTGCGCTACATCGTCCTGGCGTGGGCGGCCGCGGCCTTGGGCTACAGCACCACGCAGGCCTCATCCCTGGTCGGGGTGGTGGCAGTGGGCACAGCGGTCGGCGCTGTGGTGGCCTCCGTCTGGATGCGCCTGGATGGCGCCACCAAGGTCATCCCGCTGGGGGTGGCCATGGGCCTGCTCGTGATCGGCATGAACTTCATCCGTGATCTGGATGTGGCCATCCCCTTCCTGATCATTGTGGGCGGGCTGGGGGGCTTCCTGGTGGTGCCCATGAACGCACTGCTGCAGCACCGCGGGCACAACCTGATGGGGGCCGGCCGCTCGATCGCGGTTCAGAACTTCAATGAGCAAGCCTGCATCCTGGTGCTGGGGGGCCTGTACGCAGGCTCCACCATGGTGGGCATGTCGGCCTTTGGCGCCATCACGGCCTTTGGCCTGATCGTGGCCAGCATGATGGCCCTGATCGGCTGGTGGCATCACCGCAACATGATCACGCATCGCGATGAGCTTGACCGTCTGCTGGCCATCGCTCGCAGCGACGACCACCACCACTGATCTGGCTCACATGCCCTTGAATCGGCTGGCGTAGATGCGGCTGACGGGGATTTTCTCGGGGCGATCCCGCAGGCGCAGGTGGACCCGTCCGGCCTCGTCTCGCACGGCATGGTCGATGCACGTCGCCTGAACCACCACGCCGCGGTGCACCTGCCAGAAGCACTGCTCGTCGAGCTGCGGCGTCAACTCCTTCAAGGATGTGCGGATCAGGTAGTCCTTGTGGGCTGTCAACACCCGGACGTATTTGTCCGCAGCCTCAAAGTACACCACCTCGGTCACCGGGATCATGTGGATGGTGGACCCCACCGCCGCCTGAATGACCTGCAAGGGGCTCTGCGTCGCTGGGCGATGCAAGGGGCTTTCCAGCAAGGCACGCAACTGCTGGATCATGGGGGCCTCGGGTGGGCTCACTGAAGGGCCAGGGGGCTGGTGCAAGGCGGCCTTCAGTCGGTCGCAGGTCAAGGCCAGTCGCGCGGGTTTGACAGGCTTGAGCACATAGTCGATGGCCGCGTGATCAAAGGCTTGCAGTGCGTACTGGTCATAGGCGGTCACAAACACCATCAGCGGCAAGGGGTGGTCATGGGGCCACTCCTCCACAATGGCCTGGGCCGCGTCCAGACCTGACAACCCCGGCATGCGGATGTCAAGAAACAGCATGGCAGGCAGGTGCTGCAAGGCCTGTGTGACGGCGCTGGGCCCATCGGGCGCCACGGCCAGAATTTTCAGCTCAGGCCACAGCCTGTGAAGTTCCGATTGCAGGGCTTGCGCCAGCAGGTCTTCGTCTTCGGCAATCAATGCGGTGGGTGGATTCACGGCGTGCTCTCCGACTGAAACGCTGTCTGCCCCTGCGGTGTGCCCAGCGTTGTGATGGGCAGGGTGATTTGCACCAGGGTGCCGCCTTCGGGGCAGGCGCTCAGGGCAAGCGACGCCTGGGTGCCAAACAAGGTGCTCAGGCGTTCGCGCACCTGCAGCAGGCCAAAGCCGGTCCCCTGGGGCAGGGTGCTGGCCACCGGCAGGCCCATGCCGGTGTCGCGCACCTGCAGGACCAACAACTGGCCGTCGCGGTGGGCACTGACTTCGAGCTGACCGCCGCCGGGTTGCGGCTCCAGCCCATGCTTGATCGCGTTTTCGATCAGGGGCTGCAGCAGCAGGGGGGGGACCTCCAGGTCCTTGAGGTCGTCGGGCAGCGTCAGGCGGGTCTGCAGGCGGGGACCCATGCGCACGGTCATCAGCGCCAGGTAATCTGCCGTGCGGGCGAACTCGGCGCCCAGGGCGTGCCACGGCAAGCGACTGGCCTGCAGGGTGGCCCGATAGAAATCGATCAGGTGATCCAGCATGGTCTGGGCCGCGTCTGGATCAACGCCAATGAGTGCGCGCAGGTTGGCCAGGGTGTTGAAGAGCATGTGGGGCTCCAGTTGGGCCTCCAGCAGCTTGAGCCGGGTCTCCGCGGCCACCCGTCGCGTGTGTTCAAGCTCGGCCTGTGCGCTGACCATGCGGTTGCGGCTGTAAAAGTAGTAGGTCCCGCCAAAGGCCACCATCACCGACATCAGCACAAAGCCCAGGTAGCTGCGCCAGCTGTGCGCATCCAGCCCATGGTTGGCCTGCCCGGTGATCAGGTTGCCCATGTGGTTGCCCACGCTGTAGGCCAGCGGAATGGCCACAAGCACCCCCAGTGAGACCCAGGGCCAGCCGGGCCAGCCAGCCGGCCCTGAAGGTGCCGTTGCGATCCACCGCCGGTCGATCAGGAGCGCAAACACCAGCAAGAGGGCTTCAATCGTCAACCAGCACATCATGCCGATGCACAGCGAGTAGATGACGCAGAAGAGGGGGTCGAGTCCCTTGATGCCCGCCAGCATGGCCGCGATGCCCAGGCTGATGACGGTCGACATCACGCCACGCCGCAAGAAACCGGGCCGGTGGTGCAGGGGGGAAGGCGTCGCAATCATGGCAGGCATTGTGGCGTGGAGTGGCTCATTCATGCGTCAGAACGCCCACACGGCGGCGAACAACCAGGTGTGCCGTGATGGCAGCGCGCTGGTCAAGGCCTGTTGAGGCCCGCCAAGGCGCCGCCAGGCCAGGGTCAAGCGCCATTGGTCGGCCTGCCATTGTGCCGACACCGTGCCGATCTGCCCATGGTCAGCCGGCATGTACAGGGTGTCCCAGGCCAGTTGCCAGGCCTCGTGCTGCCAGGACGCGCGCACAAAGACGTTGTTGCGGCGCAGGCTGCTGCCGCCCAGAGGAGTGGTCTGCCAGGCCAGTTGTCCCGCCACCCCAGAGCGCGCACCATCTGGCAAGCCTGGCAGGGCGGCCGTTTGTTGCAGGGCTGTGTTGCGCTGGCGCCATCGGTCCCAGCCGCGGTCGTCCATGGCCGACCCGTCATGCCACCACTCCACCATCAGGCCCTGCTGGCTGGCGCCGGTCCATTGCGCGCCCAGCAACCATTGGGTGGCAGGGCCCTGTACGGCCATGCGCCAGGGGTTCTCTGTGGGGGCGCTGCCCAAGGGCTGCCATGCCAGGTGCCGTTGACTCCAGCGTGCGCTGGCGTGTAGCTCCAGCTCGTCGGTGGCCACCCAGGCCACAGCGGCGCCCAGGCTGGCCCGGGTGTGTCGACCCCAACGGGCAAACAGGTGGTCGTCACGCGCGCCGCTGCGGTGATACCACCGGGCGGCCAGGGCGGCTTCGTCGCCTGCGGTTGTGGGTGGGGCATCGTGATGCGACTGGGGGTTCACCCAGACGATGCTGGTGGCGGTGTCGGACCCGAAGGTCTCCGCCAGCAGCAGGGGGCGCCCTTGTGGCGTCACGGTCAGCAGGGTGCGGCGTGCCTCCTGCTGAACGACATCGTTGGGTCTGAAGCCGTAGCCCACGTCCCAGCCCACCACCTTGCGCCCGAGGCTGAACTGCCAGTCCCCGGCTTCGGCATTGGCAAAGAGCTCCTGTACCTGGGCATGAGCCTGCGTGGCAAGCCCCTGTGGGGTGGTCGAGGTCAGCAGGACATTGGCCTGAACAAAGCGCCAGTGGGCCCGCAGTTCGGCTTCGAGTGCGGTGGTGCCCACCGGCAATCCGATGAGGCCGTCGCTCAGGGCATGCGCCATGGCCAGCGGGCCTGCATGGCTGGCATCGACCGCCTGATGCGTCAGGCGCCACTCACCGCTGAAGTCCATGGCCTGGGTCAGAGGGCTGGTGAGGAATAGTGCTGCCACCGAGGTTCGTGTCCACCACCGTTGCCATGTGTGCGTGCGGTTCATGTGTCACTCCAGTGCGGGGTTGCGCGCCAGGAACATGGGGTTGAGCCATGCTTCGGGTACGCTGCGGGCCTGCCTGGAGACATAACGCACACGCGTCTCCTTGTGGTTGCTGAGCTGGTCGCGCAGCACCATCTCGTTGACCTGGGTCGGGGCCTTGGCGTTGTCCGTCACAAAGACGGCCTGCTTGGCCAGCTTCTCCGACTGAACATACAGATCGGCCCTGACGGGCTCCTTGCGAGTCTTGCCGATCCACAGCTCGATGTGCTGATAGGTCACGCCCTTGCGTTGCGCCTGCAGGCTCAGGCGCAGGCAGGTGCCGGGCGTGTCACCGCAGGGCTCTTCACCCACCACGGTGCCGCCGTAGTCCTGAGCCCAGCTCATCGTGGCGATGTCGCCGGTGGAGGCGTCACCCAGCAGTTTCTGGCTGGGCGTGATGCGCACCGGGCGCTGGCTGCCGGGCAGCAACAGCCAGAAATCATCGCCCAGCATCAGCACCTTCTGGCCATGCTCGGCCGGCGATCGCATGAGGACCAGCGAGCGCTGCTGCTCTTGCACGAACACGGTGTATCGGCGCTCCTTGTCGGGGCTGCCATCGCGGTTGAACACCGTCACCTGGGTGTCGACCTGCAGTTTGCCGGGGCCGCTTCGGTAGCGGTCTGCGGCCTGCAGCAGGGATTCGACCGTGTCGGCGGCGTGGGCCCATGGTGCGCTGGTGAGGCAGGCCAGCAGCGCCAGCCCCGTCAGTGAGTTTCGTGAGTACATGGTGTTTGCCTTTCAGACGTGGGCCAGGGCATCGACGATGGGCTGGCGCACCGTGCGGCGGGCCACCAGGGCCGATGCCAGCATGGTCAGCAGCACCATGGCGGTCAGCGTGCCCAGGTACAGGGGGATGTCCAGTGAGATCTGCAAGGGATAGCCGGTGCTGCGGCCAGGCGGTGGCGGCATCTGAACGGGCCAGATCAACAACGCCACAGAGACCGACAAGGCCACCATGGCCCCCAGCAAAGCCCCCATGCCGCCCAGCACCATGCCTTCCAGCGCGAAGGTGCGGGTGAGTTGCTCGGGCAGGGTGCCCAGGGCGCGCAGGGTGCCGATTTCGCGGGTGCGCTCGATCACGGCCATGGCCATGGCGTTGGTCACCACAAACACCACGATCACGCCGATGATCAACCCAAGAGCACCAAAAATCCGGTTGTAGAGGTCCCGCACGCTGCGGTAGAACACCGCCTGATCAAGCCAGGTGCGTGTCTTGAGCTCAGGCAGCAGGGCGCTCAGGCGTGCCTGGGCAGGCTCGGTCGATGCCATGCGATCCAGGAACACCCCCAGGCTGGACACCCGTGTGGTCGCCAACAGCTTTTGGGCGGTCTCCACATCGGTGTAAACCAGCCGCTTGTCGACATCCGGGATGCCAGTTGAAAAGACCCCCGTGACGGTCACGTCCAGTGCATTGAGCACGCCCTCGGTGGTGCTGGCCAGCAAGGTCAGGTTGCTGCCCGGGCTGGCCTTGAGGCTGCGTGCCAGGCCTTCACCCAGCATGACGCTTTGGCGCGCCTGCTGTGTCATGACCTTGCCCGCGGTCATGGTCAGGAAGGGCCCCTTGATGGCGAACTCGGCATCCGGGTCGATGCCCGTGGCCATCATCACGGTGGATTTGTCACCGTTGCTGATCAGGCCCGAAAACTCCACCCGTGGCAGCACCTGGCGCACAGACGGGTCGGCCAGCAACTGCGCCCTGACCTGGTCGAGGTGCTCCAGACCATGCTGAAGCGGGGTGTCCTCTTCCGTGTCGAACTGCTCGGCCCTGGCCACGATCAGGTGGCCGGTCGTGCGCGCCGAGGCCTCTGCCAGGCTCTCGTAAGTGAACAGGGCAAAGCCCCCGGCCAGCAAGATGGCCGCGGTGCCCAGTGCCGCGATGGCGACGGTCACGGCCGAGCGCCGCCGGTTGCGCAGGGTGTTGAGCCAGGCAAACTTGATCCATTGGGTGTTCATGCGGTCAGTCCTTCTTCGGCCTGCTGGACGATCAACCCGTCACGCAGGGTGATGATGCGGTCGCAGCGGCGCACCAGCCGTGCGTCGTGTGTGGCGATCAGGAAGGCCGCGCCCTGGCGGTGCCCCTGCTCGCGCATGAGGTCCAGCACCTGCTCGGCGGTGTGCGAGTCCAGGCTGGCGGTGGGCTCGTCGGCAATCACCAGGCGGGGGTTCTTGATCAAGGCTCGCGCAATGGCGACACGCTGGCGTTGTCCGCCAGACAAGGCATCGGGCAGGTGGGCTGCGTGGTCCAGCAGCCCCACGGCTTCGAGCATGGCGCCCACACGTTGGCGCCGCTCGCGGGCGGGGACTCCGGCAATGAACAAGGGGTAGTCCACGTTGTCGGCCACAGTCATGACGGGCACGAGGTTGAAGCCCTGAAACACAAAACCGATGGCATCGCGGCGGACCAGGGTGGCTTGGGCGGCGCTCAACCGGCTCACGCAGCGCCCCTCCAGGTGCACCTCACCCGCGTCGGGGGTGTCGACCAGGCCGGCCAGGTTCAACACCGTGCTTTTGCCACTGCCTGAGGGGCCTGTGAGTGCCAGCATCTCGCCGGGGGCCAACGCAAGATCCACCCCTTGCAGGGCCGGGACGGTGTGCAGGCCCAGGTGGTAGGTCTTGTGCAGCCCGCTCAGGGACAAGGTGGGCGCGCTCATTGCGATCGGCCCTGCGCGGTGGCCAGCGCCCGAACGGCTGCCTTGAACTCGGGCGGCGTGGCGCTCAGTTGCGGGCTGTTCATGACCTCGGACAGCAGTGCTTGCCCACGCTCGTGCCGCATGAACATCGAGGGCAGTTTCAGGAAGGTGTTGGCCGCGACGAACTTGGTTTCCAGGGCGACCGGCACGCCACGTTGCAGCATGCTCTGGTGCACAGGGGTCAGCAGGCTGAGGGCCTTGTCGATCTGGGCCAGGCCGTCTTCGGCGTGGCGCATCTTGCGCCAGGGCAGCCAGGCGGCCCGGCCCTGCATGGCCACGGTGGCCCCCAGGTACGCCTTCAGGGCCGGATGGCCTGGGTGGGCCGCAGACAGAGAGGTCAGTGCCGCCAGTGCGTCATCGATGGCGCTGTCGTCGCCCTTGGCAGCCTTTTGAAACTGTGCCAGCGCATGCGCCCAGGCCTTGTTGGCGGGCGCCACGGAGGTGGACGCTGTGGCGGTGGGGGAGGCCGCATGGGCCGTGGCGGGCACCTGAAGTGCCACCAGGATCGCGGCGGCCAGGGCCACCGCGGTTGAAAGTGAAGAAAGGCGCATGACTCGCTCCTGCTGCATCGTGGGTGAATGCAGTCATGGTGGCGAGGGCCCCTGGGGGCCGCCAACGGAATGCGACCGTTGGCGGGAATCCGGCGCGAACCGCAGGTGCGTGAGCGCGAGCGGTGGTGTCAGTCAGGCTAGGCGGCTGGGTCAGCGGCGACGGCTGCTGCTGCCTCCCAGCAGCGAGCCCAGCACGCCGCGGATCAGCTCGCGGCCCACGCTGGAGCCAATCGTTCGGGCGGCCGACTTGGCCACCGTCTCCAGGATCGAGTCCTTGCGGCCTGAACCCTTGAGCAGCCCACCCGCCAGGTCACCCAGCCAGCCACCACCGGTTTCGGTGGCGACTTCGCGCGCAGCGTCGGCGGCCCCACCCCCACGTGTGGCATTGGCCGCCTCTTCGCGCATGGACTGACCCGCTTGCCCGCGTGCGCCACCGGTTTCGGTGGGCGCGGCCGCTGCACGGCCCTTGAGCTTTTCGTAGGCCGACTCACGGTCCACGGTCTTTTCATACACCCCAGCCACCAGCGAGCTGCTCAGCAGGGCGCGGCGCTGCTCGGGGCTGATGGGGCCGATCTGGCTGCCCGGGGGCAGCACATAGACCCGCTCGGTGATGCTGGGGCGACCCTTCTCGTCGAGCAGGCTGATCAAGGCCTCGCCCACGGCCAGCTCGGTGATGGCCGTGGCAATGTCCAGGCCGGGGTTGCCGCGCATGGTCTCGGCGGCCGACTTGACGGCTTTCTGGTCACGCGGCGTGAAGGCGCGCAGGGCGTGCTGCACGCGGTTGCCCAACTGGCCCAGCACCGTGTCGGGGATGTCCAGCGGGTTTTGCGTCACAAAGTACACGCCCACACCCTTGGATCGCACCAGGCGCACCACCAGCTCGATGCGCTCGATCAGGGCCGTGGGCGCATCCTTGAACAGCAGGTGGGCCTCGTCAAAGAAGAACACCAGCTTGGGCTTGTCCAGGTCACCCACCTCGGGCAGGGTTTCGAACAGCTCGGACAGCATCCACAGCAGGAAGGTGGCGTACAGGCGGGGCGAGTTCATCAGCTTGTCGGCCGCCAGGATGTTGATCACCCCCTGGCCATCGACCGTCTGCATGAAATCGTTGATGTCCAGCATGGGCTCGCCAAAGAATTGGTCGCCGCCTTGCTCCTCGATCTGCAGCAGGCCGCGCTGGATGGCGCCCACGCTGGCCGGGCTGATGTTGCCGTACTCGGTGGTGAACTGGCTGGCGTTTTCGCCCACATGCTGAAGCATGGCGCGCAGGTCCTTGAGGTCCAGCAACAGCAGGCCGTTGTCGTCAGCCACCTTGAACACCAGTTGCAGCACGCCCTCCTGGGTGTCGTTCAGGTTCAGCATGCGCGACAGCAGCAGGGGGCCCATGTCGGACACCGTGGCGCGCACGGGGTGGCCTTGCTCGCCAAACACGTCCCACAGCGTGGTGGGGCTGGACAGCGGTGCGGGCGCCTCGATGGCGCGCTCCTGCAGAACCTTGGCCAGCTTGGGGCTGATGCTGCCTTGTTGCGAGATGCCGGTCAGGTCACCCTTGATGTCGGCCATGAACACCGGCACGCCGATCCGCGACAGGCTCTCGGCCAGCGTCTGCAGCGTGATGGTCTTGCCCGTGCCGGTGGCCCCGGTGATCAGGCCGTGACGGTTGGTCAGCGCGGGCAGCAGGTGGCATTCGGTCTCGCCGTGGCGGGCAATCAGGATGGGGTCGGCCATGGTGGGTTTCTCCTGGGGCAGCACTTAAAACACCGGTTTGCGGTCCGGTTGACTGGGGTCAACCCGGGGCAAAGGTAAAATCGAAGTATCAATCATCCGGAGCTCAGAGACATGGCGGGTCATTCCAAGTGGGCCAACATCCAACACCGCAAGGGTCGTCAAGACGAAAAGCGGGGCAAGATTTGGACGCGCCTGACGCGTGAAATCATCGTGGCCGCGCGTGCCGGCGGTGCTGACGTCGCCATGAACCCTCGCCTGCGCCTGGCCATTGAAAAAGCCAAAGCAGCGAACATGCCTGCGGACAACATCAAGCGCAACGTGGACAAGGCCACGGGCAACCTCGATGGGGTCACCTACGAAGAAATCCGCTACGAAGGCTATGGCATTGGTGGCGCCGCCATCATTGTCGACACCATGACCGACAACCGGGTGCGCACGGTGGCCGATGTGCGCCATGCCTTCAGCAAGTACGGTGGCAACCTGGGCACCGACGGCTCGGTGGCGTTTCAGTTCAAGCACGTGGGGCAGTTTCTGTTTGCCCCGGGTGTGAGCGAAGACAAGCTCATGGAAGTGGCCCTGGAAGCGGGCGCTGAGGACGTGCTCACGCACGAAGACGGCTCCATCGAAGTGCTGAGCGCCCCGACCGAATTCGAGGTGGTCAAGCAAGCCCTGGAGGCCGCCGGTTTGAATGCCGAGATGGCCGAAGTGACCATGCGTGCCGACACGCCGGTTGAGTTGAGCGGGGATGATGCAGCCCGCATGCAGAAACTGCTGGATGTGCTGGAAGACCTGGACGACGTCCAGGAGGTCTTTCACAACGCTGAACTGAATTGAGTCTCTCCATGAAAATCCTCGTCATCGGTTCGGGCGGCCGCGAGCACGCCCTGGCCTGGAAACTGGCCCAGTCCCCCAAGGCTCAAAAGGTCTTTGTGGCACCGGGCAATGGCGGCACGGCGCGTGACCCGCTCCTGACCAATGTCGCGATCACCGACGTCAAGGCCCTGGCCGATTTTGCCCAGAGCGAAAAAATCACCGTGACCGTGGTGGGCCCTGAAGCCCCCCTGGCCGCTGGCGTGGTCGACGAGTTCCGTGCCCGTGGCCTGCGCATCTTTGGCCCCACGCAAAAGGCCGCCCAGCTGGAAAGCTCCAAGGCCTTTGCCAAGGACTTCATGAAGCGCCACGGCATCCCCACGGCGTTCTACGAGACCTTCACCAACACCGATGCCGCCCACGCCTATGTGGACAAGCACGGCGCGCCCATCGTGATCAAGGCCGATGGCCTGGCCGCTGGCAAGGGCGTGGTCGTGGCCATGACCCTGGAAGAAGCCCACCAGGCCGTGGACTGGATGCTGCTGGACAACAAGCTGGGCGTTCAGCACAACGCCGGGGTGGACGGTCAGGCTGTGCCCCGCGTGGTGATCGAAGAATTCCTGGCCGGCGAAGAAGCCAGCTTCATCATCATGTCCGACGGCAAGAACGTCTCGGTGCTGGCCACCAGCCAGGACCACAAGCGCCTGCTGGACGCCGACGAAGGCCCCAACACCGGCGGCATGGGCGCGTATTCGCCCGCCCCCGTGGTCACGCCCAATGTGTACGCCAAGGCCATGCAGGACATCATCCAGCCCACGCTGGACGGCATGGCCAAGGACGGCATCCCCTTCACCGGCTTCTTGTACGCCGGCCTGATGATCGACGCGCAAGGCAACCCCAAGACGCTGGAGTTCAACTGCCGCATGGGCGATCCCGAGACCCAGCCCATCATGATGCGCCTCAAGAGCGACCTGCTGGACGTGATGCTGGCCGCCACCGATGGCACGCTCGACCAGGTCGAGCTGCAATGGGACCGCCGCTTTGCCCTGGGTGTGGTGGTGGCCGCGGGCGGCTACCCTCTGGAGCCCAAGAAGGGCGACGTCATCACCGGCCTGCCCGAGGATGCCGACGATGCCATGGTGTTTCACGCCGGCACCACGCAGAACGAAGCCGGTGACATCCTCACCAGCGGTGGCCGTGTCCTGTGCGTGACCGCCCTGGGCGACTCGGCCAAGCTGGCGCAGCAACGCGCTTACGAGTACATGCGCGGCATTCACTTTGACGGCATGCAGTTCCGCAGCGACATCGGCTGGCGCGCCATCAAGGCCCGCTGAACCGACACCCACCCAGCATCATGAGCCAGACCCCTTTGAACACAGCCGTGGTGCGCGAGTACCTGCTGGACCTGCAGGACCGCATCATCTCGGCCTTTCAGGCCGAAGACGGCAAAGCCTTTGTGAGCGACGCCTGGGTGCGTGGCCCCCAGGAGCGCCTGCAGGGCGATGGCTGCTCGCGCCTGGTCGAAGAAGGCCACGTGCTGGAGCGGGGCGGCTGCAATTTCTCGCACGTCAAGGGCCCCAGCCTGCCACCCTCGGCCACGCAGCACCGGCCCGAGCTGGCCGGCTGCCCGTTTGAGGCCATGGGCGTGTCCCTGGTGTTTCACCCGCGCAATCCCTACGCGCCCACCGTGCACATGAACGTGCGCATGCTGGCGGCGCACAAGCCCAATGGCGAGGTGGTGGCCTGGTTTGGTGGCGGCATGGACCTCACGCCGTACTACGGCTTTGAAGACGATGCCCGTCACTTCCACCAGGTCTGCAAGGACTCGCTGGCCCCGTTTGGCGACGACAAGCATCCGCGCTTCAAAGCCTGGTGCGACGAATACTTTTTCCTCAAGCACCGCAACGAGGCCCGCGGCGTGGGCGGCATCTTCTTTGACGACTTCTCTGAAGCCGGCTTTGACGGTGGCTTTGCCATGATCCGCTCGGTGGGCGATGCCTTTGTGCCCGCCTACCTGCCCATCCTGCAACGCCGCCGCGAGACGCCCTATGGCGAGCGCGAGCGCGACTTCCAGGCCTTCCGCCGTGGTCGGTATGTCGAGTTCAACCTGGTCTGGGACCGGGGCACCCTGTTTGGCCTGCAATCGGGCGGGCGCACCGAGAGCATCCTGATGTCCATGCCCCCCATCGTGAAGTGGCGCTACGACTGGCACCCCGAAGCAGGCAGCCCCGAGGCTCGCCTGTACACCGACTTTTTGCCCCCGCGGGACTGGGTTTGACACCTGCAGCCCCCACCGGCGTGCGCCGCATCGGCTTGATGGGCGGCAGCTTTGACCCGGTGCACCAGGCCCATGTGGCCCTGGCCACCGAGGCCTTGCGCCACCTGGGCTTGACCGAAGTCCGCTGGATCCCGGTGGGCCAGCCCTGGCAAAAGGCCCGCCAGCTGGCCGCGCCCCAGCACCGGCTGGCCATGGTGGCCCTGGCCATTGCCCATGAACCCCGCTTTGTGCTTGACCCGATCGAGGTCAACCGGCCCGGCCCGTCCTACACGCTGGACACCGTGCAGGCCCTGCAAGCACAGCACCGGCAAACACAGGCCGCCGACCCCACCGCAGAGTGGTTCCTGATCATCGGCCAGGACCAGTACGCCAACCTGCCCACATGGCATGGTTGGCAGACCTTGCTGCAGTGTGTGACACTCGCGGTGTCGTGCCGGGGTGGTCTGGCGCCCCAAGCGCCGTCTGAACTGGCTCAAGTGCCCCACCGAATGGTCGAGTTGCCACTGCCTCCGCTGGCTGTTTCATCGACCGACATCCGCGCCCGCCTGTCTCGGGGGCAGGGGGCACAAACTCTCGCGCCAGCCCTGGTCCCTGTGACCGTGGCAGGCTATATTGCCAACCATCAACTTTATGCCCCCCCGGGCACCCCCTGCTGAATGGACATCCGTAAACTGCAACGCGCCATCGTCGATGGCCTCGAAGACGTCAAAGCCCAGGACATCGTGGTGTTCAACACCGAGCACCTGTCCCCGCTGTTCGAGCGCGTGATCATCGCCTCGGGCACGTCCAACCGGCAGACCAAGGCCCTGGCCGCCAGCGTTCGCGATGCTGTCCGCAAGGCAGGCCTTCAGGTCATGCGCACCGAAGGCGAGAGCAACGGCGAATGGATCATCGTCGACTGCGCCGCAGCCGTCGTGCACCTGATGCAACCGGCCATCCGCCAGTACTACCAGCTCGAAGAGATCTGGGGCGACAAGCCGGTGGCCATCACGCTCAAGTCGGCCAAGACCGGTCTGGTCAAGGCCTCTGAGCCTGAAGAGGAAGACAAGCCCGTCAAGCCCAAGAAGGCATCCGGCAAGGTCACCGAGGCCCGCAAGGCTGCCACCACGCCCACCCGCGTGGCTGCTGCCAAGAAGGCGGCCCCAGCCAAAAAGGCTGCTGCCGTGAAGACTGCCGCCAAGCCTGTGGCTGCCAAGAAGGTTGCCGCCAAAAAGGTCGCCGCCAAGAAGGTGGTGGCCCAAAAAGCCGTGATCACCTCGGTCAAGGCACCTGTGGCCGTCAAGAAGGTTGCAGCCAAGAAGGCCGCCAGCACCGTGGTGGTCAAGAAGATCGTGGGCCAGAAGGTCGCGGCCAAAAAAGTCGCGGCCAAAAAGGTTGTTGCCAAAAAGGCAGCCGCCAACATCCAGAAGGTGATCGTCAACGCCCCCAAGAAGGCACCTGCCAAGAAGGCCGCCGTCAAACGCGTGGCTGCCAAGAAGGTCGCCCGCAAGACGGCGCGTTGAGCGTCATTGGCGCTGGCACTCAGGCCCCGGTGGGCTTGAGTCGCCGGCCCACTCGTTCCCATGAAAATCACTGTGGTCACCATCGGGCACCGCTTGCCCGACTGGGCGCAAACGGCTTGCGACGATTACCTCAAACGCTTTCCGTCTGACTGGAAGGTGGAGGTCAAGGCCCTCAAGGCCGAGCCCCGCGAAGGCAAGCCCGTGCCCGTCATCATGCAGGTCGAAGCCGCCCGCATGGAAGCGGCCATGGACAAAGGCGTTCGCCGCGTCATCCTGGATGAGCGCGGCACCCGACTGACCAGCGTGCAACTGGCCGAGCGCACCGAAGCGTGGCTGCACGACGGCCGCGACGTGGTCATGATC
>DAORJC010000058.1:0-16197 GCA_035438885.1 Aquabacterium sp. | reverse complement strand
TTTTCCTGGGGCCGACCTGGTTTCGACGTGGGTGCGGATGCGGGACAGGGCATGTCGAGGGCCAGGCACCTCGTAAATCCATCTGGAAAAAACCAACTGCAAACGATCAAAAGTTCGCACTCGCCGCTTAATACCGGTGAGCCTCGCAACAGTCGGCCTATGGGCTGGGTCTGAGTCGTAAGACAAAGACTGCGAGGTAATTCACATAGGCTGGAGTTCACCCGGGTCACTCGGGTGAGATCGAGATTCAGTGACTGGCTGGCCTGACAGCGTGCTGCTGCGCGTTCAGGACGGCGAGACTCAAATCAGACAGCTAAACATGTAGATCTTCTCGTTGATGGCTTGCGGACGGGGGTTCAATTCCCCCCGGCTCCACCATACAAAGGTCCGGCGAAGTTCGCCGAACACCAAAAAGCCCTAAGTAATCAACCACTTAGGGCTTTTTTTCGTCCGTAGTGGGCCGGAACCGCCCCTTTACAGCCGGGTTTCAGTGGGGGTATCTTTGGGGGTACGCACACCACAGACGGGGTCACGTACCCCCAAACCGCCACACCGTACCCCCATGAGTACCCCCACCAACAAGCTCACCGACAAGGGCGTCAGGAACGCCAAACCCGGCCCGAAGCCCGTCAAGATGTTCGACGGCGAAGGCTTGTTCCTCCTGGTGCAAGCAGGCGACGAAAAGGACAGCAAGCGCTGGCGCTTCAAGTACCGCTTCGGCGGCAAAGAGAAATTGCTCGCGCTGGGCACCTTCCCCGCAGTCTCATTGAAGGAAGCGCGAGAGCGACGCCAAACCGCACGCGACTTGCTCACCAAGGGCATCGACCCCGGCGAAGCACGCAAGGCCGAAAAGAGCAGCCGCTCGAGCCAGTGCGACGGCACCTTCGAGGCCGTGGCCCGCGAATGGCACAAGGTCATCCATGCAGTCAAGACCAGCGAGGGCCACGCGGCGCGCACGCTGATCCGCTTGGAGCAAGACGCCTTCCCCTACATTGGCTCCCTCCCCCTTGCTGAGATCACCCCGCCGAAGCTCTTGGACATGCTGCGCCGGGTGGAAGCGCGAGGCGCCATCGAGACGGCGCACCGGGTGAAGCAGGCTTGCGGGCAGGTGTTCCGCTATGGCGTTTCAACGGGGCGGTGTGAGCGTGACCCGTCCGCCGATCTGAAAGAAGCCCTCCAGCCTGTGATCGTGAAGCACCATGCGGCCATCACAGACCCGAGCGCGGTGGGCGGCTTGCTGCGTGCCATTCATGGCTATCAGGGCCACCCTGTCACGCGTGCTGCGCTCAAGCTGGCGCCACTGGTGTTCCTTCGCCCCGGCGAACTGCGCCACGCTGAATGGGCAGAGATCGACCTCGACGCTGCACTCTGGACGATCCCAGCCAGCCGCATGAAGCGCACCAAGCAGCAAAAGCTATCGAGCGCGCCTCACCTTGTGCCACTGTCGTCTCAGGCCGTGGCCGTCTTGCGTGACCTCCAGCCGCTCACAGGCAGCGGGAACTATGTCTTCCCAAGCCCTCGAACAAGCCAGCGGCCCATGAGTGAAAACGGCGTGCTCTCAGCACTGCGGCGCATGGGGTTCGAGAAAGAAGAAGCCAGCGGCCACGGCTTCAGAGCAACCGCACGAACATTGATGGCGGAACGGCTGGGCATCGACGACAACATCATCGAGGCGCAATTGGCCCATGCCGTCAAAGACAGTTTGGGGCGGGCCTACAACCGCACCGAGTACGTCGAACAGCGGCGCGTGATGATGCAGTCAAGGGCGGACTACCTCGACAAGCTGCGCCACGGCGCCGAAGTCATCCCGTTCAAGGCGGCATGATGTGAACAAGTTTCGCCACGCCCTAGGCTGATCCCCGAAGACCCGTTTCCCTGACGGGCTGGGCGTGGCAACCAATAAAGGGTGCGCGAGGGAGCGCTGTGATCATCTACTTATTGCCATATTGGCCCGTTTGCAGCGACGAGGTTAAGGACGAGGTTTGGCCGTTCGTTCACCAACTCAATGAGACCCTGCGAAAGGTACGTTTCTATGATCGGGTGTGGTCAAAGATTAAGTGGGTCGCGCCAGATGGTGTCGGCTTCGCAACTACTGCGGAAATGCAAGCGGCCAGCGAAAATGGGCAGGTCACTCAAGCATTGACCCACTACTGTTACGCAGAGCACAAGAAAATCAAGGACGATCTAGATTTAGCAAGACTGCTATCAGATGCGCTCTCTTGGGTTGCGCCGGATTTATATGACGAGCGCTCGAAACTCTATGGGGAGCTTTTCGACGACAGCGAGGACGTATGGGTGGCTCCGCCCAACGACAACGAGACGGGTGGAATTGAGGTAACACCTTTTCTGTTCTGCCTAGAACAGGTGCACAGCATTTTGGGAGGGCGCGACCTGGAACTGCGCATGTTGATTGCAGGCCATCACTTGTCTTTGTGGAAATTCGACCTTCAGCGGCTAGGCGCCACAACCGGAGGCAAACGCTCGGCAACAAGTCGCCAAGACAAACGCAGAGCCACGCCTGAAGGTGTGAGAGCACTTGCCGAGGCTCTCCTGAAACAAGGCCACCAAGAACGCAACATCGCATCGCTGATCGCCACTAGGCATAACGTCACTTCTGATTACGTGAGGGCACTACTCAAAAAAAGTCGAACTGAACCCTCTTCAGAGCGGGACTGAACCTTGTTGGGATCTGCGCCACCAAATTGAATGGGAAGCCTGACAACAACGGCAAACGCCGATATCAGGCAACCCCATGAAACCCTCGACGACCAAACCTTCCCAGCCTCTCGAATTGCTCTACATCGACGACGCACAACTCAAGTGCGACACCGTCAAGACAATCACAGGTTTCTCTAAAACCACGATCTACAGCCGGATGGCGGAGAACCCGCCCACCTTCCCCCTTCCGATCCGGCACGGGAAGCGCTGTACTCGCTGGCGCGCAGGGGATATCCGGGCCTTTCTGCAATCCCTGGCGAAGTGAGGTGCGACCATGAACCCGCACCATCACGACATCACCCCCGAGCGCATCGCCGAGCTGATAGCCATTCGCGATGCCATCCCTGGCACATCGGCAAAACCTCAGCGCCAACGATTACTCGAAGCCATCCGACAGCTCGCCCACGTCACCACCTTCGAGGCCAGCAGATACCTCGATGTGTACCACCCACCAGCCCGCAAGCGGGATCTGGTCAAGGAGGGGCACAGCATTGGCACAGCCATGCGCGACGTGTTCACCGAAGCCGGTAAACGGCATCGCGTGGGCCTGTACTTTCTGGAAAGGGCCTGACCATGAGCAAGACCCGAAAAAATGCCCCCGGCGCCAATGACGCACAGGGGCAGACCAATATCGAACGCCTTGATTCTGTCGCACAACAAGACTTCACGCCAGAGGCGGCAGCGACAGCCCTTCACGCCACGCTGCACGGCGTCACACGCTCGCTTTTGTGCCTGACAGGGGGCAACCCTCACGCCAGCCTGATCGCGGCTCACACGGCCCTGAAAACGCTCGCAGCGGCATCTGACTCGCTTGCTGTTCTCGTGAGGCAAGGAGCATGAATGGCAAAGAACAGACCCGAAGACCCCCGAGGTGGCCATGTTCGCCTGTATTGGGAACTGGTCGATTCAATGGCGTGGCGGGCGCTGTCGTGGGTGGAGAAAGGGCTCTACATCGCCATGAGGCGAAAGCTCAAAGCCACCAACAACGGCAACATCGAAGCCACGCTCGCCACGCTGCGCCATGCTGGGATCACCAGCCCGGCCACTTTGAGCAAAGGGCTCAAGACTTTGCAAGCTCTGGGCTTGATCGTCAAGACCCGACAAGGTGGCATCGCGTGGGGCGTCAAGCATTGCAGCCTGTACCGCTTCACCGACGAAGCAGTGTTCGAGCAACCACGGCAAGGCATCAAGCCATGCAAGGCCACGAACGACTGGCAGCACTTCAAGACGCTGGCCGAAGCCCGTGCAGCCATCAAGGCCGTACAGCAGGCCACGCCAAAGGGCACGCCAGAAAACGCGGAGTAGCTACGCGGCCCGTATCGAACCACTACCCGAGGTGTAGCAGTGGGAGGGCTTTCTCGATACGCGGCGTGTATGAGTGCGGCGCTCACTCCTACATGCCGTGTAGCAGACCACAGGGGACCAAACTGAGCAGAACCCGCATGGCTATTGGGTTTGCAAGCCATGAGCCTGAAAACACGATCTGGCGCCCTCTGCTACATCTGGCGTACTCCTATGCATTGTTGCCACCCCTATGCAGAGAAAGCAGAGGGTGTGACCAAGGGAGGGCACCAGCATTGGCCCCTCAAACCTTCCAAATGATTTCGTATTCTGTGGGGCGCAGAAATGGCAAAAGGCGGATCTAGGTGCGGGGCTGGCCGTCCTGGCTGGTATGGCAAGGTGGAGCATTGCCGAAGCCTTGACGTGAGGCGACTTCAGCGTGAGGACATGCTCAAGGCTGGGTCATGGTCCTGGGAGTGGCGCGACACTGAGACGCAAAAAGTTTTGTCATCCATCGGGATCATTGGCGACACCAGCCACATCACCCTGAGTTACAGCGCAGGCAACCAGACCGTCTGTGATCGCATCGACATCACGCGAACACCTTGCGGGCTGGGTGGAACTCGCGCATGGTTCCAGTGCCCGAAGTGCTGCGCTCGTGTGGCGAAGATCCATCTCAGGAGGGGGCGCTTTGCCTGTCGTCACTGTCACAGGCTCGTGTACACCAGCCAAAGCGAAGACGCCATCGGGCGAATCTGGCGCCAGCAGTGCAAGACAGAGGCCAAGCTGGCGCCAAATTGGAAACGACCCAAGCACATGCACCACCGGACCCACCAGCGGCTCGTGGAACGCTTGTTCAGGCTAGAGGCAGAACGCGAACACGCCTTCGCCCTGACCGTGGCTCGAATGGGCTGGTCGTGGTGAGCACACGCCTCAAGGCCAGCCCCTCCCCCGGGGGTGGCTCAAAAGTCGAGCGCACGCACAACGGAAACCGATCTAATCCCTCAGCACACAGAAACCGCGACAAATGAGGGCTGGCCTTTTGATTTCGGGTTGAAAGGGGGGAAAGTTCTGCGCGTGGGACAGTGTTCGGTTTCAGGGGCAGAGGGGCCTAGAGTTTTGAACCCCCTACCCGGCGCCATCCCACCAAGCCACCAACGGCACCGAGGCCGCACAGCGCCAAAGAAATCCCGCCGGGCTCAGGCACCAAGCTAGTGATGTTGGTGCTGTACCAAAGATGCGCACCGTGCTTGCCTATGTCTTCACCCTTTGACCAAGACAAGCTCGCACCAGCCTGCACAGGGTCGATGGATTTGGTGTTGGCGAACACCATGCCACCTGAGAGCGGGTTGCCTAAGCCCATCGTGATTCGTACATCCACCAGACCCACCCGATCATCCACCCCGGCAGTGGTGAGGATGGCAACGTAGGTTCCAGCGTCCATTTGCAATTCGATATTGCTGGCCGTTAAATAGATGTTGTCACTGCCATCGACCAGAAGAGTCGTTTGATAGAGAACTGGCCCGACTGCGTGCAATCCATCCCATCCGGCGACCTCGAAGCGAAGGTTCCCCGCGTAGCCACCCTGATCAAGCCAGAACGTCCAGTCATGCAGCGTGCTGCGCTCATTGATTTGGAAGGTTTCGCCGAATGTCACCGTGGAGTCAGTGACGGTCGGCACGCCGGACATGATGACGCCGCCCCAATTGCCCTCCGAGTAGTACGTGGTGGCCGATGCAGTGCTCGCAACAACTGCTAAAAAAAGGAACGCTTGAACCGAACGGATTGAACCCATCTTGCCTACCCCTTTGCATTTCTGTTTTGGCATATCAGTCTCCCATGCGAGAAAGGATCGGAACAGCCCTCAAATGACTGGCAATCAGGGCGCCTCTGGGGGTACTTTTGGGGGTACTTTCAAGATCACAAAGAGGCCACATTCAATATCCATCGTGGTTTCAAGGCGACGTTCAAGTGACCCCGGCCCACCATACACAGGCCTGGCTACCCCAGCCAGGCCACCTGAAAAGCCCTGAGTTATCAAAGACTTAGGGCTTTTTTTCGTCCCAAGGGCTCAGCCACGAGTGTCTGCGGTGGCATGGGGCCATCTGTGCGGACAAAAGCATCTGGCGAGCTGCAGGAAAATGCAGTGATCCGGAAATCCCGGATACGTGAGGCGATCATGGCTGAATTGAGCCAACGCTACACTGTTGGCGGTCACTTGAGTGCCCGCAGACTCTCCCTGGTCCTCATTGAATCAACCGGCGCTCATGACCACCAAGCTCCCCATCAACCTGAACGACCTGCTGCGCCAGCGCACGGTTGAAGGCGAGCGCATCGAGTACAAAACCGGCTGGAACCCCGACCCGATCCTGCGCACCCTCTGCGCCTTCGCCAATGATTTCGCCAACCTGGGCGGCGGCTATGTGGTGATCGGGCAAGACTGCGATGCCAACGGCCAGCCGGTCTTTCCGCCAGTGGGCCTGGCCGACAATCAGCTCGACAAGATCCAGCAGGAACTGTTGTCCCACTGCCAACTGATCCAACCGCCTTACTTCCCCGTATTGAGCGTGGAAGTCATTGAGGGCCGCAAGCTGATCGTGTTGTGGGCACCGGGCGGGCAGACGCGCCCTTACAAGGTGCCTGCCTCGGTCACCGCCAAGCACAAGACCTGGCACTACTACATACGCCGCTACACCAGCACGGTTGAGGCCAAAGGCGATGATGAGCAGGAGTTGTTGAGCCTGGCGGCCAAGGTGCCGTTTGATGATCGATACAACCAATCGGCACGGATTGATGATCTCTCCAAGCCGTTGATGCAGGCCTTCTTGCAGGAGGTAGGCAGCGCACTGGCGGCCGATGCGCCCGGCGTGTCGGTCGAGGCACTGGCTCGGCAGATGAATGTGGCGGGTGGCCCCATCGAATCACCGTGGCCCAAGAACGTGGGCCTGCTGTTTTTCAACGAAACACCGGAGCGCTTCTTCCCCGCCGTGCAAATCGATGTGGTCTGGTTTCCCGAAGGCGCGGGCGGTGATCGCTTCGAGGAAAAGATTTTCAAAGGCCCACTGGCACGGATGACGCGCGAGGCCTTGAGCTACATCCAGCGCAACTTCCTGCGCGAGACGGTGATCAAGCATTCCGACCGCGCCGAGGCCACGCGAGTCTGGAACTTCCCTTACGCCGCCATTGAGGAGGCCTTGGTCAACGCGGTTTATCACCGGTCCTACGAGGAGCGCGAGCCCATCGAGGTGCGCATCAGCAATGAAGAATTGGTCATCCTGAGCTTTCCCGGCCCTGATCGTTCGATCCGGCTGGAGGACTTTCCGGCGGGGCGTGCGGTCAGCCGCCGCTACCGCAATCGGCGGATAGGGGAGTTCCTGAAGGAACTGGAGATGACCGAAGGACGCTCCACCGGAATCCCGAAAATTCTGAAGGAAATGGCAGCCAACGGCTCGCCCGCGCCATTGTTCGAAACGGACAACGACCGCCTCTCGTTCGTGATCCGGCTACCGCGCCATCCTTGGTCCCTTGTCCCGACAGTTGGCGGGGGGGGAGTCACAGGGGAAGTCACAGGGGAAGTCACAGGGGAAGTCGAACGTCTGTTGCGCGCCGTGGTCGGTGAGATGTCCCGGCAGCAAATCCAGTCTGCGCTAGGCCTGAAAGGCGAAGAACACTTCCGCACCGCGTATCTGAAACCGGCATTGATCTCGAAGGTGATTGAGATGACCCTGCCTGATACGCCCCGAAGCAGTAAGCAGCGTTACCGACTGACAACCCTCGGGCAACGCTGGCTGGATGCCCATAGCAAGCCGGCCGCGCAAGACTGAGCACCCCCATGGCCACCAAGAAAAACGCCCCATCCTGGATCGACGTCAAAGCCCAGTTGACGGACTTCGACCGCGCAGGTCTGCTGACCCTGGTGCAAAACCTCTACGCTGCAAGCAAGGACAACCAGGCCTTTCTGCACACTCGTCTGCATCTGGGTGAAGACGCACTCAAACCTTACAAGGTCACCATCTATCGCTGGCTATGGCCAGATGCCTTCAAGAACCAGGACACCTCCGTGGCCAAGGCCAAGAAGGCCATTGCCGACTACAAGAAAGCGCTTGGCACCACGGCAGGACTGGCTGAACTGATGGTGTTCTATTGCGAACAAGCATCCGGCTTCGCCAGCGATGTCGGGCTGCCAGATGACAGCTATGGTGAAGCACTGGTGCGCATGTTCGAGCAGGCCCTGAAGGTCATCGAAAGCCTGCCTGAGGACCAGCGCGAGACCATGTTGGAGCGCCTGGACTCAGTTTGCGACGCTGGCCATGACATTGGCTACGGCGTGGGTGACAGCATGGCCCACCTGATCGCAACGCACCTAGGGTCATGACAGCAGAGCCGGATAGCCTGGCCGCGCTGCAGGCAGAGAACGTCCGACTGGTGGCGCTGCTCGCAAAGCATGGAATCGACTGGCGCTTGCCTTCATCGGCCGTTCAGACATGCCCAGCTTCTGCGCCCAAGTCAGAGCCGCCGCGTTCAAACCTGTCCACCGCAGACAAGGTCGCGCTGTTTCGGCGGCTGTTCCGTGGCCGCACCGATGTCTATCCTGTGCGCTGGGAAGGCAAGACCTCAGGCAAATCGGGCTATACCCCGGCCTGCGGCAACGAATGGCGAGCGGGTGTCTGCGATAAGCCTCGCATCAAATGCGGGGATTGCAGCCGCCGTCTGCTGCTCCCGCTGTCCGATGCCGTGATCTACGGCCACCTGGCGGGCGAGCACACTGTGGGGATCTACCCGCTGCTGGAGGACGACACATGCCATTTCCTGGCCGTCGACTTTGACGAGGCCGATTGGCAGGAGGATGCCAAAGCGTTCATGTTGTCCTGCCATGAGTTGGGTGTGCCAGCGGCGCTGGAGATTTCACGCTCTGGCCGAGGGGCACACGCCTGGGTCTTCTTCGGTGGTCGGGTGTCGGCACGGGATGCCCGTCGCTTGGGAACGGCCATCATCAGCCACACCTGCTCGCGAACCCGTCAGCTTAAGCTGGCGTCCTACGACCGCTTGTTCCCCAACCAGGACACGATGCCAAAAGGTGGCTTTGGCAACCTCATCGCGTTACCCCTTCAGAAACACCCGCGCGAAAACGGCTGCAGCGTCTTCGTTGATGCCGAGCTGAAACCACACGGCGACCAATGGGCCTTCCTCGCATCGATCCAGCCCATGGCGCCTCATGACATCGAGCCGACCATCCTGCGTGCCATCGGCGGCACACACCCTCTGGACGTGACCTTCATCGACGACGAGGACTTGGCCACACCGTGGAAGCGTGCGACCGCCACGTCAACAAAGCTCGCGGGCACGATGCCCGCAGCCTTGAGCGTGACGCTGGCCAACCTGATCTATTTCGAAAAAGCCAAGCTGCCTCAAGCGCTTGCCAATCGGCTGATCCGCCTGGCGGCATTTCAGAACCCCGAGTTCTACAAGGCCCAGGCCATGAGGATGTCGGTGTGGGACAAGCCGCGCGTGATCGGCAATGCCGAGAACTTCCCCCAACACATTGCATTGCCGCGTGGCTGCCTTGATGCCGCCCAGGCCCTGCTGAAAGACAATGGCATACGGTGCGATCTGCGAGATGAGCGGTATGGCGGTGAACCTCTTGGTGTCAGCTTCGTCGGCACGCTGCGGCTTGACCAGGAAGTAGCGGTCTCAGCCATGCTGCACCACGATGCAGGCGTGCTGTGCGCCCCAACGGCTTTCGGCAAGACCGTCACGGCCGCCGCCATCATCGCCCGGCGCGGCGTGAACACCCTGGTGCTAGTGCACCGAACCGAGTTGCTCAAGCAATGGCAGGAGCGCCTTCAAGCATTCCTTGGCGTCAGTAAAGGCGCGATCGGCACCATCGGCGGCGGCAAGGCTAAACCCACCGGCAAGATCGACATCGCCGTGATGCAGTCACTGTCCCGCCAAGGTGAGGTCAATGCCTTGGTCGAAAACTACGGACAGGTCATCGTGGATGAATGCCACCACGTTGGCGCCACATCTTTTGATGCCATCCTCAAAAAGACCAAGGCCAAGTTCGTGCTCGGCCTGACCGCCACACCCATTCGCCGTGACGGCCAGCAGCCGATCATCTTCATGCAATGCGGCCCCACACGGCATACAGCAGCCAGGCCAGCCAACGCTCCGCACGATCTGGAGGTATGGCCGCGCTCACGGTTTGCCAGGATCGACTTGCCAAGCGCAGCAGGCCTTCAGGATGTGTTCCGGCACCTTGCCAATGACCTGGCGCGCACTCAAGCCATCGCCACCGAAGTGGTTGCGGCCTTCGAGCAAGGCCGCAAAGTGCTGGTCCTGACCGAACGAACGGAGCATCTTGAAGCGATCGTTTTGGCCTTGGCCACGCTGGTGCCGCCGCCCTTCGTGCTACACGGCAAGATGTCAAAGAAGCAGCGGGCCGCGCTCATTGCGGAACTTGATGCGCTACCGCCTCAGGCGCCACGCGTCCTGGTGGCTACAGGGAAGCTCGTCGGCGAAGGCTTCGATCATCCGCCGCTGGACACCCTGGTGCTGGCCATGCCTGTCTCGTGGAAGGGCACGTTGCAGCAGTACGCTGGTCGCTTGCATCGCGAACACGCTACCAAGGCCGATGTGCGGATCATCGACTTCGTCGACACTGGCCACCCTGCATTGCTGCGGATGTGGGACAAGCGGCAGCGAGGTTACAGAGCCATGGGGTATCGCATGGGAAGCGACTCAAACACCGATGGTGATGTTTCCCCAGCCAACCGTGGCACCCCAGAGCCCGCACAAGCAATCATGACTTGTGGGTAACTTTGCGGGTAACCATGAATCTGAAAATCGCCAAACCCTGCATCCATGCGGGTTATCAGCCACAGTTCGTGTGACCCCGGCCCACCAAATTGAAGGGCTCGGATAGTCTCCGGGCCCTTTTTCTTGCCTGAAATCCCCGCGCCACGCGGGGTTCCGGCCACCTGTGCTGTGGGTGGCCATCAGCCGAAACGCCCGAAGTCGGCCACTTTCTCGGCCAGAGCCGCCTCTATTCTCCGTTTGATCTGCGGGTAGGCGCAGGTTTGGCTCTCGCAAAATCAACAGCTTACGCGCGCCGGTTCATCGTCAACCAAGGCGACCGATCAGGCATCGAACGCACCCCAAGGAAGATCAGGCCAAGAAACTCTGCGAGGCCTTGGGCGAGCCCTTTGAGCGTGGCCGCGTGGTGATGGGCGGCGTGGTCAAGGCCAATGGCCGCGCCAACCTGCGCGTGACCACCTTCTTGCGCAGCACCAGCGGCTTGCTGGTCGATTGCAGTGACCGTCTGCGCCAGACCCGACCGGAGCCAGATGATCTGCTGCCCGCACTGAAATCCGCCATTGCTCGTGCCGCACGGGATGGCCAGCCCTACACCAAGACCGGCGGCAATGGTCTGTACGAGCGCCGCCACGAACTGCCCGAACCCTTCCACGCTATCGGCAAGCATCGGCTCACCGGCTGGGTGGATGCCTTGCTGGCACAGGGTGAACTGGTCACCGCCATGGCCGACGGCTCCAAGCTGGTGAAGTGGCTCGACGTGCCCGATGGCCCGGTCGCCCAAGGTCAGGCGGTATTCGTCACCGGCCACCTGACCCGCTCCAGTGCCGGTCGGCCGGTTGCCGAGTAATGCTTCCCACCCCCAACAATCGTTCCCGGTTCCCGCTTTCCCACCGGGAACGCTCAAGGGGTGGGAACGATTTACCGCCAGCAAACACAAGGGTTTAAATCGTTCCCGGGCCAAATCCTTCCCAGCCGAGCCGGGAAGGATTAAAACCCAATGAAATCAACGCATTCCCGGCTTCCCGGTGTTTCCTCTCTAAAGAGAGGGAGAGCATTGGGAATGCTCACCTCACTCGCGTGGATGAGGTCGCGATTTGCGACCCAATCGACCGCCACAGGCAAAACGGGTCCTTCCTGCCGAAAATCCAATACGGGGGGCGACAGCGCAGCATTGCGCTACCGACTGCCAAGAAAACAAGGTTTGCAGGGTTTGCGGTTCGCACCCCACAGCATGCCCCGATGGGTCGAATGCCGCGACAGCGCGGGCCTGCGTGGGATGGAGAAGAATGGGAAAGGTGCGAACCTGAGTGCGTACTGGGTTCGCAGGTTTGCACCCCAGCCGACAAGGGCGTGAGTTGAATTCACTCCCTGCCGGTGATGATCAGACCACGCGATATACCCGCTCGCCAGCACCACGTTCAGGCCGAACTTCTTGCGCAGCATCCCGGAAATCGCCCCGCGCGCGGTGTGCGGCTGCCAGCCGGTGGTCAGTATCAGTTGCAGGCTGGTTGCGCCTTGCGGGCGGCGCAGCGCGGCTACCAGCGCGGCAAGCTTGGTGCCGGGGCGCACCGGGATGTCCTCCAGCAGTTGGAGATCGCCAGTGGTGTCCACCGGCTGGACGTCATCCGGCTGCGCGGGCCGTTGCAGACCGATGACCTGATTTGGTCAAGGCCGGGTTGTCATGCAGGCAGTTTGGCTGCAAGCAGTTCGACCTTCTCGATATTGGGCGGAGAACTGAGCAAGGTCGCGGCGTTGGCCATCAAGGCCGCGGCGATCTGGCCGTTCAGATGTGCTTGGCGACCTGCCTCATCGGCAAAGGCATCGAACACACCGAACGTCGAAGGGCCAAACTTCAATGCGAACCAGGCAGTGGTGCCGGACTCGGCGTTGGCGAGCGGCAGTGCGCTGGCCAGGAAGTCGGCAAGCGCAGCCTCCTGGCCGGGTTTGGCTTCGAGGCGAACAAACAGGGCGAGCTTGGTCATACTGTAATCCTTTGGGTAACTGGGTTAGATGAATGGATCGACGAGCCTGCAGTCTAAGTCTTCATCACAGCCATCTCTATAGACAATAATGACAACATTGATATCATTGTTGCCATGAAACTCCACATTCTTGTTTGTGATGGCGTGTTTGATCTGGGGCTTGCGGCGCTCACTGACACAGTGGGCTTGGCCAATGCGATGTCGGGCTCGCTGCCGCAGGCTCCCGCGCACATAGAGCTCACGCTGGTGGGCGTGCGGCGTCGCATCCGAACTGCGCAAGGCTTGACGGTCCCCGTGGTCACTGCGCGTGGTGTGCCGGAACCAGACGTCGTGCTCGTGCCCGCGTTTGGTGACAAGATGCCTGACACGCTCTCGGCTCGGCTCACACGCCCCGACGTGCCCGATGCGGTCGCCGTGCTCCAGCAGTGGTCCGCCGCTGGCGCGCACCTTGGTGCCGCCTGCTCCGGTAGTTTCTTGCTTGCAGAGAGCGGCCTGCTTGATGGGCATCGTGCGACGACGTCATGGTGGCTGGGGCCGATGTTTCGGCAGCGCTATCCGAACGTCACGCTGGACGAGTCACGCATGATCGTGAACTCGACACGCTTCACAACCGCGGGTGCCGCTTTGGCCCACGTCGACTTGGCCTTGCGCATCATCCGCGGGCGCAGTCCGGCGCTGGCGGCCCTGGTGGCACGCTATCTGCTGGTCGAGGCACGCAGTTCGCAAGCCGAGTTCGTGATTCCCGACCACCTTGCGCATGCCGACCCGATGGTGGAGCGCTTCGAGTGCTGGGCCAGAAGTCGGCTCGCGAAGGGGTTCTCGCTGGCCGAGGCGGCGAGCGCCGCGGGCACAAGCGAGCGCACCTTGGCGCGGCGGCTGCAAAGCGTTTTGGGCAAGACACCGCTGTCGTATTTCCAGGACCTGCGCGTGGAGCATGCCGTCCATCTCTTGCGCACCGGAAACGCGAGCGTCGACCAAGTCGCCGCACAGGTTGGGTACTCGGATGGGGTGACCCTGCGGGCCCTGTTGCGCCGCAAGCTGGGCCGGGGTGTCAGGGAGTTGCGACGCGGTGGATGACCAGAGGCGTTTGGTGTATGTACGGCTGGAGACCGCCGGGAAACTGATGCAGGCCAAACGGGGGATGAGTTGGGGCTCGAAGCTGCCATGGCGGTCGCGGGGGACCTCAATGGGCAGTTCGCCGAAGTCGCCCTTGAGGGTCTTCCTGCTCTTGCCGTTGCGGGTGTTGCCAGCGGGATTGGCCACCGCCTCGTTGCGTTCATGGCCCAGGTGCTCAGTCAGCTCAGCGTCCAGGGCTCGCTCGACCAGCAGCTTGGTCAGTTGCTTGAGCAGACCGTTCTCGCCGATGAGGTCTTCGGGCTTCTTGTAGTTGGCCAGCAGGCCAGACAGCAGTTCTTCGGGTAGGTCGTGTTTCTTGGTGCTCATTGTGCTTACGGACAGGCCGGCTTGCGCCGGCGGTTGATTGTCCGTTTACACAAAATTCTGCACACCCTCGGGCTTGCCGCGGACCTTGGCCCGCAGTGCCTGTTCCCGACAGAGGTGTTGAAGGCCCTGGTCGATGAACTCCAGGCCTACCTTGCACTGGTTCCCGGCTACGCCCCGCGAACTGCAGCATTTGCTCGTGTTGACGCCGACCGAAAACTGAGCCAGGTGTTTTACCTACCCTGCTGCTTTTTGCAGCAGTGGGAAGAAGAAGGTGATCACCATGGACATGATTGGCAAGATTCGGCGGATGCATCGCCGAGACAAGAAGACGAAGCGGGAGATATCGAGGGCCACGGGCCTGTCGAGGAACACGGTGGCCAAGTGGCTGGATGAGGCGCAGCCGGTCGAGCCCAAGTACCGCCGTGAGGCGGCGAAGGCCACCAAGCTGTCGGCGTACGAGGCCGAACTCATGCAAGCCTTGAAGGCCGATGCCAAGCGGCCCAAGAAGGAGCGGCGCACGGCCAAGGCCTTGTTCGCGCAGATCAAGGCAGCGGGCTACGAGGGCGGCTACACACGGGTAACGGACTTCATCCGCAAGTGGCGCCAAGGTGAAGGCCAACAGGCGAGCACCAAAGCCTTTGTGCCATTGACGTTCGAGCTGGGCGAGGCCTTCCAGTTCGACTGGAGCGAAGACGGCTTGCTGGTGGGCGGGGTGTACTACCGCATGCAGGTCTCGCACATGAAGCTGTGCGCCAGCGGGGCGTTCTGGCTGGTGGCCTACCCCAGCCAGGGCCACGAGATGCTGTTCGATGCGCACACACGCAGCTTCGCGGCTCTGGGCGGTGTGGCGCGCCGTGGCATCTACGACAACATGAAGACGGCAGTGGACAAGGTCAAGAAGGGCAAGGGACGAGTCGTCAACGCGCGCTTTGCGGCCATGTGCGCGCACTACCTGTTCGACCCTGACTTTTGCAACCGTGCCAGCGGCTGGGAGAAGGGTCGAGTGGAGAAGGAGGTACAAGACAGCCGCCGTCGGATCTGGGTGGAGGCGGGGCAGCGGCGCTTTGGCAGCTTTGCCGAGCTCAACGCGTGGCTGGGCGAGCGCTGCCGGGCCCTGTGGCAGGAGCTGCGCCACCCCCAGCACAAAGCGTTCAGCATCGCCGAGATGCTGGAGCTGGAGCAAAGCCACCTGATGCCCATGCCGGTGGTCTTTGATGGCTATGTTGAGAACCCGGCGAAGGTGAGCAGCACCTGCCTGGTGACGGTGGCGCGCAACCGCTACTCGGTGCCCTGCGAATGGGCAGGCCACATGGTCAGCACGCGTCTGTACCCGGCGCAGATCGTGGTGGTGGCGGGAGACACGGTGGTGGCCACGCACGAGCGCCTGAGTGATCGCAACCAGACCCGCTACGACTGGCAGCATTACGTGCCGCTGATCGAGCGCAAGCCGGGCGCGCTGCGCAACGGCGCGCCGTTTGCGGACCTGCCCGGGCCACTGCAACGCATGCGCCAGGCCTTGCTGCACCATGATGGCGGCGACAAGGTGATGGCGCAGGTGTTGGCCGAGGTGCCCAAGCAAGGGCTGGATGCGGTGCTGGTGGCCGTGGAGCTTGCTCTGGAGAGCGCACCGCCATCGGGGCGGGTGAGCACCGAGCACGTCATCAACGTGCTGGCGCGCCTGCAAGCGCAGCCGATACCGCAGACAGTGGAGACCACGCTGCAAGTGAGCCAGACACCCTTGGCCGACACGGCGCGCTACGACAGCCTGCGCGCTGGCAGCGACATGCAGGAGGCCGATCATGCGTGAGCTGGACAAGGAGCTCAAAGAGCTTCGCCTGTACGGCATGGCCGGGGCCTGGGAAGACCTGGTCAAGCAAGGCGGCCAAGCCACACTGGAGAGCTCGCGCTGGCTGCTGGAGCACCTGCTGCAAGCGGAAGTCACGGACAGGGCCATGCGCTC
>DAORJC010000057.1:0-16402 GCA_035438885.1 Aquabacterium sp. | reverse complement strand
CCGCTTCCAGCGGGACCCCCCACATGAAGCCCGGCCGGCAGTCACCCCAGACCCCAGCCCCGCGCTGCCGCGCAAAAAAGCCAAAACGAACCCCGCGCCTCAGCTCTCTCCCACCGTCGGCGCCTGCCGACTCTTGGCCGCCATCTCATCCCGCAAGCGCTTGAGCTTCTCCCGCGGGTTCTCCGCCGGTCCCCCGCCCTCGTTGAGCTTCATCTCCGCAATGAACCGGCTCGGAATGGCCTGCACATACTCACGCCCCTTCTTGCGACGCTTGAGCGTGCTGACCCCCAGGCTCAGTCGGGCCCGCGTGATGCCCACGTACATCAGACGGCGCTCTTCCTCGATGGCCTGGGGCGTGATCTCCACCTCTTCACGAGAAAACGGCAACGACCCCTCATTGACCCCGGCCAGCACCACATGCGGCCATTCCAGGCCCTTGGAGGCATGCAGTGTCGACAGCGTGACCACGTTCTGATCGGCGTTGCGCTCGGCCAGGCTGGTGATCAGGGAGATCAACTGCGCGATCTCGATCACACTTTTTTTCTCGGCCTCGACCGACGTCCCGCCGTCGTTTTCGATCTGCCCGCCGCAACGCTTGGCCACCCAGTCGATGAAGTCCAGCACATTGGTCCAGCGGGCCGCAGCGATCTTCTCGTTTTCTTCGTTGTCGTACAGGTGCTGCTCGTAGCCGATGTCCTTGAGCCAGTCCAGCAACAGCACCTTGGCGTCGTCGCTGCCAAAGGTCTGGCGGGCGCGGTACTCCAGGTCGTTCACGTAGCGACCAAACTCATGCAGTCCGGCCACCGCGCGGGCGTTGAGCTTGGCGGGCAGGGACTCGGCAAACAGGGCCTCGAACAGGCTGACCTTCCACTGCCCCGCAAATTCGCCCAGGGCGCCCAGGGTCTGGTGACCAATGCCGCGCTTGGGGGTGGTCACGGCGCGCAAGAACGCTGGGTCGTCGTCGTTGTTGAGCAGCAGGCGCAGCCAGGCGCACAGGTCCTTGATCTCGGTCTTGTCAAAAAAGCTCTGCCCGCCCGAGACCTTGTAGGGGATGTTGGCCTTGCGCAAGGCCTGCTCGAACGGCCGGGCCTGGTGGTTGGCCCGGTACAGGATGGCAAAGTTGCTCCAGTCGGTCTTGCTGGGGTCGCCCGGGTGCTTTTCCAGCAGGTTCATGCGCAGCATCATGAAGTGCGAGACGGTGCGCTCGGCCTCGTGTTCTTCGTTGTCGCACTCCATGAGCTTGACCGGCTCGCCTTCGCCCAGGTCCGACCACAGCGTCTTCTGGAACAGCTTGGGGTTGGAGGCGATGACGTGGTTGGCCGCACGCAGGATGGCGCTGGTGGAGCGGTAGTTCTGCTCCAGCGGGATGACCTTGAGGTTGGGGAAGTCCTGCGGCAGGCGCTTGAGGTTCTCCAGCGTGGCGCCGCGCCAGCCATAGATGGACTGGTCGTCATCGCCCACGGCTGTGAAGATGCCTTCTGGACCCACCAGCAGCTTGAGCAATTCGTACTGGGTGGCGTTGGTGTCCTGGTATTCGTCGACCAGCACGTGCTTGAGCTGACGCTGCCACTTGGCGCGCACATGCTCGTGCTCGTTCAGCAGCTTCAGGGGCAGGCTGATCAGGTCGTCAAAGTCCACGGCCTGGTAGGCCTGCAGGCGCTCTTCGTAGAGCTTCATCACGCGGGCGGTCAGCAGCTCGTCGTCGGTGGCGGCCTGTGCCGCGGCCTGATCGCTGTTGAGGCCCATGTTCTTCCACAGGCTGATGGCCCACTGCCAACTGCGCGCCTGCTTGGCATCGGTGGTGGCGCCGGCATCGCGCAGGATGCTGGTGACGTCGTCGCTGTCCAGGATCGAGAAGCTTTGCTTGAGCCCCACACACTCGCCATCTTCGCGCAGCAGGCGCACGCCCAGCGAGTGAAAGGTGCACACCAGCAGCTTGCCTGCCGCGCGGGGGCCGATCAGGGCCTTGACCCGCTCGCGCATTTCGGCTGCGGCCTTGTTGGTGAAGGTGATGGCACCAATCTGCGAGGGCGCCAGGTCAGCCCCATCACCCGGTTGCAGCAGGCGCGCGATTTTCTGGGTGATCACCCGGGTCTTGCCGGATCCGGCACCGGCCAGCACCAGGCAGGGGCTGTGGAGGTGCTGAACCGCGGCCATCTGGGCCGGGTTCATCGTGTTGGCAGCAGCGCCTTGGTCAGACATCAAAAACGGATCGATTCAGGTCAGAGGCTGGCAACGAACTCGCCCACCAGGTGAGCAAAGGCGTCGGGGTGCTCGCAGGCGCTCAGGTGGGCGCAGTTCTGCAAGGTCACCAACTGGGCGCCAGGGATGCCCTTGGACAGGGCTTCGGCCATGACCACCGGGGTGCCGATGTCCTGGTCACCGGCAATCACCAGCGTGGGCACGCGGATCTGGTTCAGGCGGCCCAGGGTGTCGATGTCGCAGGCGGCGGCCGCGCAGGCGGTGTAGCCCTCCGGGTCGATCGATTCCAGCAGGCGCTGGTGGCGCGAGACCGTGGCAGCATTCTTGGCCCGGAAGTCGTCCGTGAAGAAGCGGGCCATGGCAGCTGTGGAAATGGCGGCCAGGCCATGGTCGTCGATGGTGGCCATGCGCTCGGCCAGCGCCTCTTTGGCGGCCACCGGGTACTGCGCGCAGGTGTTGGCCAGCACCAGACCCTTGACCTTGTCGGGGTGGCGCAATGCCAGCTCCTGGCCGATCATGCCGCCCATGGACAGGCCCACCCAGACGACGCTCTCGCCGGCCAGCTCATCGATCAGGCGGGCCGCATCGGCGGCCAGCTCGGCCATGCTCAGGGGGCTGGCCGGGATCTCGGAGCGGCCATGGCCACGGGTGTCGGGACAGATCACGCGGCAGGTCCCGGCCAGGGTGTTGGCCACCTGGTCCCACATGCTGTGGTCCTGGCCCAGCGCGTGGCTGAGCACGACGGTGTGCCGGGGGTTGTCCAGGCGCGCTTCGCGCACGGTGGCGTGCAGCTTCGGACGGGTGGTTGTGAAGACTGAGCGGCCCACGCCAGGGTGCCAGGCGTCCGTGGCGGGGTGGGGCGGTGGGGCCATGCCCAGTTCGCGCAGGATGCCCAGTGCTTTGGAGAACCCGGTGTTGGCCGCCGGCACCCCGGCGTAGATGGCGATCTGGATCAGTGCTTCGCGCACCTCTTCGGGGGTCAGGGTGTGGGCGTTGCCTGGGGTCAGGGCGCCACGCAGGTGGATCTCGAACTCGTCCCAGCGACCCAGCGCGCTGGTCACGGCCAGCACCAGCACGCGGCGGGTTTTCCAGTCCAGCCCCGGGCGACCCCAGACGCCATGCCAGGCGTAGTCGGTGATGAAGTGCTGGAACTCGGCGTTGAAGGCGTTGGCCTTGGCGACCGACTGATCCACCCAGGCATCACCCAGTGCGGCACGGCGGTTGCGCATGCCGCGTTCGAATGCATGGTCAAAGGGCAGGTCGTGGGACTGGGGCATGGCAGATGACGTTGGATGTGAGCGGGTGTGACAGCGGTGCGCGGCCTGTCATTGTGCCAAGGCCTGAGCCGGATGCTGGCATGTTGTATGGTGACGGCACTATGCATGTGCATCAAAAAATCTCTTCCCCCCCGCGGTGGGTCCCGTCCTGGCGTGCTTGGGTTGGCTTGCTGGTGGCCAGCGCGCTGGTGGGTTGTTCGACCGTGTCGCTCTCGCCGGATCAGGCCGGCCGCACCCAGCCCGGCAGCGGCGGCGGTGGGAGCACCGTGCGCCCCGACCGGGATGGCGCGCCTGAGCGCCCCCCGGAGGACCTGGCCAGCGTGCCCGATGCGGTGCCCCGGGTCGAGCCCATCCTGCCCAAGGGGCCCAACAAGCCCTACGTGGTGCTGGGGCAGGGCTACGAGCCTCTGGCTGAGGATGTGCCGTTCAAACAGAGGGGCATGGCCTCCTGGTACGGCACCAAGTTCCATGGCCGTCGCACCGCCTCGGGTGAGGTCTACAGCATGTACGCCATGTCGGCGGCCCACCGCACCCTGCCCATTCCCAGCTATGCCCGCGTGCGCAACAAGGCCAACGGCAAGGAAGTCATCGTCCGCATCAACGACCGGGGGCCCTTTCACGGCAATCGGGTCCTGGACCTGAGTTACACCGCCGCGGCCAAGCTCGATGTGCTGGCGCGCGGGCAGGCCGAGGTCGAGATCGAGCGGCTGACCTTCGAGGACATTCGCACCGGGCGCTGGGTGCGTGAGGGCGGGACAGGTCCCGCCTCGATCCAGGAGGACCCGATCCAGGCCCTGGCGTCCCATCTGGATGGTGCGCAACCCACGGCGGTGATCGCCGCCGCGCCGATGCTGGAGATCGACCTCCGGGGTGATGCACCTGCCTCGCCACCGCCGCCCTCGCCACCGGTGGGCCGTTCGCGCGCCTTCACCCCAGGGCAGCAGGGCTTCTGGGTGCAACTGGCGGCGTTCAGTCAGCGCTCGGGGGTCGATGCCTTCCAGAAGCGTGTGGCGGCCGAGTTGTCCAACCTGGCGCCCCTGCTGGCCGTGTTTCAGGAGGGACCAGGTTACCGGCTTCAGGTGGGGCCGTATGCCCGGCGCGAGGATGCCCAGGGTGCCGCCCGCCGAGTGCGTGAGGCGCTCCAGCTGAGCCCTGTGGTGGTGGAGCGTCGCTGACCCCATGCCTTACCTTGGTCTGTTGTTCAACGCCCTGGTCTGGGGCGTGTCGTGGTGGCCCTTGCGCCAGTTGCACGAGATGGGTTTGCACCCGCTGTGGTCCACCTCGGTGTTCTTCGCGTTGGGCGTGCTCATCCTGGTGGTGAGCCGGCCTGCCGCTTTGGGCATGGTCCTGCGTCAGCCCTGGTTGTGGGCCTTGGCGCTGGCCGCCGGTGCCACCAATGCCGCGTTCAACTGGGCGGTCAGCGTGGGCGATGTGGTCCGCGTGGTGCTGCTGTTTTATCTCATGCCCTTGTGGGCAGTCTTGCTGGCCTGGCTCATGTTGGGCGAGCGCATCAGCCACGCGGCGCTGGGGCGTGTGGGCATGGCGCTGGCCGGGGCGATGCTGGTGCTGCGCCCGGTCGATGGCGGCTGGCCGCAGTTCCAGGGCGCGGCCGACTGGCTCGGGCTGGCCGGCGGCTTTGGCTTTGCGCTCAACAACGTGCTGCTGCGCAAACAGGCGCAGGTGCCCTCGTCAGCGCGGGCGATGGCCATGTTCCTGGGCGGGCTGTGCATCCCCCTGGTACTCGCGCAGGTGCTGCTGCTTCAGGGGGTGGTGTCGCCCTGGCCGCCGCTGGCCTGGAGCTGGGTGCTCATGGCCCTGGTCATGGGTCTGCTGTTTTTTGCCAGCAACATGGCCTTGCAGGCGGGCGCCTCGCAGTTGCCGGTGGCCATCACCTCGGTCGTCATGCTGACCGAGGTGGTGTTTGCGACGCTGTCGTCGGTCTGGTGGGGCGGTGCCACGCTGAGCAGCGCCACGCTGGTGGGCGGCACGCTCATCGTGTCCGCCTCACTGTGGTCGGCCCTGAGGCCCGACCCCGCACCTCAGGCGCCCGAGCGCTGACGGCGTGAGTGCTCGTGCACGGTCTCGACCAGGGCCGTGACGTGCTCCGGAGGCGTGAACTGGCTGATGCCGTGTCCCAGGTTGAAGACATGGCCGGCGGTGCTGCCATCGGCGTTGGCCGGGGCACCAAAGCTGTCCAGCGTGCGGATCACTTCGGCACGGATCTGCTCGGGCTGCGCAAACAGCACGTTGGGGTCCAGGTTGCCCTGCAGGGCGACCTGATGGCCCACGCGGGCACGCGCCTGACCCAGGTTGACCGTCCAGTCCAGACCGACCACGTCGCAGCCGGTGTTGGCGATCTGCTCCAGCCACAGGCCGCCGCCCTTGGTGAAGACGAGGTGGGGGATGCGCTTGCCCTCGTGCTCTTTCTTGAGTTGCGACAGCACGCGCTGCGTGTACGCCAGGCTGAAGGTCTGGAAATTGCCGTCGGCCAGCACACCGCCCCAGGAGTCAAACACCATCACGGCCTGAGCGCCCGCTTCGATCTGGGTGTTCAGGTACAGCGCCACGGCATCGGCATTGATCGCCAGGATGCGGTGCATCAGGTCGGGGCGCTGGTACATCAGGGTCTTGACCAGGCGGTAGTCGTCCGAGCCGCCACCCTCGACCATGTAGCAGGCCAGGGTCCAGGGGCTGCCTGAAAAACCGATCAGGGGCACGCGGCCGCGGCCCTCGCTGTCGGTCAAGGCGCGCCGGATCGTGCTCACGGCATCGAACACATAACGCAGCTTGTCCATGTCGGGCACCCGCAGGGCGTCCACGGCGGCCTCGTCGCGCACGGTGCGGGCGAACTTGGGGCCCTCGCCGGTTTCGAAGGTCAGACCCAGGCCCATGGCATCGGGCACCGTCAGGATGTCGCTGAACAGGATCGCGGCGTCCAGGTCATAGCGCGCCAGCGGCTGCAGGGTCACCTCGCAGGCGTAATCGGGGTGGGTGGCCAGGCCCATGAAGCTGCCCGCCTGAGCCCGTGTCGCGCGGTACTCGGGCAGGTAACGACCCGCCTGGCGCATCAGCCACACCGGCGTGCAGTCGGTGGGCATGCGCAGGCAGGCGCGCAAAAAGCGGTCGTTGACCAGGTCGGGCAGGAGGATGGGGGCGGTGCTCATCCCGCAATTGTAGGCAGTCCCATTTCCAGACGTGCGTGTGCGTGAAAGTCTCGATGCCACAGCGGTGCCTGGCAAGGCATCATGCCGTCATGAGCGATACCCATTCCCCCGCCGTCCCCTTGAATTTTTCCGAGCATGCCTATGTGGCCTTTGACGGCTTCATGGGCTCGATGCCCCAGGTCTACCTGATCCGATTTGACCAGCCGGTCTCGCGTGACAAGGCCCGGTCCGTGGCCCGTGAGCTGATCAGCTCGCAAGAGCGCATGCGTGCGGTGATCGAGCCCGGGTGGTGGCGCTACCAGTTGCGCATCATGGCCGACGATCACATCGTGGATCAGCTGTTCGAGCAGGCCTGGGCAGACAGCCCGCACCTCGACGCCCGAGACGACGCCCAGCTGGAAGCCTTGCAGATGCGCCTGCTCAACGACGTCCTGCCCCTGGAGCATGGGCTGTCGTGCCGCTTTCACTTCATCCCGCACGAGCGCACGCCCGTTCTGTTCCTGACCGTGCACCACGTGCTCGGCGATGGCCGCACCATGGTCCACCTGCTGACCGAGATCATGCGGCGCATCAACGATGGCGAGCCCATGGCCTACCAGAAGGCCGAAGGTCCTTCGATGCTGGGGGGGCTCACGCCCCAATCCTGGTGGCAACTGCCGGTGCACATCTGGCGCTCACGCGGCCATGTGGTTCGCCAGAAGGCCGAACACGCCCGGCTGCACATCCAGCAGTTCCAGACCATGGACCAGCCGCGCATGTCCACCCATGCCCTGCGTCATTTCACGGTCAGCACGCCTGCCTCGGTGCTGCGCCAGGCCGCCCGCCAGATGGACATGAGCGTCAACAGCCTGATCGTCCTGGCGCTGTGCGAGACCTACCTGTCCATGGCGCCCGATGATCCACAGGCCGCTGCCGTGATCCGCATGTCGGTGGACCTGCGGCGCTTTCATCCCAAGGAAGCCGGGCACGGGCCCATGTGGGGCAACCACGTGGGCGCCTTTCTGGTCACGGAGACGGGTCGCAAGGCGATCAAGGACCGGGTGACCTCCGTCAAGGCGCAGATCGAAGAAGGGCTGGCCCGCTTCGAGAGGCGCGAAATGCTCTGGACCTACCTGATCTTCGAGATCCTGCCCTGGCTGGGCCGCGCGGCCTTGGGGCACATCGTCACCGTCATGCAGCGCAAGCTGCGCCACATGCCCATCAGCCTGCACGCCACCAGCCTGGGCAATGTCAGCCACCTGAACCCGCCCCATGCCACGATCAAGATCGACCACCTGGTGGCCACGGTGCCCAGCATGGCGGCCCTGCAGGTGATCACCGAGATCAACGACCGCATCGTGATGCCCTTGATCTGGCAGCGCGCCGAGGCCAGCGTCGAACAGGCCGACGCCTACCTGAAGCGCTTTGACGAGATGCTGGCCCGGATCAGCTCAGCGTCTTGCGGTAGCTCTTGATCGAGGCCCACAGGAACACCACAAAGGCCACGCCGATGGGCCACAGGTTGGGCCACATGTCCAGCAGCGAGAACTCCTTGAGGAACACGCCTCGCGCACCCCGGATGAAGTAGGTCATGGGCAAGGTGGTGGAGATCCACTGCGCCCACTCGGGCATGCCGCTGTAGGGGAACATGAAGCCGGTCAGCAACAGGGTCGGCATCATGTAATAGAAGGACAACTGCATGGCCTGGATCTGTGACTGCGCCGCCGACGAGATCAGGATGCCCACCATCAGGGTCGTCACGCCATACAGCAGCAGCAGCGCGGCCAGGGCCCAGGCACTGCCGGTCAGCGGCATCTTGAACAGCCAGAAGGCAATGATCAGGATGGTGATCACCTGGAAGATGCCCATCACGAAGTAGGGCACCATCTTGCCGATGATGACCTCGGCGGGCTTGGTCGGCGTGACCATCATGAACTCCATGGAGCCGCGCTCTTTCTCGCGCGTGATCGACATGGCCGTCATCATGATCAGCGACATGTTCAGGATCATGCCCATCACCCCGGGGATGATATAGAAGGTGTGCTCACCCGAGGGGTTGAAGCGCCGCTGCACGCGCACCTCCACCCGTGGTCCGGCGGGTTTGTTCGTCAGGAGCTGGTCCTGGCGCAGCACGTGCGCGGCCACCTGCCGGGCCACCTCGCCGGTCGACGAGATCGCGCCATTCAGCGAGACCGGATCGGTGGCATCGGCCTCCACCAGCAGTTGCGCCGTGCGCCCGGCCATCATGTTGCTCGTGAAGTCGGGCGGGATTTCAATGACCACGGTGGTCTTGGCCCGGCGCAGGTAGTCGCTGGCCTGATCGGCCGACATCTCTCGCGGGTCGATGTCCAGGTAGTTGCTTTGCTGCAAGGCCAGCCGATACAGGCGCGAGAACTCGCTCTTGTCGTGGTCGACCACGATGGTCTCGATGTGACGAGGATCAGGGTTGATGGCGTAGCCAAAGACGATCACGTAGGCGCTGGTGGCAATCAGCAGCGAGATGAAGGTCAGGCGGTCGCGCACCATGTGCAGCCACTCCTTCGTTGCAATCGCATAGATGCGCTGGAAAGACAACATGTCGAGCCCGATTCAGAAAGAGGTGTTGGTGCCTTGCTGCTGCAAGGTCAGGTGGAAGAAGATGTCTTCCAGGCCCACGTCGATGTCGATCATCTCGCCCGCGGCATCCCCCAGGCGATCCTTGACCCAGCTCTCCACGTCGTCTTTGGAGCGAGCGACCAGTCGCACGCTGTTGCCCAGTCGGGCCATGCGCACCACGCGCGGGTCGCGGCTGATGGCGACCAGGTCCACCGCATGGCGCAGGCCCACCTGCACGGACAGCAGGTCGCTCTTGCGGATCACGTCCTCGGGCTTGTCGTCCACCAGCAGGCGGCCATACAGCATGTAGGCCAGGCGGTTCGAACGCATGGCCTCGTCCATGTAGTGGGTGCTGACCAGGGCCGACACGCCGGTCGATGTGATCTCCTGCAGGATGTCCCAGAAGGCTTCTCGGGCCTTGGGGTCCACGCCGGCCGTGGGCTCGTCCAGCAGCAGCAGCTTGGGTTGGTGCGAGACGGCACAGGCCAGCGCCAGGCGCTGCTTCCAGCCCCCGGAGAGCGTGCCCACCAGTTGCTTGTCGCGGCCCAGGTCATGGAAGACGAACTGTTCGACCAGCTCATTGACGCGACCGCGCACATCGCGCACCCCGTACAGACGGCAGACAAACTCCAGGTTCTCGCGCACCGTCAGGTCCGGGTACAACGAGAAGTGCTGCGTCATGTAGCCCAGCAGCGGCTTGATGTCATCGGACTGCGTGGCAATGTCAAAGCCCATGCAGGTACCGCCGCCGGAGGTCAGGGGCACCAGGCCGCACATCATGCGGATGGCGGTGGTCTTGCCCGAGCCGTTGGGGCCCAGAAAGGCGTAGAGCTGACCGGGTTCGATGGTCATGCTCAACTGGTCGACCACGGTGGTCGTCCCAAAGACTTTGGTGAGGTCTTTGACCTCGATGATCGTGGACGAATCGGACACTGTGTGAGCCTTCTCGCTGACGATCAACCTTGGGCCGCAGGCACGAACACGCCCACCGGGGTGCCAGGCGGCACGGTGCAGCCCCCACCTTCGAGCTTGCCCTCGGTCAGGAAGCTCAGGCGGTCACGCAACTCGGGACCGAACATCAGCGGGTTGGTGTACTCCGGCCGCGCGCTCACGCGGGTGATGCGGGCCTTGACGGGCTTGTCGCAACCGGACACCTGCACATCAATGGCCGAGCCCGGCATGAAGCGTGGGCGCAGGTCGTTGGGCACAAAAAAGCGCACGCGCAGGCTGTCCTTGTGCAGGATGGTCATCACCGCGGCACCGGGCTGTGCGAACTCACCCTGACGCACAAAGATCTCCTGGATCACGCCATCGACGGGGGCCGTGACCTGCTTTTGCTGCAGCAGCCACCGCACCTGGTCCACGCCGGCGTTGGCGGCCTGCTCCAGGGCCGACGCCGCATCGCGCTCATCGGTGCGGGCGCCGTCCTTGGCGGCCTTCAAGGTGGCGCGGGCTTCTTCCACCTGGGCTTCGGCCAGTTGCACATTGGTGCGGTCGGTCTCCACCTGTGTCTCGGCGACAAAGCCCTTCTTGAGCAAGGTCTCGGTCTTCTTGAGTTGTGTCAACGCCTGGTCGCGCTGGGCCTTGGCTGCACGCAGGCGGGCACGGAAAGCATCGAGCTCGGTCTCGCGCGCACCCTTGGACAGGTTGCGCTTTTGAGATTCAGCCTGGGACTTGCGCGCCTGGGCTTCGGCCAGTTGCGCCAGTTCGCGGTTGGATTCCAGCACGTACAGATTCTCGCCCGACTTGACGGCCTGGCCTTCCTTGACGCCCATCTTGAACAGGATCCCGGCCACCGGCGAGGCCACGGCGGTCATGTCGGCTTCGATGTAGGCGGGCAACTGGGGTGTGTCACGCGGATCCTTGCAGGCGCTCAGCGTCAGCACAGCGGCCACCGCGCAGGCGCCAGCCGTCCAGCGGCTCAGGGTGGAAGGGGAGGGGGCAAAGGGCAATCGCGACATGACGGAACTCGGGGCAAAAAACAGGGGGCCGAAGCGGTGCAGATCGGGGTGTGATCGACTCAGAGTCGACCCAGTTCCACATAGAGGGGGCGCTCATCGATTCCCGGGCGGGGATCGTCACCATAGCTCAGCCAGAAGTGGCTGGAAAACAGCTTCTGGCGCTTGTAGCTGCGGGGCACATCCACCAGCGCGTCGCCGTGGGTCACGGCGCAGGCCAAGGCATCGTACTTCTGGCCCTGGTTGGCCATGATCCAGTCGATCAGGGCGCGGTACAGGGCCGGATCGTCACCAGCGATCAATGTGGTGTGCAATGTCAGGTAATTCAGCATGCCCCCCACTGGTGGCAGCTTGAACCCGCCAAACAGGCCGGCATACAGGTTGTAGAGCGGGCGGATGACGGCGATCACGGGCTTGAAGCCCATGATGCGGGTCTGCTTGTAGGCCTTCTGATCCCAGCCGCCCAGCATGCCCACGATCTGACTGCCCTTGAATGCCAGGGCGTAGTCGCCGATGCTCAGGCCCCGGTAGTACGGGTCCTGTTTGAGCACCTTGGCAAATTCATAGCAGGGGTAGCCGTTGCGGCGCGGCGCTTCCTGGTCAAAGAAGGCCTGCATGGCGGGCACATCGGCGGCTGTGGCCGCACGGATCGTGACGCCCGCGGGAATGCGCGGCTTGATCTTGCGCGTGAAGATGAAACTGGTCTCGATGGTGTGGCTCACCCAGTAGTCAAACAGCACCCCGTCGGCCGTGCGCTTGGCCGCATCGAGCGGCGCGGTGTTGTCCTTGAGCACGATGCCCTGCAGCAGGTCCTGCCCGGTGCGAAACGCCTTCTGGGCCACGAACAGGTCAGAGGCGATGCCGCGGCGGCGGTAGAACGGGTCCACCCGGGTGTCGCCCGAGTAGTACACCCGGCGGCGCTTGCCGCTGATGTACAGGTCGCGGCCCGAAATCACGGTCAGGCCCGCGAGCACGTCGGGGCGCTCGGTGTCATCGGCCACCGTCATGATGAATTCTTCACCGATCACGGCCGCGCCCGTGAAAAAGTCCGGCGCGCGCTGGAAGCACATCACGGCCGGGCCGGGCATCGTGATCTTGCTGACCAGGTCCTGGACCTTGGGGTTGTCTGCGGGGGTGCCCAAACGCACGGTAATCGCCATGAAATCCTCTTGTGGTTCGGTGACAGTCTCAGGCCTGCGTGGCCACGGAAGGCGCGGGCGCAGGACGGTGCTCGCCCGAGGGGGCATCCAGCACCTGACGCAGCACGTCCGGGATGGCGCCCTTCCAGTGGCGCAGCGGTTCAATCTTGATGTTGCCCTCGATCATGCCGCGCAAGCGGCACTGATCGAGGTAGACCTCCCGCATGTGCGGCAAAGCCACACAGGAAGCGTGCTGCAATTGGCCCAATTCACGGGCCAGCTTGTAGTGAAAGCCCTCCATCAGTCCTTTTTCGACCTGGGCGGCCAGGCTGTGTTGCAGCGCCACCGGATCGGTGTGCTCATCGCACTCGACCAGCAGCACATAACCGGGGGTGTGGCCTCGGGCCTCATCCAGGGCCAGCAAGGTCACCGGCATGCCGCCTTGCAGTTGCAGGCCATCCAGGATCAGTTGCACGCTGGTGGCCGCGGTCTTCTCGCCCACCAGGTCCACGCCATCGTTGCGTCCCAGGAAGGTCAGGCAGGGCACCTGCCCCAGAAACCCGTCCACCCGGACCACATCGCTCATCTTGTAGCGAGCAAAACCAGAGCCGGTCGTCAGGATGGGGATCACTTCCTGGCCTTCTTCCAGTTGCCAGGAGGCGACCACCTCGCCCGTGGCGACCACCTCAAACTCATAGAAGTGGCTGGTGTACGCCAGCGGGAAGCGGCCCCGGAAGGGGAAGGTCACCACGCCCTCGGTGGCCCACAGGCCCTTGCCCTGAAAGGCCGCATGCGGCAACAGCTCGCGCAGGCGTGTGGCCCAGGGGGACGCAGCCGCCGTGTCCCAGGCGCTGACCACGGCCAGTTGGGGCCACAGGCCGCGGAAAAATTCGGGCGTGAGCACACCGTCCCACTCGCGCAGCAGGCGGGCTGCCCGCGCCGACGTGGGGCAGGTCGATCCGGCCATGCGGGCCGTGCGTTCGCCCCATTGACCCTGGCTCAGGCAGTCGGCCAGCTCCAGGCGCCAGCGCGACATCTGCTCCATGGCGCCCAGGGCAAAGGTGGGGCTCCAGACGGAGATGAAGCCCAGCGACTCGTCGGCACACAGGTGCGCGATCGTCGCAAACAGCGAGTCGTCCGAGGTCTCGGCCAGTGCCACATCCTGCGGCACCGCCTGAGTCAGGTACGCCAGCAGGCGCTTGCCCCAGGACAACATCTTCATGTCATCGTTGATGTCGCCCGCCGTCTGGCTGCGCATCTCGGTCGGGATCCATGACAGCGACCAGTAATGCGTGCCGGCGGTCTGCTTGGGGAACTGACGGTACAGGTCGCCAAACCAGGCCGTGATCACCTCATCGAGCTCGGCCAGAAACAGCTTGGAGTAAGGGATCCACTTGACCGCCGAGGTCGAGCCGCTGGTGGGCTGATAACGCATGGTGGGCGAATCGATCAGCAGGCACTCACGGGTGGCCTGCTGGCGCTCCAGCACGTCGGCGTAGTCCTTGTACGTGGTCAGGGGGCGATGCTGCGCAAACTCCTCCCAGGTCCAGTCGGCCTGGATGCCCAGGCGTTGACCTTCCGGGGTCGGGGCGGCGGCAGCCAGCCAGCGGCTCAGGCGAGCGCGCTGAACGCGCTCCAGCTCACCGAGGTGCTGCTCAAAGCGGCGGCACCCTGGGGCGACGAGTTGTTTGAGGAGTTGGTGGCCCAGTGTGGTTCCGAACCCCATGCTCAGACCGCCTCGCCTGCATCAAGCCCGTGGCCATCATGACCGGCCTGTTGGCTGTACCAGCGCGGATCGCTGGCAGGCATGTCCACGAGCGTCCGGATTTGTTCTTGGTGTGTGGCGGTGAACATGAGATGTTTCAATACGTGTGCCTGAATGATGCCCACCGTCACCTGGCGGGAAGGCTGGGGCTTGCCCGGGGCATCCCCCAACCGGGGGGGGGTGATCGGGCGCGAAACGTCGTGTCGCGCCCGATTCCCCTCTGAAGGTCGAGCGCCTGCCTGTGGGGTTCGTCACAAGTCTTCTATAAGACAGGGCTTGGCGATGTGCGGGTCAGCACGTATAATCTTTAGGTTTTGCCGACTACTGGTCGGGTTTTTGTGTGCATTGAGGCCTTGTGCCGATTGATCTGCTGATGAAAGACTCCGAGCGATCCCCCCTTCAGGGCACCCTGGAAGGTTCGGGTCATCGCCCTGGTTCTGCATCGGCGACCGATCGACAAAAGAAACTGGATGCCGATCAGGACACGCTGTGGCCTGATGAGCAAGAGCCCGAACCTCCGGTTCAGCCGCTGACGCGAGAACAGGCGCAAGCCTTGATCGCTCGGTACCCCACCTTCTCGGTCTGGCGCTTTGTGGCGTCTCAGGCGGTGTTCGGGGTGCTTGTCGCGCTGGTCTGGGGTGCCTTGTCCGGCGACCGCACTGCCTTGTTGTCTGCGCTGTATGGTGCAGCGGTGGCGGTGATGCCCAACGTGCTGATGGCGCGCGGGGTGTTTGGTCGTCGTGCCGGGCGCAGCGTGGGTGGCCTCCTCTATTGGGAGGTCATCAAGATCGGGGTGGCGGGCGTCATGTTGGCGCTCAGTCCCTACCTGATCCCGTCCTTGAGTTGGGCGGCCATGCTGGTGACGATGGTGTTGTGCATGAAAGTCATTGGGGTGGCGCTGCTGTGGCAGGGCCGCATGAAAAAATTTTGAATTGACGAGAGTTGCTGATGTCTGCTGAAGCTCACGCCGTTGAACACGCGCTGACCGCCCCTGAATACATCGGGCACCACCTGCGCCACCTGCAGAACAAGGTCGAGCCACAAGCCATTGTGGACTTTTCCTACATCAACTACGACTCCCTGTTCTGGTCGGTGGTGATGGGTGCCCTGGGCATTTTCCTGCTGTGGCGTGCTGCTCGCAAGGCCACCTCTGGCGTGCCGGGTCGTTTCCAGGCCGCCGTTGAACTGCTGGTCGAGATGGTCGACACACAAGCCAAGGGCATCGTGCACAACGCGACCTCCCGCAAGGCTGTGGCCCCGGTGGCCCTGACCGTGTTCGTGTGGATCTTCTTCATGAACGCGATGGACTTGCTGCCCGTCGACTTGCTGCCGCGCATCTGGGAAGAGTATTACAAGGTCGCTGGCCATGATCCTCACCATGCCTACATGCGTGTGGTGCCCACGGCTGACCTGTCCATCACCTTGGGCATGTCCATCTCCGTGCTGCTGATCTGCCTGTACTACAACATGAAGATCAAGGGCGTGGGCGGCTGGATCAAGGAGCTGTTCACGGCGCCTTTCCATGCGCACGGTGTGATCGGCACCATTGCCCTGGCCCCGGCCAACTTCTTCCTGAACCTGGTCGAGTTCGGTGCCAAGACCATTTCTCACGGCATGCGACTGTGGGGCAACATGTACGCCGGTGAGCTGGTGTTCATGCTGATTGCCCTGCTGGGTGCGGCTGGCCTGTCCTCGCTGGGTGGTGTCGGCCTGTTCATCACGCACGTTCTTGCAGGCTCTGCCTGGGCCATCTTCCACATCATGATCATTGCGCTGCAAGCGTTCATCTTCATGATGTTGACCCTGGTGTACATCGGTCAGGCTCACGAAGGTCATTGATCCTTCGCCTCTGATTTCACGTTTTCCTTTCGTTTTCTTTTCTCTCTAACCTGCCTTTCTTTTAGGAGCAATCATGGAATTGGTGCTGGCTAACGTCGCTCTCGCTTGTGGTCTGATCATCGCCTTGGGCGCCATCGGTGCCTGTATCGGTATCGCCATCATGGGCGGCAAGTACTTCGAAGCAACCGCTCGTCAACCTGAGCTGATGAACGAACTGCAAACCAAGATGTTCCTGCTGGCCGGTCTGATCGACGCGGCCTTCCTGATCGGCGTTGGTATCGCAATGCTGTTCGCATTCGCCAACCCCTTCATCGCCCCCCTGGCGAAGTAATCGGTCCCTTCTCGACTGAACATTCCATCTAACCGAGAAAGGTCCGAGCCGTGAATCTGAACGCAACGCTGTTCGCGCAGATCGTGGTTTTCGGTGTTCTGTGGTGGTTCACGATGAAATTCGTGTGGCCCCCGATCACGAAGGCTCTCGACG
>DAORJC010000056.1:0-16637 GCA_035438885.1 Aquabacterium sp. | reverse complement strand
TTGATCTTGTAGAAGTCGGCCACCGTTTTCTGGATGTTCTCGACGCTGATCTGGCGGTTCTGGATGGACAGCAGGTCTTTCAAGGCCTCGCGGGCCAGGGTGATGGTGATCTCTTTGTGGCTGAACTTGGCAAAGGCCAGCACCTTGCGCAGGGCGCCTTCGAGTTCACGCACGTTGGCGCGCACGTTCTTGGCAATGAAAAAGGCCACATCCTCCGGCATGGGGGTGTGCTCCTGGTCGGCCTTCTTGATCAGGATGGCCACGCGCATTTCCAGCTCGGGGGGCTCGATCGCGACGGTCAGGCCCGAGTCAAAGCGCGAGGTCAGGCGCTCATCGATGTTGGCCAGACCCTTGGGGTAGGTGTCCGACGTCATGATGATGTGCGCCTTCTTGGCCAGCAGGGCCTCGAAGGCATTGAAGAATTCTTCCTGTGTGCGGTCCTTGCCGGCAAAGAACTGGACGTCGTCGATCAGCAGCAGGTCCAGCGAGTGGTACTTGGCCTTGAGCTCATCGAAGGTCTTGCGCTGGTAGTTCTTGACCACGTCGCTGATGAACTTTTCAGCGTGCAGGTACAGGATGCGGGCGTCCGGGCGGTCGGCCAGCAGGGCATTGCCCACGGCGTTCATCAGGTGGGTCTTGCCCAGGCCGACACCCCCGTAGATGAACAGCGGGTTGTACATGTGGCCGGGGCTGCCGGCCACGTGCAGGGCCGCAGTGCGGGCCATCTGGTTGGCGCGGCCGGGCACCAGGTTGTCAAAGGTCAGGGCCGAGTTGAGGCCCATGACCTGTGGGGTGTCATGGCCACGGCGGTTGGTGATGACCGTGTGCTGCCCCACCATGTTGTGCGGGTGGCTGGTGCCTGCTTCGCCCAGGGTGACCATGTGCGGGCCGGCGCTGGGGGGCATCTGGTTGGGCGCTTCCTGGCCCTGTGTGCTGGGGTAGGAGCGGTGCGAGCCTGCTGGCAGCGCATTGGGAGGCAGGGCGCGGCCCATGGCATTGGGCGGCATCATGCCGCCCGCCGGGCGCGTGGGCGCGGCGCGTGCCCCCAGGCTCACGTCCAGGCGCACGGGGCCCTGGGCCAGCTCGGTCAGGATGGCTTCCAGGCGGGTGCTGTACTGGGTGCGAACCCAGTCCAGGATGAATCGGTTGGGAACCTTCAGGCTCACGACGGTGATGTCACCATCGCGCAGGACCTCGGCCGCCGGCAGCGGGCGGATCCAGGTGTTGAACTGCTGCTCGGGCAGTTCGGCTCGCAGCCGGTCATGGCACTGCGACCACAGGGCCTGCAGGCCGGTGTCGGTGCTCAAGTCGGGGCTGGTGGGATCGGCACTCATGTTGTGGACAAGTCCTTCTTCGGGCCGCCGATTCTAAGGCAGTGCAGGCAGTTGCGTACAGGTTATCCACAGACTTTTGCCCCTGCACCTGTGGCGACGACCCATTGACTTGTGCAAAAAGGTCTGATGTAATCGCGCGTTCGGCCTGATATGAGCCCGTGGCAATCGATTCGCGGGCTGTCAACTTCCAAAGACCAGATCTTTCCAAGATCATTGACTCAGAACCGCTGAAGGGCTTGTGCCACGCCAGCGGTCATGAGAAGGATTCATCATGAAGCGTACTTACCAACCCTCCAAAACTCGCCGCGCCCGCACCCATGGTTTCCTGGTGCGCATGAAGACCAAGGGTGGCCGCCGCGTCATCGCCGCTCGCCGCTCCAAGGGCCGCGCGCGCCTGGCGGTCTGATCCCCTCGGGTTCAGACGTCCTCGATGTGGCAGCGGTTTCGCTGCCAGGTCTCCAGGCTGCTCCGGCAGCCTGAACTTTTTGGGTCATCGCCCTTTGAGCACCGTGTCCCCCACTCGGCTGAGTCCCCTGGCCCTCAAGCCTCGTCTGGCTTCGGCCGACTTTCAGCAGGCCCTTGGCACCCGCCCGGTGGCCCGCAGTGCGCATTTCACGGTGCATTTTGCGATCCCTTCCCTGGTTCGCCCCAGCAAGTTGTCAACAGGCCCTGCCCCTGAGCAGGTCGAGCCTGTGGATGAAGTGCGCACTCACCACCGCGTCTGGCGTCTCGGACTGGTCATTCCCAAAAAAATGGCCCGCCGTTCCGTGACCCGATCGCTGATCAAGCACCAGGCCCGTGAGCTGTTTCGCCTGCACGCGCCGGCGCTGGAGCAGGCCGGGTGGCTGAGCGATCAACGCCCGGTGTGCAACTGGGTGCTGCGCCTGAAGGCTCCCTGGCCCAAGCAGGACTGGCCCAGCGCCGCCTCCGAACCACTCAAACAGGCGGTTCGCGCGGAAATCCTGGCGGTTCTGGCGCATTGCCTCAAGGGTGAGAAGGCATGATGCGCATCGGCTTGCTCTTGCATCGACTCCTGCGGGCTTGCTCGTTGGCGCTGCTGACCGGGCTGATCAAGGGTTATCGTTTTTTCCTGAGTCCCTGGCTGGGTTCGGCCTGCCGTTTCACGCCCACCTGTTCGCTCTACGCCTTGCAGGCGCTGGAGCAACATGGGCCAATGTCGGGCAGTTACCTGTCGGCGCGACGCATCTTGCGTTGCCACCCGGGGTGTGCGGGCGGGCATGATCCCGTGCCGGCCCAAGGGCCTCGTTTGTTTTCTTTCCTTTCCAGTGAGCGTGATCACTCATGAATGATTTGCGACGGACCATCTTGTGGTCGGTGTTTGCGTTTTCGTTGCTGATGTTGTGGGACGGCTATCTGCGTCACACGGGTCAGCCCTCGATGTTTTCGCCAGGGCCTGCGGCGGCTGACGTGGCCGCCGATGCAGCTTCAGCGGCGTCGGCAGCGGTGGCAAACGGTTCCGCCGCGGTGCCATTGGCCACGGCCGGTGCCGGTGCCTTGCCGCCTGCGGCTGCGTCTGCAGCGTCCGGTGTGTCGGCCCCTGCGGTGCCCCCGCGCGAGCAGGTCCTGATCGAGACCGACACGGTCCGTGCCACGCTGGACACGCTGGGCGGCAACCTGGTCAAGCTGGAGTTGCTCAAGCACACCGACCAGGACAACACCGCCAAGCCGGTGCTGCTGCTGGAGCAGTCGGCCGTGCACACCTACCTGGCCCAAAGCGGTCTGGTGTCGGCCACAGGCGCTTTGCCTGACCACACCACGCCCATGACGGTGCTGACCTCTGAGCGCAAGCTGGCCGATGGCCAGAACGCCCTGGTGGTCAAGCTGGAATCGGCGGTGGTCGGTGGCGTCAAGCGTGTGCTGACTTACAGCTTCCCGCGGGGCGGCTATGTGGTCGATGTCAAGCAGGAGGTGGTCAACACCACGGCGGCGGCGATCAAGCCCCAGCTCTACCTGCAACTGCAACGTGACGGCACGGTGCCGGAGGCCTCGGGGTTCTTTGGCGCGCCTACGTCCTACACGGGCCCGGCGTTCTACACCGATGAAGCCAAGTTCCAGAAGGTGGAGTTTGCCGAGATCGAAGAGGGCAAGGCCGAGTTTGCCAAGTCGGCCAACAATGGCTGGGTCTCGGTGGTGCAGCACTACTTTGCGTCGGCCTGGTTGCACAAGGCCCCCGACTCGCGCGAGTTCTTTGCCCGCAAGGTGGGCCCCAACCTGTACACCGTGGGCATGCTGTTCACGGTCGGTGAGGTGGCGGCCGGCCAGACCAAGGCGTTTGAATCGCAGCTGTTTGTCGGCCCCCAGGAAGAGAAAAAGCTCGAAGAGATCGCCCCCGGTCTGGAGCTGGTCAAGGACTACGGCATCGTCACCATCCTGGCCAAGCCCTTGTTCTGGCTGCTGCACCTGATCCACTCCGTGCTGCAGAACTGGGGCTGGTCCATCGTGGCGCTGGTGGTGTTCCTCAAGGGCATCTTCTACTGGCTGAACGCGAGCGCCTACCGCTCGATGGCCAAGATGAAGGCCATCAACCCCAAGATCCAGGAAATGCGCGAGCGCCTGAAGGACAACCCTCAGGAAATGCAGCAGCAGATGCTCAAGATCTACCGCGAAGAAAAGGTCAACCCCATCGGGGGCTGCCTGCCCATCGTGATCCAGATCCCGGTGTTCATTGCGCTGTACTGGGTGCTGCTGTCGTCGGTCGAGATCCGCCAGGCCCCGTGGCTGGGCTGGATCACCGACCTGTCGCTCAAGGATCCGTACTACGTGCTGCCCGCGCTGATGACCGTCTCGACCATGGTGCAGACCTGGCTGAACCCGACGCCGCCGGACCCGCTGCAGGCCAAGATGATGTGGATCATGCCGCTGGTGTTCTCGGTGATGTTCTTCTTCTTCCCGGCCGGCCTGGTGCTGTACTGGTTGACCAACAACATCCTGTCGATCGCCCAGCAGTGGATGATCAACCGCAGCATCGAAGGCGCGACCGCCAAGTAAGCGTCGCCGTCGATCTGACGACCCTCCAGGGCTCCCGGTTTGCCGGGGGCCCTTTTTTCTGGGCTGGACAAAGCTTTGATTCAGCACAGAGAACCCCCATTTTGGGGGGGAAGGGGGCCTTCGACTGGTGGAAACCCCGGCAGACGCATCCAACGCACCCCGGAAAATTCAGCCGTCAAGGACGGTCCCTCTGTCCGTCCTGTTCTGAGGAAGTACGCGATGCGCAAGATGATGTTGAGTTGGCTGTTCCTGGGCGTGGCCGTGGCGCTGGGGATCTGGGCCACGGTGGCACTGAACTACGACCAGAACAAGGTGGTGCTGTACTTCTTCTTGCCGTACTTTGCCTTGGCCATGGGCATGCAGTACCTGTGGCCCGAGCAACCCAATCAGTTCGAGAAAAACGAGGTCTGGACGGACCTCTTGAACAACGCGGCCCTGATTGCCCTGACGGCGGCTCAAGGCGGGCTGGTGTACTGGATGTCCGACCAAGGCTCGGCGTTGGTGTTCCAGCATGGCTGGTTGAGCAGCGACTGGTCGGCGGGCAACCTGCCCATGTGGGGTCAGGTGCTGGTGGCCTGGCTGGTGTTCGACTTCATGTTCTACGTCACCCACCGCATGGCCCACGAGGTGGACTTTTTCTGGCGTTTTCACAGCATCCACCATTGCGCGCACCGACTGAGTTTTCTGAATGCCAGCCGTGTGCACCCGGTGGACATCATCTGGCGCCGCCTGGTGCCCTTGTTTGTGGCCTATCAGACGGGCGTGAGCGCCGAGGCCGTGATTGTGGCCAACACGATTGGCGCGACGCTGGCCGTGATCACGCACATGAATGTGGACTTCAAGTTTGGCGCGCTGAACTATGTGTTCGGCACCAACGAGATGCACCGCTGGCACCACTCGGACAAGATCGAAGAGGCCAAGAACTTCTCGGTGATCATGCTGTGGGACCAGTTGTTCGGCACCTATGTGAACCCCAAGGGCAGGGCCCGTCCGGACCGCCTGGGCCTGTTCAACGAGCTGTACTTCCCGATCCAGAGTTTCTGGGGCCAGTTGCTGATCCCCTTCACCTGGAAGCGCTGGAAGGCCAAGCAGATGCTGGCGCAGCAGGGCGCATCCGCGGCACCTGTGCCGACTGCGTCGGTTTCGGTCGACCAGCAGCCCGCCAAACTGGCCGTCTGAATCCGGGCCTGATGGGGGGTGGAGGTGGGCCGGTGGTGTAATGCCACCCATGACCTGGACCGACCGTTCCAACCCCATCGTGGCCGTGGCCACCGCCCCCGGCCGTGGTGCCGTGGGCATTGTTCGTGTCTCTGGCGCCCGCCTGTTGCCCCTGGCTCAGGCCCTGACCGGGCGCACGCTGCAACCCCGGCTTGCCACCTACGGCCCCATCCTAGACGCCCAGGGCCAGCCGCTGGACCATGGCTTGACGCTGCACTTTCCAGCCCCTCACAGCTTCACGGGTGAGGACGTGCTGGAGTTGCAGGCCCATGGGGGCCCCGTGGTGCTGCAACTGCTGGTGGCCCGCTGCCTGGAGGCGGCGGCCGAGCCTGATCCGATCACCGGGCAGGCCCGCCTGCCGGGCCTGCGGCTGGCCGAGCCGGGCGAGTTCACCGAGCGGGCCTTCCTGAACGACAAGATCGACCTGGCTCAGGCCGAGGCCATTGCCGACCTGATCGATGCCAGCACCGAGGCGGCGGCCCGTTCGGCCACGCGTTCGCTGGGCGGCGCGTTCTCGCGCGAGGTCAACGCCTTGCGCGACCGCTTGATCAACCTGCGCATGCTGGTCGAGGCGACGCTGGACTTTCCGGAAGAAGAGATCGACTTTCTGGAAAAAGCCAACGCCCGCGGCAAGCTCGATGACCTGGCCGCTGCGATCGAGGGCGTCCTGGCCCAGGCCCGTCAGGGTGCGCTGCTGCGCGAGGGGCTGCAGGTGGTGTTGGCGGGCCAGCCCAACGCGGGCAAGAGCTCTTTGCTCAACGCCCTGGCCGGGGCGGAGCTGGCCATCGTCACCCCCATTGCTGGCACCACGCGCGACAAGGTCAGTGAGACCATCCAGATTGAGGGCGTGCCCCTGAAGGTGATCGACACGGCAGGCCTGCGGGCCGACCACGAAGCCAGCGACGAGGTCGAGCGCATCGGCATGGCGCGCAGCTGGGAGGCCATTGGCCAGGCCGATGCGGTGTTGTTCCTGCACGACCTGACGCGCCTGCCGGAGCCCGAGCATGCCCGGGCCGATGCCGAAATTGCCGAGCGCCTGGCCCAGGCCCTGAGCGGGGCCTCCAGCGTGATCCACGTGTTCAACAAGGCCGATGCGGTCGATCCGGCCGAGGTGGCCCGCTGCCTGGGGGGTGTTCTGGCGCCAGCCGGTCAGGCGGTGGCCTTGTCGGCCCGCACGGGCGAGGGCCTGGCCGAGCTGCGCCAGCGCCTGCTGGACATGGCCGGCTGGCAGCACCAGACCGAAGGGGTGTTCATTGCTCGCCAGCGCCACGTGCAGGCGCTCAAGGAGGCGGCGGCGCACGTGGGGTTGGCCCAGGCGCATGCGGCCTTGCAGGATGGGGCCCTGGACCTGCTGGCCGAGGAGCTGCGCCTGGCGCACGATGCCCTGGGCCGCATCACCGGGGCGTTCACGGCCGATGACCTGCTGGGTGAAATTTTCAGCCGGTTTTGCATCGGGAAGTGAGCACTTCCCTCTTCCAGGTGTTGTCTGCGCACAAGAATCTGCTGCAGAGGGCGCCCCAATCGATTAGATTAACGTTTGATGGAAGCCCGCCAGAGCGGGTTCTTTTTAATTGTGAGGAATGCATGGACGCCACGGAACTGGTTCAAGCGATACAGACGCTGAACGCCGACGACGCTTTCCGCCCCCGGCTGGATGCTCAGCAGTGGCGCGTGTTCGGACAGTACCTCACGCGCCACGAGATCCGCGCCGGTGACCTGTTGATCAAACAGGGCGACCACGACCGCACCTTGTACTTCCTCGGGCAGGGCTCCTTGCAGGTGTTTGTCTCGGGCGGCACGCCGGGCACGTCGCGCATCGCGATCCTGCGCGCCGGCTCTGTCCTGGGTGAGCCGGGTCTGTTTGCCGATGGTCCTCGCATGGCCAACGTCGAGGCCATGACCCCTTGCGTGGTCTGGGCCTTGCGCCTGCCGCGCTTTGAGGAGCTGGCAGCTCGGGTGCCGCAGGTGGCGGTCGAGGTGGTCCGCGCCGCCGGTGCCGTGATGGCACAGCGCATGCGCGCCAACATGCAGCGTCAGGTGCCCAGCGCCTGAGCTGGGGCAGGGTGCGATCAGCATGTCCAGCCTTCAAGAGTTGAACCGGCCCACCGTGCTGGTGGCCGATGATTCACCCCAGAACATCGAGCTGCTCTCGCGGGTGCTGGGGCAGGCCTACCGCATCAAGGTGGCCACCTCCGGCGAGAAGGCGCTCAAGATCGTCTACTCCGACGAGCCGCCCGACCTGATCCTGCTGGACATCATGATGCCCGACCTGAGCGGGCACGAGGTGTGCCGCCGCATCAAGGCCAACCCGGATCGTCGGCGCATTCCCATCATCTTCGTGACGGCCATGGTCACGGTCGAGGACGAAAGCCTGGGCCTGGCGCTGGGCGCGGTGGACTACATCACCAAGCCCATCAGCCCGGCCTTGTTGCAGGCACGCGTCAAGACCCACCTGGCGCTGTACGACCAGTCCCGCGAGCTCGAACGCATGGTGGCCCAGCGCACCTCGGAGTTGCTGGCCACCCGCCAGCAACTGATCCGCCGCTTGGGGCGCGCCGGTGAGTTCAAGGACAACGAGACGGGCAACCACGTCATCCGCATGAGCCACATCAGCCGCCTCATCGGGGTGCAGGCGGGCCTGGGCCCGTCGGCCTTGCAGTTGCTGTTTCAGGCGGCGGCCTTGCATGACGTGGGCAAGATCGGCATCCCGGATGCCATCCTGCTCAAGCCCGGCCCGCTCGATGCCGACGAGTGGGCGGTGATGCGCCAGCATGCCCAGATGGGCGCCGACATCATTGGTCAGCATGACAACGAGTTGCTGGCCACGGCCCGCACCATCGCGCTGAGCCACCACGAGCGCTGGGATGGCACGGGCTATCCGCTGGGGCTCAAGGGGGATCAGATCCCCCTGGTGGGTCGCATCGTGGCCCTGGCCGATGTCTTTGATGCCTTGATGTCGCAGCGGCCTTACAAGCCGGCGTTTTCAGCCGCACGCTCGCTGGAGATCATGATGAGCGAGCGCGGCAAGCACTTTGATCCGATCCTGCTCGATTGCTTCCTGGACCGCCAGCACGAGATCCTGCAGGTGATGGCCCAGTACGCCGACGAGCGCGGGCCTCAGGGCGACTGAGTGGCCTGCTGGCGCCACCGTGCCAGCGCTTGCAAGGCCTCTTCAAAGTCGTAGCGCTGCAGCGCATCGCGAAGTTCCAGAACGCTCGCCCAGTGGCGCACGCCAGGCAGCTTGTTCAGCAGGTCGTCCATCACGTCTCGCGCCTGCGCTTCTTGCTGCTGCATCAGCCGCTGCAGTTCGCTCCACCAGGGCTGCAGCTCGTCCACCCCCGGGCGTTGTTCGGTCTGGCCTGGCTGGGCAGGTGCCCGGGTGAGTTGCTGGATGTCGCTCATCACGGCCAGCAGGTGGGCCAGCACGTGGTCGGTGGCGGCCTGGACAGTGCTGGTCGAGGCATCATCGGCCTTGCAGGCCACCTCCAGGGCTTCGGCGGCCTCGGCCAGTCGTTTGGCACCGATGTTGCCGGACAAGCCCTTGAGTGAATGGGCCAGGCTGTAGGCCTGGGTCCATTGCGATTGCTGGCAGGCTTGCAGCAGGTCATCGTGCACCCGGGCCTGGGTCTTGGCGAAACCCTTGAGCAGGCGGCGGTACAGGTCCAGGTTGCCCATGCAGCGGTTCAGGCCGTCGGCCGTGTCCAGGCTGACGGTGGCGGGCAGGGCGGCCTCGGGCTCCGTCGAGTCTGATGTCAGGGTCGGGTGGCGTGGCGTGATCCATCGGGCCATGATGGCGAACATCTGGGGCAGGTCCAGCGGCTTGGTGATGTGGTCGTTCATGCCGGCGGCCAGCACGCGCTCGCGATCGGAGGCCATGGCGCTGGCCGTCATGGCAATCACGGGCAGGTGCTGCAGGCGGGCATCGGCGCGGATGCGCTGGGTGGCGGTGTAGCCGTCCATCACGGGCATCTGGCAGTCCATCAGCACCCCATCAAAGGCCAGGTCCTGGGCCAGCAGGTCCAGGGCTTCCTGGCCGTCGTTGGCCGTGACCACGCTCAGGCCGGCGCGTTGCAGCAGGTCGCAGGCCAGCTCCTGGTTCATGGGCTGGTCTTCCACCAGCAGTACGCGGGCACCGGCCAGGTGGCGTTGAGCCGTCTCCAGGGAGGGGCCACTGCTGCGCAGGGTTTCGATGGCGGGCAGGCCATGGCCCAGCGCACGGCTGATGGTGTCCAGCAAGGTCGAAGGCGTCACCGGTTTGTTGAGCACGCCGGCCAGGCCCACGCCTTCGGCGGCCCGCAAGGCTTCGTCGCGCGCAAAGGCCGTGACCAGCAGCACGCAGGGGCGGTGTTCGGGCGGCAGGTTCAGGGCATGCCGGGCAAACTCGATGCCATCCATGCCGGGCATCTGCCAGTCGGTCAGCAGCAGCTGGTGGGGCTTGCCTTCAAAGGCGGCCTGTTCCATGCGGCGCAGGGCGGTGGTGCCGCTGTCGGCCACCTCCACATCCAGGCCCATGCGGCGGGCCATGTCGCCCAGCACTTCGCGCGCGGCGGGGTTGTCGTCGACCAGCAGCAGGCGTTTGTGGCGCAGCTCGTGGGCCAGCATCGCGCGGCGGGTCTGGTGGCCCTGGGTCTGCAGACCAAAGCGGGCCGTGAAGTGCAAGGTGCTGCCGCTGCCGGGCTGGCTTTCGGCCCAGATGCGGCCACCCATGAGCTGGACCAGCTGGCGGCAGATGGCCAGACCCAACCCGGTGCCGCCGTACTGCCGGGTGGTGGAGCTGTCGGCCTGCGTGAAGGGCTCGAACAGGCGATCGAGTTGCTCGCGTGTCATGCCGATGCCGCTGTCCTTGACCCAGAAGTGCAGGGTCACCGACGTCGCTTCTTGTTGCTGCACTTCGCAGCCGATGATGACCTCGCCCTTGGCGGTGAACTTGATGGCGTTGGTGCCCAGATTGATCAGCACCTGGCCCAGTCGCATGGGGTCGCCCACCAGTGCCGTGGGGATGTCGGGCTCGGCCGTGAACAGCAGTTCCAGGCGTTTTTCTTCGGCGCGCACGCCCAGCACGTCGGCCATTTGCGAGACGACCGATTCGAGCTGAAACTCGGTGTCCTCCAGCTCGAGCTTGCCCGATTCGATCTTGCTGACATCGAGGATGTCGTTGAGGATCTGCAGCAGGTTGCCTGCGGCGCGATGCGCTTTGTCCACATAGTTGCGGGCCCGCACGGGCATCTCGTCCATCAGGGCCAGGTGGGTCATGCCCAGGATGGCGTTCATGGGCGTTCGGATCTCGTGCGACATGTTGGCCAGGAAGCGCGATTTGGCTTGCGTGGCGGCTTCGGCGGCCTGCTGAGCGGCGAGCATGAACGCTTCGGTCTGCTTGCGCAGCGAGATGTCCTGCACCACGGCACAGAACTGTTGCACGCCGTCCTGCATGAAGGGGATGACGACGACGTCGGCGGTGAAGGGGTGCCCGTCCAGGGTGCTGTGCTGCCATTCCAGGGTCATGGGCTGACCGCTGGCCATGGCCGATTGCAGCGTTTGCATGGCGGTGTCCTGGCCGCTGCGGCCATCGGCTTGCAGCGGTGGCGAGATGGGCGGCATCCAGGGGTGCAGGCCCACCAGGGCGCGCTCGCTGGGGGCATTGAACATGCGCACGGCCGCCGGGTTGGCACGCTGGATGCCCAGGGTGAGGTCAAAGAAGAGGTAGGCGTTGGGCGCGCTGTTGAAGACCTCCTGCGAGCGGGTGATCTGCTCTTTCTCGGCCGTGATGTCCAGCCAGTAGCCGTTGTAGCAGGTGCCACCGTCGACCTGCGGCAGGGGTGTGCTCAGGCAGCGCAGCCAGCGGGTGCGGCCGTTGACCTGGGTGGAGAGCTCGACTGCTTCGGTGGGCGGGCGGGTGTGGTGCTCGCCCACCATGCGCCAGGCCAGGCTGGGGTTGGCCTGCAGGTCATGGACCGACACGCCCAGCAGCGTTTCGGCCACTTTGCTCAGGAAGGTGAAGCGGCCATCTCCCTCGGCGGTGCATTCGTAGCGGAACACGGCCAGGGGCAGCGCGTGCGCCATGTCGTTGAGTTCCTGTTGGCCCTTGCGCAAGACCGACATGCGGCTGTCGCGCTGCTGGATCATGGCCAGCAGGCCGTAGCCCAGCAGCAGGGCCAGCAACCCCAGGCCTGCCCGCTGCCCCACGATGGCGGCCTCCGATTGCAGCGGGGTGAGGATCCAGGCGGTGTAGTTCTCGCCCATCAGGGGGCGGCTTTGCGCCAGGTAGCGCTGCGCCCCGATGCGAACCAGCGGCGCTTCGGTCTGGCCGATGCTCAGGGCGCCGAGCGACCAGGGCAGGGTCGCCACGGGTGCGTGGTAAGTGCGCACCTGGGCGGGGGCGGCCAGGGCCATCGGGCCCGTCAGGGGTGCGTGTTTGATCAGCCACTCGGGCTGGTTGCCCATGACGACGACGCCATTGGCATCGGTGACAAAGATGGGGCGCTGTTCATCGTCGAAGAGGCGGGCCATGGCCTTGGGCTCCTGCTTGATGATGAGCACCCCGAGTGTGCGGTCGTCCTCGTCGATGCGCCCCGCAAAATAAAAGCCGGGGGTGCGGGTGACACGCCCGACCGCAAACTGCGAGCCCACGCCCTGGTCCAGCGCCTCGGTGAAATAGGTGCGTGTCTTGTAGTTGCCGCCAATGGGGCTGAATTCGGTGTCGAAGTTGCTGTCGGCCAGAGAGGTGCCGTGGCGGTCAAACAGGAGGATCTGGCTGAGGCTGAAGTCGCGCGTGATCTCCAGCAGGTTCTGGCTCATCAGGCGCACGGCCGGCTGGGCCATGAGCATGGTGCGGGTTCGGGTGCGGTCAGCTTCGGTCAGCAGGGGGGACTGAGGCAGGTCCATCGATTGGAGGAAGCGCCGGATGCCGTCCTCTCGCCCCAGGGCCCGGGGCAGCGCCGACCATTGCTGAAAGGTCACCGCCAGCGTGTCACGCAGGCTGTTGAGGCGGTGCCCGGCGGTGTCCAGGGCTTGTTGCCGTTGATCGCGCAGGTCGTGCTGGATCAGCAACGCGGTGCCCACGCCGATGGCCAAGGTCCAGGCTCCGGCAATCCACCACAGGCGGCGTGTCAGATTCATGGTCGGGATCACTCCTGATGGTTTATGACCCCACTTTACCTGCGGACGCCCTTTTTGGTGCGTTCACTCAGCCATTGATGAGGAGCAATTCGGCACGCGAAAGCGCCTGGGGGCTGCCGGACAACACCAGGGTGTCCCCTTCGCTCAACAGGGTCTTTCCATCCGGCACCAGCACCGCGCCTTTGGCCCGCTTGAGGGAGACGAGCTGGACGTCGCGCAGGCGGTGTTGCCATTGATGGAGCGCCTGGCCCACGCAGGCCGCATCGGTGGTCAGCGTCAGGGATTTCAGGCGTTGCAGCTCCGGCTCATCGACGGTTTCGTCGTCGGCGCCGTGAAAGTAGCCCCGCAGCAGGCCATAGCGTGCCACCCGCTGGTCTTGAACCAGCCGGATCACGCGTCGCATGGGCACGCCCACCAGCACCAGGGCTTGCGAGGCCAGCATCAGCGAGCCTTCGATGGCCTCGGGCACCACGGCTGTCGCGCCGGCGGCCTGCAGTCGGTCCATGGCGGTGTCGTCGATGGTGCGAACCACCACCGGCACATGGGGGGCATGCTCGCGCACGATGGCCAGGATCTTCTTGGCGGCGGCCAGTTCGGGCCAGGTGATGACGACTGCGCTGGCGCGGGCCAGGCCGGCGCCGGAGAGGCTTTGCAGTCGGGTCGCATCGGCAAAGGCCACGTTCTGCCCGGCGGCGGCGGCCTGCTGAACGCGATCGGGGTCCAGGTCCAGGGCCATGTAGGGGATGTGTTCGATCTCCAGCAGGCGGGCGAGGTTCTGGCCACTGCGGCCATAGCCGCAGATCAGCACGTGCTTGTCGGTGTTGATGGCTTGGGCCGCCATCTGCGTCATGGCCAGGGACTGGGTCATCCAGTCACTGCTGGCCAGGCGGTTCACGAGGCGGTTGCTGGAGAGGATGATCAACGGGGTGAGCATCATGGACAGCACCATGGAGGCCAGCAAGGGGCTCTGGGCCTTGTGGGCCAGGAGGTCGTTGTCCACGGCCAGGCTCAGTAGCACGAAGCCGAATTCACCGGCCTGCGCCAGGTACAGCCCGGTGCGCAGGGCCACGCCGGGGGTGGCCCCGAAGAGGCGGGCCAGGCCGGCGATCAGGCCGAACTTGAACAGCACAGGCAGGGTGGTCAGCAGCAGCACCAGCACCCAGTGATCGACCACGCTGCGCCAGTCCAGCTTCATGCCGATGGTGATGAAGAACAGGCCCAGCAGCACGTCGTGGAAGGGGCGGATGTCGGTCTCCACCTTGTATTTGTATTCGGTCTCGGCCACCAGCATGCCCGCCACGAAGGCGCCCAGCGCCAGGGACAGGCCAAAGTGTTCGGTCAGCCAGGCCAGGCCCAGGGTGATCAGCAGCAGGTTGAGCATGAACAGCTCTTCGCTGCGACGCCGTGCCACCAGGGTCAGCCACCAGTGCATCACCTTCTGGCCACCGGCCAGCAGCAAGGTCAGCAACACGGTGGCCTTGACCGTGGCCATGAGCAGGGCTTCTGTCAGGTCCCCGGCACTTTGCCCCAGGGTGGGGATCAGCACCAGCAGGGGCACCACGGCCAGATCCTGGAACAGCAGGATGCCCATGACCCGTTTGCCGTGCGGGCTGTCCAGTTCCATGCGCTCGGCCATCATCTTGACCACGATCGCCGTCGAACTCATGGCCAGGGCGCCGCCCAGGGCGATCGAGCTGGACCAGCTCAGGCCCCAACCCAGCAGGCCGCTCTGGTGCTGGCGGTCCAGGCCCACCCAGTCCAGGCCGGCGGCCAGCGCAAAGTAGCCTGCCACGGTGGCCAGCATGGTCAGGATCACCTGGCTGGAGCCCAGGCCAAAGACCAGCGATCGCATGCTCCTGAGCTTGGGCAGGTTGAACTCGAGCCCGATCACGAACATCAGGAAGACCACGCCAAACTCGGCCAGGTGGCGCACACCGGCCGAATCCTTGGCCAGGGCCAGCGCATTGGGGCCGATCAGCACGCCCACGGCGAGGTAACCCAGCATGGCCGGCAGCTTGAGCAGGCGGCAGATCACCACCCCGATCACGGCGGCGAACAAGTACAACAGTGTGAGGTCGAGCGTGGAGGCCATCTTGTCCCTAGAATCCCCTGATCCTACTGTGTGGACCACCCTTCATGCCCAATTTTGAGGATTTGAGCCCTGACGTTTTGCTGGCCCTGGGCCGCCAGGCGCTCCAGATCGAGGCGCAGGCCTTGCTCGACATGCGCGAGCGCCTGAGCGGCCCCGCCGGCGATGCCCTGGTGGCGGCCGTGCGGCGCATCCTGGCCTGTCGGGGGCGTGTGGTGGTCATGGGCATGGGCAAAAGTGGTCATGTGGGACGCAAGATCGCGGCCACCCTGGCCTCCACCGGCACGCCAGCCATGTTTGTGCACCCCGCCGAGGCCCACCACGGCGACCTGGGCATGGTCACGCCGCAGGATGTGGTGCTGGCCCTGTCCAACTCGGGCGAGAGCGAAGAGCTGACCGGGCTGCTGCCCGTGCTCAAGCGCCAGGGCGTGCCCCTCATTGCCATCACCGGTCGTGCCGACTCCAGCCTGGCCCGCCACGCCGACATCGTGCTGGACAGCGCGGTGGCCGTGGAGGCCTGCCCACTGAACCTGGCGCCGACGGCCAGCACCACGGCCCAACTGGCGCTGGGCGATGCCCTGGCGGTGGTGCTGCTCGATGCCCGTGGCTTCAAGGCCGAGGACTTTGCCCGCTCCCATCCGGGTGGCTCGCTGGGACGGCGCTTGCTGACCCATGTGCGCGATGTGATGCGCGTGGGGGCGGCGGTGCCCTCCGTCTCCCCGCAGACGCCGTTCAGCGACCTGATGCGCGAGATGAGCGCCAAGGGCCTGGGTGCCGCCGCGGTGGTTGACGCCCAAGGCTGGGTGCTGGGCATCTTCACCGACGGGGACCTGCGTCGCAAGATCGAAGCAGGCTTGGACCTGCGCGCCACCACGGCCGCCGAGGTCATGACCCCCGATCCCGCCACCATTGGCGACGAATTGCTGGCGGCCGAGGCGGTGGCCTTGATGGAGGCGCGTCGCATCACCACCGTGCTGGTGGTCGATGCCACCGGTGTGCTGGTGGGCGCCCTCAACACCAACGACCTGATGCGTGCCAAGGTGATCTGACCCATGCGAGCCCTCACCCCCACCTTGCGTTTTGATCCTCAGGCCCTGTCCGCGGCGGCCGGCATCCGCGCCTGCATCTTTGACGTCGATGGCGTGCTGACCGACGGCACGCTCTACATCAGCGAAGCGGGCGAGACCCTCAAGGCCTTTCATGCGCTGGACGGCCACGGCCTGAAGCTGCTGGCCCAGGGCGGCATCACCCCCATCGTGATCACGGGGCGCGATTCACCGGCCGTGCGCCGACGCCTGAAGGACCTGGGCGTGGTCCATGCCGTGTTTGGTGCGCACGACAAGCTGGCCGCTGCCGAGCCCCTGATGGCCCAGATGGGGCTGAGCTGGCCCGAGATGGCCGCCATGGGCGACGACTGGCCCGACCTGCCGCTGCTGTTGCGCGCCGGCTTTGCCGTGGCGCCTGTCAATGCGCACGCGGAGGTCCGAGCCGTGGCCCACCACGTCACGACCGAGTCAGGCGGCCACGGGGCGGCCCGGGCCTGTTGTGACCTGCTGCTGCAAGCCACCGGGCGTTACGACGCCTTGCTGCACGGCCACCTGACCACGCTGGACACCACCAGCGAAGGGGCCCGCCCATGAAGTGGACCAAGCCCCTGTTCGATGCCATCGACCAACTGCGCGGTTTGCTGCCGCTGGCCGCTCTGGCGGCCGTGGCCGTTCATCCCGTGAGTGCGGCTGAGGTCAAGCCGACGTTGAGTAAGCCGCTGGATCAGCGCATTGCCGACGGCGACGTGCCCAGCTTTCTCGCCGACAAGCGCATCCTCGCCCTCGACCTTTCGCTCATTGTCGCCGGCACCAAGTACCGCGGCC
>DAORJC010000055.1:0-16926 GCA_035438885.1 Aquabacterium sp. | reverse complement strand
GAACGGGTCGGCCGGGATGAAGTTGTTGTACTCCAGGAAGTAACCACCGAACTCGGGCATGAAGAAGATCACGGCCGTGAAGCAGATCAGGAAACCTGCCACGCCCATGATGTCGTGCACCGTGTAGTACGGGTGGAAGGGGATGCCGTCCAGGGGAATGCCGTTGGCATCCTTCTTGGCCTTGATCTCGACGCCGTCCGGGTTGTTGGAGCCCACTTCGTGCAGCGCGATCAGGTGAGCCACCACCAGGCCCAGCAGGACCAGGGGCACGGCAATGACGTGCAGTGCAAAGAAGCGGTTCAACGTGGCATCGCCCACGACGTAGTCGCCGCGGATCAGGATGGCCAGGTCAGGACCGACAAAGGGAATGGCTGCGAACAGGTTGATGATCACCTGGGCGCCCCAGAAGGACATCTGGCCCCAGGGCAGCAAGTAGCCCATGAAGGCCTCTGCCATCAGGCACAGGAAGATCAGGCAACCGAAGATCCAGACCAGTTCACGCGGGGTGCGGTACGAACCATAGATCAGACCACGGAACATGTGCAGGTACACGACCACAAAGAAGGCCGAGGCCCCGGTCGAGTGCATGTAGCGGATCAGCCAGCCCCAGGGCACATCACGCATGATGTATTCCACCGAAGCAAATGCCAGGGCGGCATCGGGCTTGTAGTTCATGACCAGGAAAATACCGGTCACGATCTGGATCACCAGCACCAACATGGCCAGAGAGCCAAAGAAGTACCAGAAGTTGAAGTTCTTGGGAGCGTAGTACTCGCTCACATGCTCCTTGTACAACTTGGAAGCCGGGAAGCGATTGTCGACCCAGGTCAACAACTTTTCGCCAGTTGATGCGCCTGCAGGTGCTTGTTTCATTTCAGCCATGTCAGTCTCCTGCCTCAGGCCTTCTTGTCTTCACCGATCAGCAACTTGGAGTCTGAAAGGTACATGTGGGGAGGGATTTCGAGGTTGTCTGGCGCGGGCTTGTTCTTGAACACGCGGCCAGCCAGGTCGAAAGTCGAGCCGTGGCAAGGGCACAGGAAACCGCCCGGCCAGTTGTCAGGCAGCGAGGCCTGAGGGCCGGACTGGAACTTGGTCGAGGGTGAGCAACCCAGGTGGGTGCAGATGCCGACGGCCACCAGCACGTCCGGCTTGATCGAACGGTGAACGTTGCGGGCGTACTCTGGCGTCAACTCGTCGGGCTTGCGCTCTGACTTTGGATCGGCAAGATCCGCATCGAGGCTGCCCAGGGCCTTGAGCTGCTCTTCAGAGCGGCGCAAGATCCAGACGGGTTTGCCACGCCACTCCACAGTCATCATCTCGCCCGGCTTGAGCGTGCTGATATCGGCTTCGACGGCAGCGCCAGCAGCGCGTGCACGTTCGGAGGGTTGGAAGGTCGAGACGAAGGGCACGATGGTGGCCACACCGCCTGCGCCACCGGCGGCGCAGGCCATGGTCACCCACGTCCGACGGCTTTGATCCACTGGCTGATTGCTCATGGGTTCCTCAAGGACGATGACTGTAGATAGATTGGGTCAACCCGGGATTCTAACGGACGCGGAAGGGTTTTCCGTGGCGCAGGGTGGCAATTCCAACAACAACAAATCTGTGACAAAGTTCGGCCGGTGATCCACGCCATGATGTCGGGCGTGTTTCAGAGCCCAATTTCACCCAGGAGTGCAGAGATGAGTTTTGTGTCCGAATTCAAGGAATTTGCCGTCAAGGGCAACGTGATGGACCTCGCCGTGGGCGTGATCATTGGTGGCGCCTTCGGCAAGATTGTGGACTCGGTGGTCAATGACCTGGTCATGCCTCTGGTGGGCAAGGCAGTCGGCGGCCTGGACTTCACCAACTACTACCTGGCCCTGGCCGACCAGCCCGCCGGCCTGCCGCTGGCCGAAGCCAAGAAAATCGGGGCGGTGTTTGCCTATGGCAACTTCATCACTGTGGCCCTGAACTTCCTGATCCTGGCGTTCATCATTTTCATGATGATCAAACAGATCAACCGTCTGAAAAAAGAAACTCCCGCCGCCCCGCCAGCCCCCGCTGTCACCCCGGAAGACATCTTGCTGCTTCGTGAGATTCGTGACAATTTGAAAAAATGACTCCAGTTGGGGTGCTAGTCCGTCGATAGCGAGGGGTGAGATGGACGCAAAGTGTTGTGACCATCGATATGGGTGCTCAAAAGGCCCCAGTGAGGCAACCCACCGTGACCGATCCCCGTCTAGACCCCATCCTGCAATCGGCCTTGAGCCGACTGGCCGGTGCCGTATCGGTGGCATTGGACAAGGCCGCCGTCGGCCTGGGCAATCGGGTCATTGGTGCCAAGGGCGTGCTCGAGCGGCAGGCCCTGATGGATGCTCAATTTGACCTGCAACGTCGCAGCACCCAGATTGCCCAGGCGTTCAGCAAGGCCATCATTGCGGTGGTGGCCAAGGAAGTGAGCCAGGGGCAACCTGACGCGAACGAACTGGCCGACACCGACTGGGGCTCCCTGCGCCTGGTCGAAGACAGCGAAATCGAGATGACCGTGGCCGCTGCGCGCCTGGCGGCATCCGTGGAAGCCGAGTGCGGCGCCGAGCTCCGCTCGCTCCAGTCCCTGTTTGCCACCCTTCGGTCGGTGGCGGCCGACGACCGCGCCTGCCCTCTGCGGCCCGGCATCATCGCCGAGCCACTGATCAAGGCCCTCTTGCTGCCCGGCGACAAGCCGGCCGTTCGCGACCTCATGATCGAGGCCGTGAGCGCCAACCTCGGCACCGCCCTGAAAGATGGGTACGCCCAGATCGTCCAGGCCTGCACGGCCGCACGGGTCCAGGCTGCACCGCTGGTGGTGCGCACCAGCGGCACGACCACCACAGGCAGCCCTGCCAGCACCCTGGCGGGCGGCGTCGACAGCACCCGCCACCAGACCGGACAAGGCGCGCTGGGCTCCCACAACACAGACAACGACCCATCCCGTGGCAACACGGGCTTTGGCCCTCAGGGTGGCAGCAAGAACGGTAGCGCACGCGGTGGCAGCAGTCCCTTGAGTTCTTTGGGCCGCATGTTCGGCATGGAGTGGGGCGACGACGACGCCTCCGGTGCTGGCGATGCGGGCGACGGTGGCAACGGCGGCGGCCAGGACGGCGGAGCCCCCTCCAGCGCCCCTCGCATGTCAGACAGCGGCATGCTGGGCCTCATGCGCAAGCTCCATTCGCTGTCGCGCATGGAGAGCCCCCCCATCTGGAGCGAATCCAGCGCAGGCCAATTGCCTGCCAGCACCGGATCCGGATCGGGGCAGGGACTGAACCTGGGCGCATTCGAAGGCACGGCCATCGGCCCGGTCGGCCAGCCGCCCATTGCCATCAACGTGATCCGAGCCCACCGCGAGGCCCTGGTCGAGGCCAGTGGCGGCGCCAAGCTGGACCAGATGGTCATCGACATCGTTGCCGCCCTGTTTGACCAGGTGCTGGCCGATCCCAAGGTGCCGCCCCAGATGGCTCGCCAGATCAGCCGGCTTCAGTTGCCGGTGCTGCGGGTGGCCCTGAAGGACCAGAGCTTCTTCCATTCGCGTCGGCACCCGGTGCGACGCCTGATCAACCGGATGGCCTCGCTGTCGAGCTCCTTTGACGAGCTGGACCAGGGCGACGGGCGCGAGTTCATCGAACAAGTCACCCGACTGGTCACCGAGATCGTCGAGGGCGAGTTCGACCAGATCCAGCTCTACGAAGAAAAGCTGACCGAGCTGGAACACTTTGCCGAGCAGCAGACCGTCAAGGAAATCGAAGAAAACGCGGCTGTGGCCACCATGCTCAGCGGGCGCGAGGCCGACCTGCGGGTTCAGCAACGCTACATGCAAAAGGTGCAGCGAGAGCTGGCGGATCTGGAGATCCCCGAGTTCGTCAAGACGTTCCTGGCGCAGATCTGGACCCAGGTTCAGGTCATGATCGTGGCGCAGCATGGCCCCGAGAGCGATCAGGTGGTCCGCATGAAGCAGGCCGCCCACACGCTGGTGATGAGCGTGCAGCCCAAGGGCCACCCTTCCCTGCGTGCGGCGTTCCTGAAGCAGTTGCCCCAGTTGATGAAGGACCTCAATGAGGGCCTGGAGATGATTCAGTGGGCGGCGCAGGCCAAGCAGGACTTCTTTGCCCAGCTCCTGCCCCTGCACGCCGAAGCCCTCAAGACACAACCGCCGCACGAACTGACCACCCGCATGCTGGAGCAGCGGCTGCGCAAGGTCGAACAGATCGCCGTGCCCAGCCGCGAAGAGGCGGCCAACGACCCGATGCCGGCGATGGACTCGTCGTCCGCACCGCTGGCCATGGCCGCCACCCTGGCGCCACAAGAGGCGCAGGCGGCCGGCTGGGTCAGCGAGAGCCTGGCCGTGGAGGACACCAGCAACCTGGACATCGACCTCAGTGCAGGCGATGACGCAGACCTGTCCAACGTGGACTTCGAGCTCCCGATGGACGTGCCCGCGGCCCCCGCAGCGGGCCCCAACCTGGTGGACTTCATCCAGCCCGGCGCGGCCTACCGCATGCTGCTCAAAGGTCAGTGGAAGAAGGTTCGCCTGACCTGGGTGAGCGAAGCGCGCACCTTCTTCATGTTCAACCAGGGTCACCACCCGGCCGTGCAGACCATCTCGCTGACCAACCGCACCCTGAGCCAGATGTGCGCCAACGGTCGATTCAAGGCATTCGAGCAGGCCCAGTTGCTCGAACGCGCCACCTTGCGTGCCAGAAAGCAACTGGCCGCCTTGAACGCGCAACGCAAGATCGCGGCCTGAGGCCGACCTCACCACCGAGAATCAGAAGGGGTCAGACCCCCGCGAGTTGTCGGGCCACGGCCATGGCTTCGCTCATGCTGGAAGGATCGGCCAGGCCCAGACCCGCCAGGTCAAACGCCGTGCCGTGGTCGGGACTGGTCCGCACCAGCGGCAGCCCCAGCGTCACATTGACGCCGTGCGCCACCCCCATGTACTTGACCGGAATCAGCCCCTGGTCGTGGTACATCGCCACCACCACGTCGAACTCCCCCGGGTGATCGGGCGCATGGCGGGCCCGCATGAAGACCGTGTCGGGCGCCAACGGACCCGTCACAGTCATGCCCAGGGCGCGAGCCGCCTCGATGGCGGGACCGATGGTGGTGAGTTCTTCGTCGCCAAACAGGCCGCCCTCCCCCGCATGCGGATTGAGCCCGGCCACCGCCACCCGGGGATGGGGCACGCCCATGCGCTGCAGGCTGTCGTGCGTGATGCGGAGGGTGGTCAGCACATTGTCAAAAGTGACCGCCTCCAGCGCCCTGCGCAGCGAGACATGGATGGAGACCAGCACGGTCCGGAGCTCCGGATTGGCCAGCATCATGCGAACAGGGATCAGCGGTTGCCCCGCTGGGGTGACCAAGGCCTGCAGCAACTCGGTGTGCCCGGGAAAGGGCTCGCCAGCGGCCGAGAGGGCCTCCTTGTGCAGCGGTGCGGTGACCATGGCTGCCGCCTGCCCTGCCAGAACCGCGCGGGCTGCGGCACGCACACACACCGCCGCCGCCCGGCCGGCACGCTCGTCGATCAGCCCCATGGGCAGGGTCGACAGGCCGGTCGGCAGATCGGGCGGCGCCCAGACCGGGATGAGATGGGGCTGGGGGTCAGAGTGAGCACCAGCGTGCGGCACCACCTGAAGCTGGGCCGCCTGTGGATCGCGCTGCGCCAACGCACTGACAGCACGCTCCATCACGGCCGGATCCCCCACCACCCAGGCGTTCAACGGTTGGGGGGACAGCCATTGGGCCGCCACGATCTCGGGGCCGATGCCGCAGGGGTCGCCCATGGTCAGGGCCAGGGACTTGGAGGGGTCGATCATCTCGCCATTGTGGCGCCACTTGGGTGGCGTGTGACATCAGTCTGACATGGGGCACGGGTACACTGGCGCCCATGAACTGGTTGGACGAAATCCGCTGGGATGACCAGGGCCTGGTGCCCGTCATTGCCCAGGAAGTGAGCACGGGTGACGTGCTGATGTTTGCGTGGATGAACCGCGAGGCCCTGCAGCGCACGGCCGAGATCGGTGAGGCCGTTTATTACAGCCGCTCGCGCCAGCGCCTGTGGCACAAGGGCGAAGAGTCCGGCCACACCCAGAAGGTCCATGACATCCGCCTGGACTGCGACAACGATGTCGTGCTGATCAAGGTGGAGCAACTCGGGCATGAACCGGGCATTGCCTGCCACACCGGGCGCCACAGTTGCTTCTACCAGCGCCACACCGATGGCCGCTGGGAGAGCGTGGAGCCGGTGCTCAAGGACCCGGAGCACATCTACAAATGAGCCAACACCCCAACACCCTGGATGTCCTGACCCGTCTGGCCGAGGTCATCGAATCCCGCAAGGGCGGCGACCCTGACAAGAGCTATGTGGCCCGGCTGTTCCACAAGGGCACGGACACCGTGCTCAAGAAGGTGGGTGAAGAAGCCGTCGAGGCGGTGATGGCCGGCAAGGATCACGCCCAGCAGGCCACGGCAGCGTCCCGCCAGGCCCTGGTCGGCGAGATGGCCGACCTGTGGTTCCACTCGATGGTGGCCATGGCCCACCTGGGCCTGTCTCCCCGCGATGTGGTGAATGAACTGGCTCGCCGTGAAGGCCTGTCCGGTCTGGAAGAATTTGCCAGCCGCACGGCCACGCCTGGAAAAAATGAACAACCCTGATCGACCCGGGTGGATGTTTTGTATGCAGAATGGAATGCAGGGTATGCAAATTGCTTATTCCCCCTGACTGCCCTGTGGCCTTCGGGCATTGAATAATCGTGTTTTTGTCGAATCTCGAAGATTCGTTGAGGAGTTGAAAATGGGATCGTTGAGCATTTGGCACTGGCTGATCGTGCTGGTGATCGTGGTGATGGTGTTTGGCACCAAGAAACTCAAGAACATCGGTGGCGACCTCGGTGCAGCCGTCAAGGGCTTCAAGGACGGCATGAAAGAAGGCACCACCGACGCCCCTGCGCAGGTGACCACTGCAGCCAAGACCGATGCCAACACCATCGACGTCGAAGCCAAGAACAAGTCCTGACCTCAGGACGGAAGGCACTGAAGCGCTGTGATCGACTTTGGCATTGACAAACTGGCGCTGATTGGCGCCGTGGCCCTCATCGTGATCGGCCCCGAGCGTCTGCCGCGGGTGGCCCGCACGGTGGGTGCGCTGCTGGGCAAAGCCCAGCGCTATGTGTCCCAGGTGCAGGCCGAAGTGAACCGCTCCATCGAGCTTGAAGAGCTCAACAAGATGAAGTCCGAGGTTCAATCGGCCACCACGGCCGTGGGGCAATCCATCTCCGATGGGCTCCACGAGGCCTCGTCCGCTTTCAGCAGCGAGACCTCGGACAGCAGCAGCTACTACACGCCGTCCTACAGCCATGGTTATGCGCCGCCGCGCAAGAACTTCCGGCTCAAGCGTGGCGCCACGCCGCTTTGGTACAAGCAGCGCAACGGCGTCAAACGCCATGTTCAATCGGGTGCAGCCCGCGTGGCCCGGTTCCGCCCCACTCCACCCGGCTCGCACCGCTGAGCCACTGCTGTATTGACTGACCCCACGTGAGCCAAGAACCCCGTCCCGACGAGTTGAAGGGCACCGAGCAGCCCTTCGTCGCTCACCTGATCGAACTGCGAGACCGGCTGATCCGGGCCGTGTTTGCCATCGGTCTGTGCTTCATCGCGCTGGCCATCTATCCGGGTCCGGCAGGCATGTACGATCTGCTGGCCGCTCCCCTGGTGTCGACCCTGCCCAAGGGCGCGACCATGATCGCCACCAGCGTGATCTCGCCGTTCATGGTGCCCATCAAGATCACCATGCTGACGGCCTTCATGATGGCCCTGCCCGTGGTGCTGTACCAGGTGTGGGCCTTTGTGGCCCCGGGCCTGTACGCCAACGAGAAAAAACTGGTGCTGCCCCTGGTGATCTCCAGCACGCTGCTGTTCTTTGGCGGGGTGGCGTTCTGCTACTTCTTCGTCTTTGGCAAGGTCTTCACCTTCATTCAACAGTTCGCGCCCAAGAGCATCACGGCGGCCCCTGACATCGAGGCCTACCTCAGCTTTGTGATGAACATGTTCCTCGCGTTCGGGGCCTCGTTCGAGGTTCCGGTGGTCGTGGTCATCCTGGCCCGCATGGGCATCGTGAGCATCGAAAAACTCAAGGAGTTCCGCGGCTACTTCATCGTCGTGGCCTTCGTGATTGCAGCCGTGGTCACACCACCTGATGTGGTCTCGCAACTGGCCCTGGCCATCCCCATGTGCATCCTCTATGAGGTCGGCATCTGGGCGGCCCATCTGGCCGGGCGCTCGGCCGAAAAGGCCGAGCAGGCCGAGCAGGCCAAGGACAACAACGTCGCCTGAGACTTCACTCGTCTTCTGGCAAGGGCTGCGGCATCCGCAGGGTGTTCGCTTTGGGTCGCTGCGCAGCGGTGACGTTCAGACTCAGGGACTCGCGACCACGCTGCACCAGGATCTGAGCGGCCACCCCCGGCTTGAGCGCCGCCACGGCATTGAGCAACTGCGCCGTGTTGGCCACCTTGGCCTGGGCCACCTGCACGACCACATCGCCCGGCCTGATGCCCCCCTTGGCAGCCGGACCGTTCTGAAGCACGCCGGTGATCAGCACGCCGTCCTTGACCGGCAGGTTGAAGGTCTCGGCGATCTCGGGCGTGAGGTCACGGGGTTCGACGCCGATCCATCCGCGGGTGACCTGACCATCCTTGATCAGGCTTTCCATCACCAGGCGAGCGGTGGACACCGGGATGGCAAAGCCAATGCCCATGTTGCCGCCCGAACGCGAGTAGATGGCTGTGTTGATGCCCATCAGGTTGCCGTTGGCATCGACCAGGGCGCCACCGGAGTTGCCCGGATTGATGGCCGCATCGGTCTGGATGAAGTTCTCGAAGGTGTTGATGCCCAACTGGTTGCGGCCCAGCGCACTGACGATGCCCGAGGTGACCGTCTGCCCCACGCCAAAGGGATTGCCGATGGCCAGCACGGCATCGCCCACCTGCAAGGCATCGGAGTCCCCGAAGCTGATGGTCGGCAGTTTGTCCAGGTCGATCTTGAGCACGGCCAGGTCGGACTCCGGATCGGCGCCAATCACGGTGGCGCGCGCTTTGCGCCCGTCGCTGAGCATGACCTCGATGTCGTCCATGCGCTCGATCACGTGGTTGTTGGTCAGCACGTAGCCGTCCTGCGTGACGATGACACCCGAGCCCACGCCCGACTGGGGTGAGTTCTGATCCTGATCACCAAAGAAATAGCGGAACCACGGATCGTTGCGTTGACCTCTCGCTGTCGGGGCCTTGCTGGTGATGATGCTGACCACCGTGGGCGATGCGAGGCGGGCGGCCTCGCTGAAGCCCATGTGCGCGGCCGATGCGCCGCCGCCAGGACGAGGCGCGGCAGGCGCCGTGACCACCGACACGGCGCTGGAGATCGGGCGCTCGACCAGACCTTGGACCCACGCGGGCTTGAAGGTGGACACCACAAACACACCCGCCACAGAAACGGTGACGGCTTGCGAGAAAATGAGCCAGAGTTTGCGCATGCAAGGAGATCTGGAAATGACGACCCGAGAGATCGACCGTGGGGTATTGACCGCCTACCTGGATGAAACCCTGGAGGCGGGGCGTTACAAGGATTATGGGCCGAATGGGCTGCAGGTGGAGGGGCGCGCGCGCATTCGCAAGCTGGTCAGTGGGGTGACCGCCAGCCTGGCCTTGATCGATGCCGCCATTGCCGAGCGGGCCGATGCCATCGTGGTTCACCACGGCCTGTTCTGGCGCGGCCAGGACGGCCGTGTCACCGGGTGGATGCGCCAGCGCCTGGGGCGCCTGATCCAGCACGACATCAGCCTGCTGGCCTACCACCTGCCGCTGGATGCCCACATCAGCCTGGGCAACAACGCCCAGTGGGGTGGCCGACTGGGCCTGGTGGCCGATGCCCGCTTTGGCGATCAGGACCTGGGCTTCATCGGGGCTGCGCCCGAGGATTGCTCCCTGAGCAGCCTGGTTCAGAACGCAGAGCAGGTCATGGGGCGCAAGCTCACAGTCGTGCCGGGGGATGGGCGAGCGATCCGGCGGGTGGCGTGGTGCAGCGGTGGTGCGCAAGGGTATTTCGAATCGGCCATTGCCGCAGGGGCGGACGTTTTCCTGACGGGCGAGATCTCAGAGCCCCAGGCCCACTACGCGCGCGAGACCGGCGTGGCCTTTGTGGCCTGCGGCCACCACGCCAGCGAACGCTATGGTGCCCAGGCGCTGGCTGAATCAGCCGCCCAGCGCTTTGGCATCGAACACCTGTTCATCGACATCGACAACCCGGCCTGAAGCACGGCCATCTCACAGCCCTTCCATGGCCTAAGATAGGAGCCAAAAATCAGGAGTCCACTTGAACGACCTGCCGAACGCTTCCTCGCGCGGTCTGCCCGCCCTCGTGCTGATCTCGGCATGGGTGGGCGGCATGACGTCGGCCGTGGCTGACCCGGCCACCTACCGCTACACAGCTCAGCAAGGCGACACCCTCATCGCCCTGGGCCAGTCCCTGCTGGAGCGCCCCGCCGAATGGCCGCGCCTGCAACAGATCAACCGGATCACCAACCCCCGGCGCATCCCGGTCGGACAGGTGATCCAGATCCCGGTGACCATGCTGCGCGCCAAGGAGGCACCCGCACGCGTGGTTCAACTCAGTGGCAGTGCCAGCCTGATCCAGGCCGGGCAAAGCCGCCCGCTGAGCATTGGCGCGCCCTGGGAACCCGGCAGCGAGATCCGCACAGGCAGTGACGGCTATGTGACGGTCCGCCTGGCCGACGGCTCGCTCCTGAAAGTGCAGTCGGCCACCGTGGCCCGGCTGGATCGCGCCCAACACTACGAGCGCCCTGGCTTTTTTGCGACCGCTCTGCAGGTGCTGCAAGGTCGCATTGAAGCGGCCGTGACCCACCTGACCGGTGGCGAGCCACGCTTTCAGGTCAGCACCCCCCAGGCCACGCTGGGCGTGCGGGGCACGGATTTCCGTGTGGCAGCGCAACCAGAAACCGGCACCAGTTGGGGCGAAGTCCTCACCGGCCGGGTCGATGTGACCGGCCACACGGCATCACCCAGAAACAAGGCGGCAAACGTGGTCTCGCTTCAGGCCGGACAAGGTGCCCTGGTCAATGCCCAAAGTCGTGTCGGCTCGCCCATCACTCTGCCCCAGGCACCAGACCTGCGCGCGCTGCCTGACCTGCATGATCGACCTGTGGTGACCTTGAACCTTCCTCCCGTGGCTGACGCCAGTCTGTACCGCGCACAGGCTGCCCTGGATGCCGAGTTCACCCAGGTCATGGCCGAAGCAACTTCACCCACCCCCACGCTTCGCCTGACTGGCCTGCCGGACGGGCCCTATCACCTGCGCGTTCGGGTGGCGCAGGCGCAAGGCCTGGAGGGCCCCGATGGCAAGCGCACCTTCGTGCTCAAAGCCCGCCCCGAGCCCCCGAACCTGGTGAACCCGGGGCCCGACGCCAAGCACCGCGGGCTGGGCATCCCGCTGCATTGGACCGAGCCGCCCGAGGCCAGCCGCTACCGGCTGCAGATCAGCCAGAACGGGCAGTGGCAACGTCCCGTGGTGGACCTGCCCGCCATCACCAGCAGCACCTGGCACCAGAGCCTGCCGCCCGGCACCTACCAGTGGCGCCTGGCCAGCGTGCGTGCCAACGGCGATGCAGGGCCCTTTGGCGATGCACGCAGCTTCACGCTGTTACCACCACCAGCCGATCTGCCCCCTCCGCAGGTCACCGAGCAGCACCTGCAGTTCAGTTGGCCCGCCGAGCCGGGCCAGACCTTCGAGCTTCAGATGGCCCGTGACGACGCCTTCACCTTGGCCGTGACCACCGTCAAGAGCACTCAGCCTCAGGTTCAGGTGGATCGCCCGCAGCCCGGTGGCCGCTGGTGGGTTCGCACCCGAGCCACCGATGCTGATGGCTATGTGGGCCCGTACAGCACGCCTCAAGTGCTCCACTTGCCCAGTTGCGCCATCGACCGGCAGGGGGACTGCCTCCGGTCCGGTGACGGTCAGATGCTGCGGAGCCGCTGATGACCAGCTCCGGGGCCGAGCGGCGACGGTGGCTTCGGCAGTGGGCCTGGGTGACCGTGTGCCTCTCGCTGGCGGCCAGCCTCCTGAGTCTGGGCCACTGGACCTGGCGAGCCGATCAAGCCCTGTACGACCTGAGCCTGACCCTTTTTGGGCGTGCCACCCCCGACGATGTGGTGATCATCCGCATCGACGACCAGAGCGTCCAGGCCCTGGGACGGTGGCCCTGGCCCCGCTCGGTGCATGCCACTCTGATCGAGCGCCTCGATGCCGCAGCACCCCAATCGATCTTGCTGAACTTGCTGCTGAGCGAGGCGTCCGAGGACCCGGACCAGGATGGCGTGCTGGCCCGGGCCATCGCCCGATCCGGCCGCGTGGTGTTGCCCGTGAGCCCCAGCGCCATGGCGGCTGAAGGGGCCACGGCCCTGCTGCCACAGCCCACCCTTCGCGCACAGGCCGTGCTGGGACACGCCGATGTCGACATTGACCCGGACGGTGTGGTTCGCGCCATCCACCTCAAAGCCGGGCCCGTCCTGGCCAACCACCCTCACCTGGCCCTGGCCATGTTGACCGCGGCGGGTGAACGCCCGATCAGCGACCTCGACATCCAGTCCGCGCCAAGGCAGAGCGACCCCATGCCAGGTAGCTGGCAGCGCGATGAGCGGGTTCTCCTGCGCTACGGCGGCCCGCACCGCTGGGTGCCCAGCGTGTCCTACGCCAGCGTGCTCCGGGGTGACGTGCCGCTGGCCATGTTCCAGCGCAAGCACGTGCTCATCGGCGTCACGGCCCTGGGTCTGGGGCATCCGTTCAACACCCCGGTCTCCAGCCTGCACGGTCCCATGAGTGGCGTCGAAATCACCGCACAGGCGCTGCACATGCTGCGTCAAGGACCTGCCATTCAGAGCGTCAGCGCTGGCTGGAGCGCCGCATGGACCAGCTTGTTGACCATCGCGCTGATGTGGGGCATCTGGCGGCTGCCGCCCCGCCAGGGCCTGCTGCTGGGCCTGGGCGCCGCGGCCAGCGCCTCCGTGGGATCCATGCTGAGCCTGGGCCTGCTGGGCTGGTGGTGGGCACCGGGCAGCTTTGTCCTCGCCGCCCTGCTGTGCTACCCCTTCTGGAGCTGGCGCCGGCTGGAGCTGAGTCAACAGTACATGGCCCGCACCGTCAATCAGATCAACGAGGCATTGCCCCCCGACGAAACCATCGGCCCCGCCGTGCGCAAAGGCGACGATGCCACCAAACGAAGTCTGGATGCGGCCAAAGACGCCACCCAGCGCCTGCAGAGTGCCCGCCAGAGCCTGTCCGACATCCTGGCGGTGCTGCCCGTCTCCGTGATCGTGGTCGACCAGAGTCTGGTGGTGCAGGCGCTCAACCCTCTGGCGCAGGCGCTCTTGAATGGCGATGGCGAACATCGTTTGCTGGGCCAGGATGTGGTCCAGGCGCTGCATGGGTTCAAGCCGGTGGATGCCACCCACTGGGTCAGCCTGTTTCAAAAGGCCATCGCCAGCCAGACCGAGGTGGTCAGCGAGGTCGAGGGGCCGGCCATGTCACACCTGTGGATGCGCGTGACGCCCTTTCAAGAGCACGATCAGGCCCAGGCCGGCCTGATGATCAGCATGACCGATGTCTCGCAACTGCGCCTGGCCGAGCGCCAGCGCGACGACCTGCTGGCATTCATCGCACACGACATCCGCTCGCCCCAGTCGTCCCTGGTGTCGTTGGTGGAGATGCACCGCCTGGGCGTGGAGGTCATGCCCCTGGACACCCTGATGACGCACGTGGACAACCTGGCCCGCAACACCATTGGCCTGTGCGAAGAGTTGCTGATGGTCATGAAGGCCGAAAGCCAGCCCCTGGCACTGGCGATGGTGGACCTGTGCGAGGTGGTGCAACAGGCCATCGACGAAGTGGCGCTGCAAGCCCAGGCGCGACACATCCTGCTGCAACAGGCCCAGGCGCGGCCAGGGGCGGTCATGATCCGGGGCGATGCCGCTCAGATTCGTCGCGCCCTGATCAACCTGATGAACAATGCCATCAAGTTCAGCCCGGCCGAATCGGTGGTCCGCGTGGACATCGCCTGCGATGGGGCCTTGGCCAAGGTGGCCATTGCCGACCTGGGGCCCGGCATCCCCAGCAGCGACCTGGGCAAGTTGTTCAGGCGTTATCAGCGCCTGGAAGTCGGTCAGCACCTGCGGGTGTCAGCAGGTGTGGGCCTGGGCCTGGTGTTTGTCGACACGGTAGCGCGCCGGCATGGCGGCCAGATCGAGGTGGCCTCCACCCCCGGCCAGGGCTCCTGCTTCACGCTGAGCTTGCCTGTGGACCTGGGCTTGCCGCCAGCTTGAGGTCGCCCCGACACGAGCAAGCCTCAAAGGCGAACCGGGATGCCTCGTTGAGCCATCAGGGCCTTGGCCTGGCCCACCGTGTATTCACCGTAGTGAAAGATGCTGGCTGCCAGGACGGCATCGGCACCGCCTTGCTGCACGCCATCGGCCAGGTCATCGAGGTTGCCCACACCGCCTGAAGCGATCACGGGCACGCCCACGGCATCGCTGACCGCGCGGGTCAAGGCCAGGTCAAAGCCCGACTTGGTGCCGTCGCGGTCCATGCTGGTCAGCAGGATTTCGCCAGCGCCATGTTCGGCCATCTGCCGGGCCCAGGCCACGGCATCGAGGCCCACATTCTTGCGGCCACCATGGGTGTAGACGTCCCAGCCTTCGCCACGCGCGGCCAGGTCATCGCCCTGCCGACGCTTGGCATCGATGGCCACCACGATGCACTGCGACCCATAACGCTCGGAGGCATCACGGATGACCTGGGGGTTGGCCACGGCCGCCGAGTTGAAGCTGACCTTGTCAGCGCCCGCGTTGAGCAGGCGGCGCACGTCCTCCACCACCCGAACGCCCCCACCCACGGTCAAGGGAATGAAGACCTGGGAAGCGACCGCTTCGATGATGTGCAGGATCACGTCCCGACCATCGCTGGTGGCCGTGATGTCCAGGAAGGTGAGCTCGTCGGCGCCCTGGTCGTTGTAGCGTGCGGCGATCTCGACCGGATCTCCAGCGTCGCGCAGTTCAACGAAGTTGACGCCCTTGACAACGCGACCGCCGGTCACATCCAGGCAGGGAATGATGCGTTTGGCCAGCACTCAAAGACCGCCGTTGAGTTCGTCGGCACGCTTTTGTGCAGCGGCAAAGTCCAGGTCACCGGTGTAAATGGCACGACCGCAGATCACGCCTTCGACGCCATCGGATTCGACCGCGCAGAGTGCTTCGATGTTCTGAATGTTGGACAGGCCACCAGAGGCGATGACCGGCACCGTCAGGGCCTGGGCCAGCTTGACGGTGGCCTCGATGTTGACGCCCGAGAGCATGCCGTCACGGCCGATGTCGGTGTAGATCACGCCTTCCACGCCGTAGTCTTCGAACTTTTTGGCCAGGTCGACCACTTCGTGACCCGAGAGCTTGCTCCAGCCATCGGTGGCGACCTTGCCATCCTTGGCATCGAGGCCGACGATGATGTGACCACCAAAGGCCGTGCAGGCATCGCGCAGGAAACCGGGGTTCTTGACCGCGGCCGTGCCGATGATGACGTAGCTCAGACCGCCGTCAAGGTAACGCTCGATGGTGTCCAGGTCACGGATGCCGCCACCCAGTTGCACGGGAATTTCTTCACCGACCTCTTTGAGGATGGCCTTGATGGCGGCCTCGTTGACAGGCTTGCCGGCAAAGGCGCCGTTCAGGTCGACCAGGTGCAGGCGACGAGCGCCGGCATCCAGCCACCGACGGGCCATGGCCGCCGGGTCCTCGCCAAAGGTGGTGGAGTCATTCATGTCGCCTTGTTTGAGGCGAACGCATTTACCGTCTTTCAGGTCAATCGCAGGGATCAGCAGCATGGCGGTGGGGCCAGTGGGTGGGAAAAAGGGTTCAAACGCCTGGCGGGCTCAAGGCTGCCAGGTCAGGAAATTGCGGTACAGCGCCAAACCGTGCTCGGCACTTTTTTCTGGATGGAACTGCGTGGCGAAAATATTATCCCGAGCCACCGCGCAGGTAAAGCGCACGCCGTAGTCGGTCTCTCCGGCGCTGTGTTGGGGATTGTCCACAACCGCATGGTAGCTGTGAACAAAGTAAAAATAGCTGTCCTGCGGAATGCCAGCCCACACAGGGTGCGGCTGACCACCATGCAAACCTGGGTGTGCACTCTGGTGCACGCGGTTCCAGCCCATCTGCGGAACCTTGTAGCGGCTGCCGTCGGGTTGAGTCTGCCCATCCAGTCGAAACTTGATGACGCGGCCGGGGATCAGGCCCAGGCCGGGGGTGTCCTGCTCTTCGGAGTGATCCAGCAGCATCTGCATGCCCACGCACACGCCCATCAAGGGCTTGTTTGCTGCGGCATCGAGCACGGCGCCCAGCAGCTCGCCGCCATGGGCCTCGCGCAGCTCACGCATGCAGTCGCGCATGGCGCCCTGCCCTGGCAACACCACGCGCCCGGCACCCTTGATCACGTCAGGATCGTTGGTGACCACGACCTGGAGGTCCAGCCCTTGCGCGGCATGCTGCACAGCCTGTGACACGGAACGCAGGTTGCCCATGCCGTAATCGATCACGGCCACGGTGGAAATCTGACTCATGACGTCAAGCTGCCAAAAACGAGGAAACGACGCTCACAGCGAACCCTTGGTCGAGGGAATCACACCGGCCATGCGGGGGTCGCGCTCCAGCGCCGCGCGCAAGGCCCGTGCAAAGGCCTTGAACACGGTTTCGCACTGGTGGTGCGCATTGACGCCCTTGAGGTTGTCGATGTGCAGCGTCACGCCCGCGTGGTTGACAAAGCCCTGGAAGAACTCATAGGTCAGTTGGGTGTCAAAACCACCGA
>DAORJC010000054.1:0-17076 GCA_035438885.1 Aquabacterium sp. | reverse complement strand
GATCGATAAGAGTCAGAGCAGTAGGCCTGCTTCAAACCTGACCTTGAAGGCGACTAGGTAGTAACGTCGGCGCCCAGCTTCCCCCCTGCGCAGCCTGTTGAACAGAGGGTTAACCCTTGTCAGAAGGCGGAGGTTTTTGCACCGAAACCGAGATCACCCCTTGTCGACCATTTCTTCGCTCCTTTCCAGCATTGTGGTCATGAGCTAAGAACTCCACTTTTCGGGGGCAACCTCACAATCAGTGGATCCCAGCAGCTTTCGTACCCTTCAACAAAAACGGGCAAGTCATGTGGCACTTCAAGTTGCGAGTGCTGCAACTTTGGCGCGATGTAGGGCAGTCGCAGCGAATGTGACAGACCCTTACCCTGGCTGTGGCGCAGTCATTCGTAAGTGCTTGATTTTTAGAGACTCTGGTCGCATCGACTGTGGCGCCCTACGACTTGCCGGATCGCGACATCATCCTTGGCTGCGGACAAACCCAAGCAGCAGCCGATGGTCGCCTTGGTCTGCGGCTCTTAGAGCTGCCAGATACCTGGCCCTTGCGTCGTTGGCGGCAACCAGATTGCCGCCGCTTCCCCAGGAGAACGCAGGCCGGCCCAGGCTGCGCAGGAGCGCGTCGGCCATCATGCGGGAGTGCCTCCCGTTGCCATTGGGGAAGGGGTGAATCCAGACCAGGTCGCGGTGAAAGCGCGCCGCGATTTCGTCGGGCGGGAACGTGGCGTTGTCGATCCACCAGCGTGTGTTGTCGAACAGGTTCCTGAGCCGTACCGACACTTGAGTCCAGTCGCAGCCGATGTTCTTGTCTGACTTGCGAAACGTGCCCGCCCATGACCAGGTCAGGTCGAACATCTTGGCGTGCAGCAACCGGCAGAACCCCTCGCTGAGCACGTCCGGCGAACGCGTCTGCTTCAACCAGCGCACGGCGCGCAGGATGTTTTCCTGCTCCCAGTCGTTCAGGTCGCCCTTGGTGGTGAGATGCTCGGGGATGAGGCCGGCTTTCTCGTCGGGGTCCAGAGGGGTCTGGCCATCCTGTTCGTCGAGGTCTATCGCCATAGGTCCGACCACCGACCGCGAAGCAGCTCTTCAGTCCTTCGTTCGACCTGCTTGCGAAGTCGCTCGGCGCTTGGGCGCTGGTCCTCAAGACCCATGGTGTGGGCCACGCCCCCGACCTCTTCCATGGCGATGGCGCGCGCACGCTCCTGGACCACATCCGTGAGCGGTCGCCGTGGAACCAGGGCATAGACCAGCTCGCAGTCGAGCCCGTCGGCCAGCTTTCGCAGTTGCCCCAACGTGATGCGGTCCTCCGCTTCGGACTGTTCGGACTTGTGCAGCGTCGGCCCGGTGATGCCCAGCCGCTGAGCCTGCTGGCGTTGCGTACGCCCCAAGCTCTCTCGGATGAGCTTCAACCATCCCCGTGACGGCGCTTGCCGCTTCACCAGGTCCGCGTAAGCGGACAAGGTGGATTGCAACTGCTCAAGTCGAAGTTGGTTCAGTTCGGGAGACATTGCTGGCCTATAGGCTAATTAACCATGTATTGATGATAGCTTATGGTGAATCTAATGTGGTCTATATGATTCATTTTAATGAAGCATCGTTTTCAACGTTGCTGCTCTATAGAGAAGCGCTTGGCCTTCGGCTGCGCCTGGCTCGTAAGTGCCGCAGGCTGGGGACAGAGCTGTTCAGCGAACGCATCGATGATCTGGCGCAGGAGGTGCCCAGCATCAATGATGCGGCGTGCAGTGTGAGGAATCTCTTGGTGCGGCAGCGCACAGACCGCCGCGCGCTGGGCATCTAGCCTGTTGGACCTATTCATAAGGACTCACCATGACGCGCGCTTTGTTTTTGATCCCTCTGTTGGCCAGCCTTGGCCTTGTCGCCTGCGACAGACCAGCGACGCCTGTCGCGCCCGTGGTGGTGACGCCCTCAGCGGGTCCTGCGGGCCCAGCAGGACCCACGGGTAACACAGGCAAAACCGGCGGCGGCAACACAACGGTGATCGTCGTGCCACCAGCAAGCTACGCACCGCAGAACTGAGCGCTTGTTGCCAGCGGGATTGGCCATGTCGACGTGACCACCCCGCTGCAACAACTTGCCCGACAGTGGGCCATGCAAGACGCGATGGCTCTGCATGGAGATCTGCAGGCCTCGATCGGTGCATGATGGCCAGCTTGCAACGATGAAAGGCAACCCATGGCGATCGGATGGCTCACCGTTCTGAAGGCGGTTCCCTGGACAGAGGTCATCAGCAATGCGCCCAAGATCACCGATGGCGCCAAGAAGCTGTGGAAGTCGGTGGCCAGGAAGCCGCAAGGCGCAGAGCCTGCCGCAGCGACCGACGTAGCGGCAGACATGCCCTATGCAGCGGAGTGGGCTCAACGGCTGGCTGACAACGAAGCCAAGCTGGCCGAACTTCACGCGCAGATGCTGGCATCGGCCGAGATCATCAAAGCGTTGTCCGAACAAAACACGCAGTTGATCCAGCGCATCGAACAAAACAGAAGGCGCACCAACTGGCTGGGCCTCGCCAGTTTGCTGGCCTGCCTGGCGGCAGGCGCAAGTTTGTCCATGGCCTTGATGCACTGAGTTTCAAGGCGCACGCCTGGCCACCAGCACCTCCCCTAAGATGGTGCCCATGAAGTTCACCTACCTCTTTGGCATCATTCTGGCCAGCAGCGCGCTGGCCTTGTTCTCCCCCCACCGTGGCCTGCGCACCGTCACCGCGGTGGTGTCCGGTGCCTGTGCCATCTGGGGCTTGGCCAAGGTGCTGGGCTGAGCCTGGGCCCAGGAGACAGCCCATGTCTCATCCCAAAGCCCTGCCCGAGATTGACCCTGACCGCTGCACCGGCTGCGGCCGCTGTGTGGCCGCGTGCGAACCCAAGGTGCTGTGGCTGGAGGCCGAGGGGCCCAACGGCTGGGGTCGCAAGCGCGCGGTGCTGCACGACGAGAGCGGCTGCACGGTGTGTGTGCAGTGCGTGCAGGTGTGTCCGTTTGATGCCGTCAGGATGGTCAAGCGGGCAGCAGCTGTGAGTCTGACGAAGAAAAAACAGCAGTAACAAGCAGTAGCAGCCACGGGCTGGAACTGAAATAGACTGCGCGCACGTGACGGTTTGCACATAAAACCGCATTCATACAAACACAGGAAATCAAGGAGGGCGCTACGCATGCCAATTTCCAAAGTCAACAAATCCAATTGCTGGGACCGTTGGAATCAGGGCCTCATCACGGCCACCAATGTCATCGGCTTGAGCCTGGAGTCGGCTGGGCAGCCGCAGATCCTGGCCAACCTGGCCGCCAACCGGGGCATCAATGCGATCCGCCTGTGGTTCGCCTGGGGCAACGACTACACCCTCAGCGCCCGGGACTTCATCACCGTCGCCAAGGAAGGCTGGGACACCCCCACGCTCAACGCGCTGGGCAAGCTGCCACTGGCCACCATCGCCAAGCAACTCGACGAGATCCTCAAGGTCTGCGAATCCCTGGGGCTGGGCGTGATCTTCACGCTCGACTTCTTCAAGACCGAAGGTGACCGCCTGTGGGTGGACAAGCCCGCCGGTGATGACTACCCCCTGGCCACCACCGCTCTGGACATGCAGGACACGCTGGCCAAGTTCTGGGTGGCCACGGCCAAGCGCTGGAAGAACAGCCAGGCCGTGATCGGTTACGACCTTCTCAATGAGCCGGCACCCAGCCAGACCATGAGCTTTGCAGAGCTCAATGCCCACCCGACCATGAACTGGCCGGGCCTGGCGTCCAGGATCGCCGCGGCCATTCGCACGCAAGCGCTGGACACGACCACGCCGCTGGTGGTGGAAGGCATCTATTGGGGTGGATCCAATGGCCTGGGCATCTTCTATGACGGCATGCTCGGCACCGCCACCCCCAACAAGTGGCTGGTGCAGGACTCGAAGGTGGTTTATTCCTTCCACTTCTACGACCCGGGCGAGGTGACGCACCAGGGCGTGGCCAACTGGGCCTATGAGGGGCTGGGCCTGACCTATCCGTCGGGCACGCGCTGGATCTGGTACTACTACAACGGCACCATGAAGCAGGCCGAGTTGCAGCCCATCAACAATGCCACGGACATCGCTGCGTTGTGCAAGGTCGCGCTGACCCTCAAGCTGGCTTACAACGTGCCCGTCTTCGTGGGTGAGTTCTCGCATGTGGACCCTCACTTCGACATCAACTCCACGAGCAACCCGGCCGACACGCGCATCTCCGAAGTACGTGAGGATGACTACCACCGCCAGGTGACCTCCATCACTTCGAACGGCAGCACCGTGACCGTCAACGTGGACAACATCAACTGGTCCTTGTTCGGTTGGCAAAAGCAGGTGCAGGACCGTGGGGCCGGTGGCTTCAACTTCGGCGTCACGCGAGCCGCCAGCACCGCCCAGCTGCAGCAGTGGCAAGACAGTGGCACGGACATCAACCCCTACTTCACCAACACGGTTCTGTTGACGGTGAAGTCCATTCCCGGCTCGCCGGAGGCCAACGCGGTCAATGCACTCAACATCGTCGATCAGCCGGTGACGATCACCCGCATCGACAGCAAGTACGTGTTCACAGCGGCCAAACCCGTGAGCACCGTGGCCCGCCGCGAACTGGCCACCAAGCCCAATGGCGAGATGTACTTCCCCCCCGTGGCCACGCTGAGCCTCAAGCCGGCCACCTCGGCGGCGGCGATGACGGCCAGCCGCGTGGCCTTTGCCACGGACGTGATTGCCATGTGCCAGAAGTCCAGACTGTCCTGGTGCTGGCACTCGGAAGACCTCAACACCGGTGGCTTTGTGGGTTGGCGCCCAGGCCCTGCCGTGAACCAGGTGATGCGACAGGCCGCCATGGGTCGGCGACTCTACAAATGAACACGGGAGAGATGCAATGAATGAAATCCGCAGAAAGATCATCGTGACCGCACCGCTGGTGCCACTCGTGGGCCTGGTGGGCTGCGGGGGTGGCAGCGATGTCGAAGAAACGCTGCAGGCCGATCAGGGTGGGCGTGCCCAGCCCATGGCCTCGGGCACCGTCAACAGCCTGGGTCTGAAGGTGACGCAGCCGTCCATTTGGTACAAGCTGGACAGCGTCTTCACGGCCTACTCTGACCTGAAGGTGATCGTGCCCGACGCCACGCCCATCTGGCAGGCTTGCCTCAACGGGACCACGCTCTATGTGACCCTGACGGAAGAGATCCGGGGCTACTGCCGTTCCGTGATCCTCAAGCTGGCCGCGCCAGCGCTGAACAAGTCTTACACCGTCTCCTCGCTCCCGGCGGGCGATGCCATGGTGGTGGTCAACCAGCTCGCCAGCGGTTCGCACTACGAGTACATCCTGAACTCGGGCACGATCAAGCTCACGGGCTATGACACCACCACCAAGAAGGCCACCCTGAGCTTCACCGGCGTGCGTGGCAACCCCACCGCGACGACCATCGCTCCGGGCAATGCCGCCACGCGTGCGTTGCGTCTGGATGGTTCGCTGGCCACCACCTTCCGCCAGGAGACGGCGGCCTGGATGGCGTGACGGCCTTGGATGGTGCCCATGAAGTTCACCGACCTCTTTGGCATCATTCTGGCCAGTAGCGCGCTGGCCTTGTTCTCCCCTCACCGCTGCCTGCGCACCGTCACCGCGGCGGTGTCCGGTGGATGCGGTCAGGATGCTCAAGCAGGCAGCAACTCCGGCTCGGCCAGCACCCAGTGACGATGCACGGCGGCCATCACCTGAGCCTCGGCATCGCTGAGGTGGTGGTCTGCCACGATGGCCGCATCGGCGAGCCGCAGCACGGCCAGGCGCAAGGCCGGTGCATCCACCTCGGCCAGCAGCAAGGCCAGCGTCGACTGGTCCACCAGGCCGAGTGAGCCGGTGTTGAGCAGCATGTCCTCGCACAGGGTCTGAACCACCTGCGCAAAGCCGCCGGGTGGCAAGCCCAGTTCGGACTCGATCTGCAGGTGGTTGAGTGCGTCCATCTCCGACCGGCAGACGTGGCCGTCCGAGATCAGGACCAGAGCGACGATGCGGGCCGCAGCTTGCGGGCTGTTCTTGGGGTAACTGCGCACGATGAGCCTCCTTCAGGCGGAAACAATGAGCGGTGAGGCCTCAATGTGCGCTGGATGTCTTTCCTGAAAAAGAAGCATATGCGTGAGCTTCATGAAGGAAAAACAGGAATGACATGGGCAGGCCCCCTGGGTATCTGCATTGACGCCCCGAACCATTTGTAGTAACGTATCTACGTTGCTGATCGGAGATGCAGGCATGACCATCACCACTCTGACGAGTCGAGAGTTCAATCAGGACGCCAGCAAGGCCAAAAAGGCCGCGCTGCAGGGGCCGGTGTTCATCACCGACCGGGGGCGGCCTGCCCATGTGTTGCTGACCATTGAGCAATACCAGCAACTGACAGGTCAGCAAACCAACATCGTGGACATGCTGGCCATGCCTGATGGTGGTGACATCGAGTTCGAGATCCCCAAGCTGCAAGGCCAGTTTGCCAACCCTGCGGACTTGAGCTGATGTACCTGCTGGACACCAATGTCGTCTCTGAGCTCAGAAAGGTGCGCTCCGGCAGGGCAGCGCCCCAGGTCGTCCAGTGGGCCAGTCAGGTCGTCCCTGCGGCGCTCTACATCTCTGCCATCACCGTGCTGGAGATCGAAATGGGCATCCTGCTGATGGAGCGCAAGGACCCTGCTCAAAGTACATTGCTGCGGTCCTGGATGAATGGGCATGTGCTCCCTGCGTTCAGCGACCGGATCCTGCCCGTCGACACGGCCGTGGCGCTGCGCTGCGCCCGTTTGCATGTCCCCAACCCGGGGGCCGACCGAGACATGTTGATTGCATCGACAGCGTTGGTGCATGGACTCACACTGGTCACGCGCAATGTGGTCGATTTCAAATCCTGCGATGTGGCTTTGCTCAATCCGTGGGACACATCGGCGTGATCCTTTCTTTCTCCTGTTGTCGTCATGTCCAATCAGTCGCCGCCCATCTTGGTCGCGTTGCCCCAGTCCAGCGAGTTGCTCAGGTCCTTCGGCATGGGGTCGTGGCAAAACGGTCAGAGCTATGCCCGCGATGGGGCCGTGCTGTGGTCCGAGGTGCAAGTCGACCCTCAGGCGCCTGAGTCTGACTTTCAGATCTGTGGCGAGGTGCTGGGCACCGCCGATGAGCCCTATGAGCAGAGCATCCATCTGTGGCGCCAGGGCAAAACCCCCTGGAAGGTGGTGGGGGACTGCACCTGCCCGGTGGGCTTCAACTGCAAGCATGTGGTGGCCGTCTTGTTCCATGCACTGAATCAGGAGTGGTATCGCAGCGAGGGCGCACAGTCGCCGGCCCCAGAGCCAGCTCCGCACGAACACCTCAATCGCTGGCTGATGCAAGCCGAGGGCCAATTGGCGGCGCAATCGTCGCCCCCTGCTTTGCGCTTCGACCCGCCGCAGCGTTCGAACTTAGCACCCGAGTTTGCGCATGTCGTGGTGCTGGAGGCCTGCCGCGCGAATTCTGGCGAGGGCAAATGGTTCACGCTGTGGCCCGGCAAGGCGCGCCGTCTCAAAAACAAGCCGGGCGAGTTGGGCAAGGTCAGTCAACCCCAGAGGTATGTGGGCAGCACGCTGTCGCCTTACGATGGCGAGGGCCCCACCTTCGAGCGCCTCAGACGCTGGCACATCGGACAGGCCCACAGTGCGATGTGGAGTCCCCACGCCAAAGCCGATCCGATCGCAGGGTTGCCACAACACGCCGTGCGCGACGAGATGGGGGCGCTGGTGCTGGAGCATGCAGCTCGTTCGGGCGAGCTGGTGCTGCTCTCGTCAGAGCGACTGATTCATCAGCGCATCCAGTGGGGCGAGCCCAAGGCCTTGCACTGGGTGTGGTCGCCGCTGGCCACGCCCGCAGGCGCCGCCAGCGTGTCACCCCAATGGCAACTCATGCCTGAGCTCGGTTCGCCATCGGTCGAGCTGTTCATGGGCGAGCCCATGCTGTACCTGGATCGGCAACTCGGGGTGTGTGGCCGGGTCGATGCGCCCGGCGTGCGTGTGGCTGATGTGCGCCGCTGGCTGGCCACGCCGGCCCTGTCTGAAGACTGGATGCGACAGCAGGCCACGCGCCTGATAAAGCTTTTGCCCCCTCTGCCCGAAGCCGTGCGTGGCAAGGTGCTGCGCGAAGTGCGTGTGCCTCCCGTGCCTTGCCTGTGCATCCGGCGGCATCCGCAGCCCACGCAAGCCGTATTCCAGATCGAGCTGGCTTTCGATTACGACGGCATCCGGGGCCTGTGGCAAGCCTACGACCACGACTTGCAGGTCATCGAAACCCCAGAAGGCGCGGTGCATGTCTGGCGTGACCCCATGGCTGAGGTCGATGTGATGGATGCCCTGCACTCTGCAGGGTATGACGCCGAGCAGCCGACCCTGCTCAAGAGGTGGCACGCCCGGCCTCCCTCGGCTCATCAGCGTGACCTGGCCTTGCTCGATGACAACTTTGCGGTCTGGCGCGCCATGGGCTGGCGCATTGAACTCGATGCGGTGTTGCAAGAGCGCCTGATGAGCGAGGGTGTGGTCGACCTGAGCTTGCAGGGTGCATCGGCCGGGGCCTCCCCGACTGGCACGGGTGCGAGCAACGATTGGTTCAGCCTTTCTCTGGGCTTTTCCGTGGGTGACCAGCGCGTGAACCTCTTGCCCTGGCTGCCCCAACTGGTCGAGCGTTGGGCCGAATGGGAGGCCCGGCATGCCCGTTCTGAGCAAGGTCACCCCTGGCCCAGCCACACCTGGTTGACCGACGACGAAGGTCATCCCTGGCGTGTGCCCACCGAGCCACTGCGCCCATGGCTGGGTGCGCTCATGGAGCTCACGCAAGAGCGGGGCCGATCGCTGGCTGGCGATGCCCTCAAGCTGGACCGCTTTGAGGCCCTGCGCCTGGCCACGGTGGAGACACCCCCAGGCCAGACGGGCATGGCCATGTCGGCGGGTGATGGCCAGGCCTTGTCGGGTCTGGTGCAGATGCTCAAGCAGCCCCAGGGCATGTCGGCTGTGGCCCCACCCGAGGGCCTGCAGGCCGAGCTGCGCCCCTACCAACAGCAAGGTCTGGCCTGGATGCAGCAACTGCGCCAGCATGGTCTGGGCGGGGTCCTGGCCGATGACATGGGCTTGGGCAAGACCTTGCAGACCATCGCTCATCTGCTGTTGGAAAAGCAGGCAGATCGCTTGAGTCTGCCCGCCCTCATCGTGGCGCCCACCAGCTTGGTGGGCAACTGGCGCAGTGAGCTACTGCGCTTTGCGCCGACATTGCGAACCCTGGTGTTGCATGGGCAGGACCGCCATGGTGAGTTTGCTCGCGTGGCTGACCACGATGTGGTCATCACCACCTACCCCTTGTTGTTGCGCGATGAGGAGGTGCTGACCCAACAGCCGTGGTCCGTCTTGGTGCTGGACGAGGCGCAGGCCATCAAGAATGCCAAGACCCGCCTGGCCAGCACGGTGCTGCAACTGGTGGCGCAGCAACGCCTGTGCCTGACAGGCACCCCCATGGAAAACCACCTGGGCGAAATCTGGAGCCTGTTCCATTTCCTGATGCCGGGTTACCTGGGCACCGAGACGCGCTTCAAGCAACTGTTTCGCACCCCCATTGAAAAGCATGGCGACCGCCAGCGCCTGGCCTTGTTGAGGACCCGGCTGTCGCCCTTCATGCTGCGGCGGACCAAGGCTGCTGTGGCCGCCGAATTGCCCCCCAAGGTCGAGGCCATCGAGCACATCGAGTTGTTGCCGGCACAAGCCAATCTGTATGAGGTGATCCGCGTGGCCACTGAAGAAAAGGTACGACAGGCGCTTCAGAGCAAAGGCCTGGCACGCTCACAGATCGCTGTGCTCGATGCCTTGCTCAAGTTGCGTCAGGTGTGCTGTGACCCCCAACTGGTGCCGCTGGATGCCGCCAAAAAGGTCAAGACCTCGGCCAAGATGGACTGGCTGCTGGAGAACCTGCCCACCATGGTTGAGGACGGCCGGCGGGTGCTGGTGTTTTCGCAGTTCACGTCCATGCTCACCCTGATTGAAAAGGCGCTGGCCAAGACCTCGCTGACCTGGGTGAAGCTGACCGGGCAGAGCAAGAATCGCGAAGACATTGTGGCGCGCTTCACGTCAGGCCAGGTGCCCTTGTTCCTCATTAGCCTGAAGGCTGGGGGCGTGGGGCTGAACCTGCCTCAGGCCGACACGGTGATCCATGTCGATCCGTGGTGGAATCCGGCTGCGCAAGACCAGGCCACCGACCGTGCCCACCGCATGGGCCAGCAAAGCACGGTGTTTGTGCACAAACTGGTGGCTCAGGGCACCCTTGAGGAACGCATCGTGGCCATGCAGACCAAAAAAGCGGCCTTGGCCCAAGGGCTGCATGGCGAGGCTCAGGCGGGGGCCACGCGCCTCACCGAGGGCGAGTTGGCCTGGTTGCTGCAGCCCATCGGAGCCGTCGACAAGGTGGGTCGCTCTACGCCCAGCACTCCAGCATAAGGGCGAATCCACCCCCCGCGAGGCCTCGTTGCAGGAAAACCCCGAATCGGGTTAAACATGCCAATTCCTCCCACTCAAGCGGGCCCGATTTCTGCATGATGGTCATCAGTGGCCTGTGCAGTAACGCAGAGGGCACCTTCCTGAAACCGCTCTCACGGAGGATGGCGCCATGAACTGGTTTGACAACGTTTCGTCGGACAGGGATCAACCGATCGCCCCGGCTTGTTTGTTTCAGGGGCACTGGCGACACCGCCTGCATGCCCATGGTGAGTTGGTGTTGTGCCGCGTCGTGATGGACGTGGCCGAGCCCCGGGTGGTGGCCGCGCAGGTGGTTGAACATGGCCTGGTGGAGGACCTGGATGCGGGCTCGCTCCAGGACCTGAATCAGGCCATGCTGGCCCAGGAGGTTCACCGTCGTCCCTTGGCGTGGGGCCTGACCGAATGCACCATGCTGCCCAACTGGGCCAAGGCCACGTTCAGCGAGAGCCAGCTCGACGAGCTGGAGCGCATTCAGGACTACCTGAGCGATGCTTCTGACGAGTCGGTGGACTCGGTGCTGGAGCTGCGCGATCAGTTCCTGCAGGGCATCGGCCTGACGCTGGGGGATGTGCACCGAGCGGTGCGACAGCCCTTGGAGCATGGCCCCGGCCTGCGCAAGAGCGGACGAGGTCTGGTCAGCTGACGCACACCACACGGCTCCCTCGGGAGCCGTGAATCTTTCCTCAGGTGCCATCGGCTTTTGCCGATATCCAGGGTGCAATGAGGAGATCGTCATGCCAGCTCAAACGGTGTCCATGACTGCAGGGCGGCCGCTGCGTCGTGCCTGCGGGTATCAGCCCCCGCCCTATGTGCTGCTGCAACGCAGTGCAGACGATGTGCCCGTTGTGGCGATTCCAAAAACCAAGGGGCTCCAGGCGGTGTTTCAAGCCATGCGGGCCTTGTTCAAACACTGGGTGGGGCATGACCGAACGCGAGTCTCTTGAGATCACATCCTCCGCGGGGGGCTTCACCTTCCGCTCCACGGCACCGGCCGCAGCGCCGTGCATCAGGCACACGAACAAGCACGCGCCTTTTGCGACCTGGCTTCAGGCGCTGATCCGGCTGTTGCTGATGGTCAGCCTGTCACTGTCCTCCACGGCCGCCCTGGCCATGCAGATCTTTGTCAGGACCTTGACCGGCAAGAACATCGCGCTGGAGGTCGAGGCCAACGACACGATCGACAACGTCAAGGCCAAAATCCAGGACAAGGAAGGCATCCCGCCGGATCAGCAGCGGCTGGTCTTTGCGGGCCAGACGCTGGAGGACGGACGTACCCTGTCCGACTACAACATCCAGAAGGAATCGACCTTGCACTTGGTGCCGCTCAGCGTACCGCGTGAGCCATTGGCTGACAGCCAGTCCGTTCGCCAGTTGCTGGCCGCGCAGGTTCAGGTCAGCCATCGTTTCACGATGACGCAGCTCAGCCATGTGTGGGACCGGCTGGACATCGCACCAGACGGCCCAGGCACTTGGGCGGCGGGCAGCATCGAGCGCGGCACCTTGCGAGGCGCTGGGCGTGATGAGGGGTTTCACACCCAGGGCCTGACCTGGGGGCTGGATCGCATCGTCAGTGCCTGGGGGCCGCAGTGGCGCGTGGGGGTGGCCCTGGGTCATGGGCGCGACCGCACGGACACCGATGGCCAAGGCTCGCAGCTGCAGGCTCGCCAGACCACGGCACTGGCCTATGTGCGCCATGGCCTGCCGGGACACCTGCAGATCGATGCGGTCGTGGGGCATGGCGAGATCGCGTTCAAAAGCGAGCGGGCGTCCGATGTGATGCTGAGCGCGCGGCGATCGGGCCAGGTCAACGTGGCGGCCCTTCAGGTCAGTCAGCCCTTTCAGTGGGGGCAGCTGGGGTGGCAACCGCATGTGAAGGCCTCGGTCAGCGAGACCACGCTGGGCACTGCCACCGAGACCGGCTCCACGCTGGCGGTGGCCTACGACCGCAGCAGGGTCAGCAGCCACTCGGCATCGGTGGGCATGAAGCTGTTCACCGACCTGCCAGTGGCCGGCGGCATGCTGCGTCCGTTCCTGGACCTGCAGTACGGGCGACATCACCAAAGTGACCTCAGGCAGACGGTGCGCTACGCCGATGCCACCAACAGCGACACCGATGCGGTCCTGTCGGTGCAGGGCGTGCCCCGTGAGCAGTGGTCGGGCACCGTGGGCTTGCGTTTTCAGGCGGGGCCGGCCGTGATGGCGCAGCTACAGTACCTGCATGTCAGCGGGTCCGACCAGTACCGATCACAAGCCTTGCGGGTGGGCGTGTCCGTGGCTTTTTGAGCCTGCGGCGGCATGAGCCAGGGCACGAAAGCGGCCGACCTGCTGCAGCGGTTCCGCGCCCTGGGCGGCGTGGCCGACAACGTGCAGTTGCGCCAGGGGCCCCATGGCTGGGGCTTGTTCGTGGTCGACCCCGAGCAGCCGGTGCGGGTGATCACCCCGGCTCACCTGTTGATCGCACCGCAGGACCTGTGCTTGAGCCGTGACCGGCAGGTCCGGGTGAGGCCGCAGGCTGCGCTGGCCCCAGAGTTCCGCTCCGAGCTCGTGTCCTTTCACGAGGCCTATCAGCGCGAGGTGGGTTGGGGCGCGGGCGGTTGGGCGCGCAGCCTGCGCCACCACCAGCAACGCCAGGCCTTGCCCGCCACGCTGCAGCCCTATCTGGCGCTGCTGGGCGGTCAGCCCATCACCGGGGCGGCCCCCACGCCCGAGCAGGCCTTTCAGGCCCACTGCGTCAGCCGGCAGATCGGGGTGGCGGGCCGCTCGTGCCTCATGCCGGTGCTGGAGCTGATCAACCACGCCCCCGACGGGGCGGCGTATGTGGTCGACCAGGGCGTTGGCCTCACGGGCCGCTTCACGGACGAGGTGTTCGCCTGTTATCGCCGGCAGATGGATGCGTTTCACTTCCTGTTCAACTACCACTTTGTCAGCCCGGCTCGGGTGGTGCTGTCGGGCCTGGTCACCATCGAGCTGCCGGGCCTGGGGGTGCTGCACATTGCCCGTGACGATGCCCGGGTCGATCACCACCAGGGCATCCCGCAGCCTCAGGTCACGGTCCGTTCCGACCAGATCCACCTGTCCTTTGTGACGCTGGCCGACCTGGATGCGCCGGCCCGGCCCCGCGAGGTGTTCGTGCGCCTGATGCTGGCGCAAGGCTTGCCGACGACACGCGGCCATGAGCTGTTCGATGGCTTGATCGCACACCACCGGCAGGTGCTGCAGGCCTTCATCCAGGTTGGTGATGCCGCGGTGCTGTCCGGGGGCGAACCCCGCACCGAGGGTGGGCTGGCTCACCAGCTTCAACAGGTGGCCCGAGGCCAACTGACCAATCTGGTGCACTCGCCCTGGCATTGATATTGCTCATCTATCCATGAGAGTGGCAAAGGGTCGGTCGCCGTCCAGTTGCCAACATGATCGCTAGGGTTCCGAACCCGGCCTGTTCGCAGGCCGGGTTGCCTGGTCCGAGAGCGGTCGGCCGCGTTCGCGCGGTTCCACGGAGGGACAAAAGCCCGGGAGGACCTTGTGCATGCACAAGTGGCTCTCGCCTTTTTTGTCACCTGCCGGAGCCGATCATGCCGACCTCAGCCCCCCAGCCTCCCCAAGACAACCCGCTTGCCAGCGCCCCGGTCGATGCGACCGCGTTCTGGCAACGCTTCCCGGCTCCCGCCATGGCGGGAGTGCCCCACGATCAGATCCGCTGGTCCGAAGTGGTGCCCGGTGGCGGGCATTGGTCTTGGCGCCTGCGTCGAGGCACCGCTTTGCGCTTTGTGGCGCTGGACCCTGGGGTCAACGTCAGCGTGGTGCTGTATGCAGCGCATGACAAGCTGGAGCGCTACAACATGCCTGACTCGCTCAAGGCCCAGCACACGGCGCACTACACCCGGGGCCATGTGTTGATGAGCGACATGGGCCGTGCCATGGCCAGCTTCACGGGCGACAGCCTGGGCTGGCACGACCCGATGGGCGCGCTGCTGGACCACACCCTCATGACCCAGCGGTACGGCGAGCACCGCTTTGAACAGCACCGCAACGCGATGTACCGATCCGGCAAGGACGGCCTGCTCATCGAGATCGGCAAACACGGCCTGAGCCGCCGCGACCTGATCGCGCCGGTCAACCTGTTCAGCAAGGTCAGTGTCGATGCCGAAGGCCGCTTTGCCTTTGCGCCCCAACATGTGCAGCCGGGCGATTTTGTCGAGCTGCGTTGTGACATGGTCCTGATCGTGGCCATCTCCACCGCGCCGCACCCGTTGGACCCGGCCACCACCTATGGGCCCGGCAAGGTGGGCATCGTGGCCTGGCACAGCGGCCCGGCGCCCCGGGACGACTTCTGCCGCACCTTCCGGCCCGAGAACGCCCGCGCGCACCACAACACCGACCTGCTGGACCTGTGAGGAGCACCGCCATGACTGCCACTGCCATCACCGCAACCGCCACTGCCACCCGCCTGCAGGAAAGCCCCCTGGACCCCCGCACCGCCGTGCGCAACGAGCGCCACCCTGCGGGCGAGCCCATCCTGTTCCCGGTCGATCGGGGACAGACGCTGCGCATCGTCGACCTGGAGGGCAACCAGGCGGCCGACGTGATCTTCTACAGCCGCGATGACCTGGCCGAGCACTACAGCGCCACCGACACCATGCTGCGCCAAGGCGGCATCTACCTGACCACGGGCTCGGTGCTCTACAGCAACGAGGCGCAGGCCATGCTGACCATCGTGGCTGACACCTGCGGCCGGCACGACACGCTGGGCGGGGCCTGTGCGGCCGAGAGCAACACCGTGCGCTACGCCTTGCAAAAGAAGTACATGCACAGCTGCCGCGACAACTACCTGATCGCGCTGCAGCACGCCGACATCGGCCTGGGCAAGCGGGACCTGGTGCCCAACATCAACTTCTTCATGAACGTGCCGGTCACCGCTGACGGGCAGCTCAAGTTTGACGACGGTGTCTCGGGCCCCGGCAAGTACGTGGAGATGCGTGCCGAGATGGACCTGTGGGTGCTGATCTCCAACTGCCCGCAGCTCAACAACCCCTGCAACGCCTACAACCCCACGCCCATCCAGTTGCTGGTGTGGGACCCGCTCTGAGCATTCATCGGCATTCATCGACATCTGGCGCGCAGGACGACCTGTGGCGCGACACACGTTGGCGGGACGGCCCGCACCAGGACACCATGTTCGACAAGGTTCTGATTGCCAACCGCGGCGCCATTGCCTGCCGCATCATCCGCACCTTGCGCCAGCTAGGCATCCGCAGCGTGGCCGTGTACTCCGAGGCCGACGCCATGGCCCGCCATGTGCGCGAAGCCGACGAGGCCTACGGTGTGGGCCCGGCACCGGCGGCCGAGAGCTACCTGCGCGCCGACACCATTTTGCGCATCGCCCGTGAATGCGGCGCCCAGGCCATCCACCCCGGGTATGGCTTCCTGTCTGAGAACCCCGCCTTTGCCGAGGCCTGCGAGGCCGCGGGCATCGCCTTCATAGGGCCCACGGCCGCACAGATGCGCGCCTTTGGCCTCAAGCACACCGCGCGTGACCTGGCCCAGGCCAACGCCGTGCCCCTGCTGCCCGGCTCGGGCCTGCTGGCCGATGTGGGCCATGCCTTGAGCGAAGCCGCGCGCATCGGCTACCCGGTGATGCTGAAAAGCACGGCGGGCGGCGGCGGCATCGGCATGCGCCTGCTGCGCAGCGAGGCCGATGTGGCCGAGGCCTTTGCCTCGGTGCAGCGCCTGGCCTCGGCCAACTTCAAGGATGCTGGGCTCTTTCTGGAGAAGTTCGTCGAGCGCGCCCGCCACATCGAGGTGCAGGTCTTTGGCGATGGCCTGGGTGGCGTGCTGGCCCTGGGCGAGCGCGACTGCTCCGTGCAGCGTCGCAACCAGAAGGTGATCGAAGAGACCCCTGCCCCCGGTTTGACCGACGTCCAACGCCGCGAGCTGCACGCCACCGCGGTGCGCCTGGCCCAGGCCGTGAACTACCGATCGGCTGGCACGGTGGAGTTTGTCTACGACGCGGACACGGGCCAGTTCTATTTCCTGGAGGTCAACACCCGCCTGCAGGTGGAGCACGGCGTGACCGAGCAGGTCTGCCGCGTGGACCTGGTCGAGTGGATGGTGCGCCTGGCCAGCGGCGACCTGCCGCCCTTGCCCACCCTGGTGCCCACGCCCACCGGCGCCTCCATCCAGGTGCGCCTGTATGCGGAGGACCCGGCCCGCCAGTTCCAGCCCAGCGCAGGCCTCTTGACCGAGGTGGTCTTCCCCACCGACGCGCGAGTGGACAGCTGGGTCGAGCGCGGCACCGACGTGCCCGCCTGGTACGACCCCATGCTGGCCAAGATCATCGTCACGGCCGACACCCGCGAGCAAGCCTTGCTGGCCATGGATGCGGCCCTGGCCGACACCCGGGTCGCGGGCATCGAGACCAACCTGGCCTACCTGCGCCAGGTGGTGCGCCACCCGGTGTTCCGTGAGGGCCGCCAGGTCACCCGCTTCCTGAGCGAGATGACCTACCAGCCCGACACCATCGAGGTGCTGGTCGCCGGGGTGCAGACCGCCGTGCAGGACTGGC